>CAZTMA010000007.1:0-70586 GCA_964614645.1 uncultured Anaerolineales bacterium
ACAGCGATCACGCCCGCTGGATCACGGGCCAGACCATTGCCAGCGAAGGCGGCTTCGACCGCTATGCCAGGCTCTGAAACAGGCCCTGCGGCAGAAGCGTCGCCCTAACTTGCCCCATTCCGCCGCTCGTGATATACTCCAACCCGTAATGCCCGACTGGGACATGCGCCTCGGTATTCCAGCGGTGTCTCGGTCACATCCAACAAGGAGTGTGTTCCATGGCTCTGTCGAAAAATGAAAAGGATGCCATCATTCAGGAATACCACGTACACGGCAGTGATACGGGGTCGCCTGAGGTACAGGTCGCGATTCTCACGACGCGCATCAACTCGCTGATCGATCATCTGAAGACGCACAAGCAGGATCAATCTTCCCGCCGCGGCTTGCTCAAGCTGGTCGGGCAGCGCCGTCGCCATCTGGCGTACCTCAGCGCGAAGGAACCCGATCGCTACAAGGAACTGATTGTGCGGTTGGGCTTGCGGAAGTAACGCGCAGATTGCATCGCAGACAGTCAGGTTGCATCGAAAAAGCGAACATCGTAAGCCATACTATGGACGAGTAGATACGATCTGTCGTATCTACTCGTTTGGCATTTAGTATCCAGCCTTAACTGAGCTCTGGTTCTGTGAGCGGTGGCTCCGCCACGGCGCACAAACTGGATCAAGGTGAGGACGTCGCCGAGCAGAGGCGCAGGAATTGGGGAGTGGGGTCGAGGTCGCTACGCTGGCGCGTAGCGCGTAAGCTCCGCAGGAGCGACTTCGACAGCACTCCCCAGTCCCTGAACCTCTCCGGCCAAAGCTTTGTGGACGGTCCTGGCAGCCGCAGGTTGCACAACCGTGCCACAACGGGTCAAACAGTATCGAGAGAGGTAAAGGTTAACATGCAGAAGAATTCTTACAGCGTCACCGTCGGCGGCCGCGAGATTGCGATCGAGAGCGGCACCCTGGCGAAGCTCGCCGGGGGCGCCGTCACCGTCCGCTCCGGCGATTCGCTCGTGCTGGGCACGGTCTGCTCCGCAGCACCCCGCGAGGGCATCGACTTCTTCCCGCTCAGCGTGGATTTCGAGGAACGCCTCTACGCGGCAGGCCGCATCCCCGGCAGCTTCATGCGCCGCGAAGGCCGCCCCAGCGACCAGGCCATCCTGGTTTCCCGCCTGATCGACCGCGCGCTGCGCCCGCTCTTCCCGAAGGACATGCGCACTGATGTGCAGGTCATCGTCACCGCGATGGCCCGCGACCCCGAGCTCCACCTGGACGTCCTCGGCATCATCGCAGCCAGCGCGGCTGTCACCATCTCCGGGATCCCGTGGGACGGGCCCATCGCCGCGGTGCGCGTAGGCTTTGTGGACGGCGAGTTCATCATCAACCCGACCGTGCCGCAGATGGCCGCCAGCACCCTCGACCTGCGCATGGCCGGCACTGCCGATGCCATCCTGATGGTCGAAGCCGGCGCAGACGAGCTGCCCGAGGACATGATGCTCGAGGCGCTCCGGCTGGGCCACGAAGCCATGCAGCCCATCATCGAGCTGCAGAACCGCATGCGCGCCGAAATCGGCAAGCCTAAGTTCGAGTACCTGGCATTCGCCAGCGACCCGGTCGTCGAGGAAGCCGCCACCACCTGGATCGGCAGCCGCATGCGCGATATCTTCTCGCAGCCGCTCGCCAAGCAGGAACAGTCCGCCGCGATGAAGGCTCTGGAAATCGAGTTGATCGCCGCGCTGGGTGAAACCCATGACCCGAAGGCGCTGGCGTCGGCCTTCAGCAGCATCGAGAAGAAGGTCGTGCGCGACCGCATCCTCAGCGACAAGGTTCGCCCGGATGAGCGCGCCTACACCGAAATCCGGCCCATCACGGTCGAAGTGGGTGTCCTCCCGCGCGTGCACGGCAGCGGCCTCTTCACCCGCGGCGAGACGCAGGTCCTGACCATCGCAACGCTCGGCACGCCGGGCGATGCGCAGTCGCTGGACACGCTGAGCCCCGAAGAGTCCAAGCGCTACATGCACCACTATAACTTCCCGCCCTTCTCGACCGGCGAAGTGGCGCCCAACCGCGGCCCGCGGCGCCGCGAGATCGGCCACGGCGCGCTGGCCGAACGCGCGCTGGAACCGATGATCCCTGCGCAGGAATCCTTCCCGTACACGCTGCGGCTGGTCTCTGAGGCGCTGGCCTCCAACGGCTCGACCTCGATGGCATCTGTCTGCGGCAGTACGCTGGCGCTCATGGATGCGGGCGTCCCGATCAAGGCGCCGGTTGCGGGCATCGCGATGGGTCTCGTGACCGACGGTGATGTCAACAGCGCCAATCTGCGCTACGCCATCCTGAGCGACATCCAGGGCATCGAGGATCACCTCGGCGACATGGACTTCAAGGTCGCAGGCACGGCCCACGGCATCACCGCGCTGCAGATGGACATCAAGATTCACGGCCTGACCTTCCAGATTCTGGAAGAGGCGCTGGCCCAGGCGCTCCAGGGCCGCCTGTTCATCCTGGACAAGATGCTGGCCGTGCTGCCCGAGGCGCGGCGCAACCTGTCCGTCCATGCCCCGCGCATCCTGACGACGCACATCGACCCGGAGAAGATCGGCAAGGTCATCGGCCCCGGCGGCAAGATGATTCGCAGCCTGCAGGAGCAGTACGGCGTCAAGATCGACATCGAGGATGACGGCTCCGTGTTCGTTTCCGGCGCCGAGGGCCTCGGTGCAGAGCAGGCCCTGACCGAGATCGAAAAGATGACCGAAGAGATCAAGCTCGGCCGCATCTACACCGGCAAGGTCGTACGCATCGAGTCCTACGGCGCGTTCGTCGAGATTGCGCCCGGCCAGGACGGCATGGTGCATATCTCGCAACTGGCTGACTATCGCGTGCCGAGCGTCGAGGAAGTCGTGCAGTTGGGCGACGAAATCACGGTCATGGTGACGGATATCGACCCGTCCGGCAAAGTCCGGTTGAGCCGGCAGGCAGTCATGGAAGGCTGGACTGTCGAAGAGGCGCGCGAGCATGACCGCGGTTCCAGCGGCGGCCGTCCGAGCGGCGATCGCGGCCCGCGCAGCGGCGGCGACCGCGGCGGCAGCCGGTTCAACGACCGCAGGAGTGATCGCGGGCCGAGCCGGCGATAACATCTCACTCTTGGGAAAAGGCAATGGACTCAGCGACCTCTCCGGCGCCCGAACCTGGCGCTCTGGACGCAGCGACAATCACGCAACCTGCCACGGACGCGGCGGCCCCCGTGCCGGCCCGTCCGGCAGGTGACGGCTGGTTGAGAGCCATGCTGCGCGATGTGATGGGCACGATTCTGCCTGCCATCATCATCGCGCTGCTGATCCATGTGTTCCTCGCCCAGGCCACCCGCGTGTACGGCCAGAGCATGGAGCCCAGCCTGCACACGAACGAGCGGCTGGTCATCGAGAAGCTGTCGTACCGCTTCCACGGGCCGCGCCGCGGCGACGTTGTAGTGCTGCACGATCCCGGCGGCAGTCCTGAACTGCTCATCAAGCGGGTCGTGGGCCTGCCCGGCGAGCGCGTGACGGTCGCAGATGGCCGTGTGTTCATCGACGGCGTGCCGATCGATGAACCGTATCTCGACCAGGACACCCTCGGCGGGGGCCGCTCGTGGATCGTGCCGCCGCTCACCGTATTCGTAATGGGCGACAACCGGTCGGCCAGCCGGGACTCGCGCACGTTCGGCCCGGTCACGATGGAACAGATCATCGGCCGTGCCCTGGTGCGCTACTGGCCGCTGGATGAGGTTGGCCTGCTGAATTAGGGCCGGCCTGAAAGTCGCCCGCAAGATCGTCAGAGACCGCCGTGACAACACCTGTCTGTCATGGCGGTCCTGTCTTTTAACGATCGCGACTGGTTTCCCAGAACGCGCGTTGCCAGCGATGGGTGCGCAGTAGAATCGCCGCCGTCGTTGTAGGGTGGATTGGCAATCAGCCCTACGGAACTTAATTCTTTGCCGACCGTATGGTAAGATGGAGCCTCGGCCGGAGCAGATACCGATGAACACGCGCTGGAATCCCTTCTTCAAGCAACTCGTCATCATCGTCGCACTCGTCGCGGCAGTCTGGCTGCTGACGAGGACGAGCGTGATTCTCGCGCCTGTCATCCTGACGCTGCTGCTGGCCTATCTCGTGTCGCTGCCGGTTGACCGCTTCATCCGCAACACCGGCTGGCCCCGCACGCCGGTCGTCTTCCTCACCGAGATGATCGTGGTGCTTCTGCTGCTGACCGTGCCGGCCATCATCACACCGTGGCTCGTCAATGCATTGACCGCCTTCGGCAACACCCTGGTCAACATAGTGCAGGAACTGCTGGAGGCCACGCCGAAACCGATCACGATCACGCCGTCGTGGAGCCTTGACCTCGGGCCCTACTACGAACCGATCAACGAATGGCTGCGCGGGCTGATCGGCCCCGAATTCACGAACATCGTGAGCCTGCAAACTATCCTGGGCTCAGTGGCAACAGGCGCAGCAGGTGTCGTCCGCGGGGCCATCAACGGCGTCTTCTGGGCCTTCCTGATCCTCGTCGTGGCCTTCTATATCGTGCGCGATGGGCCGGTCATCGGCAAGGGCATCGCGGAGCAAATCCCGGCGCCCTGGCGGCCGGAGCTGGGCCGCCTGTGGCGCGAGTTATGCCATATCTGGGACGCGTTCGTGCGCGGCCAGTTGATCCTGGGCTTCATCGTCGGCATTGTCGTCTGGCTCGCCATGACCATCCTGGGCGTGCGCAACGCGCCGGTGCTGGGGCTCATCTCCGGCCTGATGGAGTTCGTGCCTGCGGTCGGACCCTTCCTGGCCGCCATTCCCGGCGTCGCGATCGCCCTCTTCCTGGGATCTACGTGGCTGCCACTGCCGAATCTCTGGTACGCGCTTCTCGTGATGGGCGTCTATATCACCATCCAGCAGATCGAGAATCTCTATCTGCTGCCGCGCATCGTGGGGCGTCGTGTGCGGCTGCACCCTGCGGTCATTATCCTGGGCGTGTTGGCGGGCAACGAGTTGGGCGGCGTGCTGGGCATCTTGCTGGCATCGCCGACGATTGCCGCCTTGCGCGTGCTGATCGGCTATATCTTCCGCAAGCTATTCGACATGGAACCCTTCCCGCCGGAGGCCCCAACGCGCAATCGTGCAGCCCAGTGGCCGGCGCTCGTGCAGCAGACGCCGGTGCGCGGCATCCTCTTTGACCTGGACGGCACACTGCTGGAAATCGACCACGAGCGCGAGCACGCGCTCGCACACCGGTTGGCCTTCCTCTCGAACTTTCTGTCCGAACCGCAGCGCAGGCGCCTCGTGCGGCGGGGCATGCTGGTGGCTGAGCTATGGGTCAACCGGCTGCTGCGCCTGCTGATTCACCTCAAGCAGGGGGCCCGCGCGAAACAATGGGAGCCGGCCCTGCGCCGCTTCACGGGCACGCGCGTGCGTAGCGGCTTCGCGGTGACGCCCGGCACACCCGACGCCCTGCGCATCCTGGCGCGCAGCTACCGGCTGGGCATCGTGACCCCGCGCGGCCGGGAGGACGTTGCGGCGTTCCTGGCACGGTGCGGGCTGAGCGGGCTCTTCAGCGCCATCGTCACGCGCGAGGACCTGCAGCGGACGCGGCCGCCGCAGCCTGCGGTAGTGGTAGCCGCTAACCGGCTGGGCATCCCGGTCAACCAGTGTGTCGTGGTGGCCGATACGAGCCAGGTCACGCAGGCGGCGAAGCTCGCCGGCGCGCTGGCAGTGGGGGTGATGTGCGGGTTCGGTGCGGAGAGCGACTTCGAGGACGCCGACCTGGCCCTGAGCTCAACCGCCCAGCTGCGCACGTGGCTCTAGGCGTAACCACGGAATAAACGGACCACGCGGAAAGATGTTTTTGCCTTCCGTTTGGTCCGCGTTTTCCGTGGTTGAATTTGACGACAGCGCCAGATCTTACGCCCGCCCGGGCATCCGCCGCTCCAGCCAGCGGACGAGCATCGCCAGTCCCACGGTCATGATGAGGTAGAGGAACGCGACCACGTTGTAGGTTTCGAAGAAACGGAAGGTGCTGGAGGAGTAGACCTTGCCGATCTGGGTGATGTCCTGCACGCCCAGCACGGAGACGAGGGACGAATCCTTGAGCATCGCGATGAAGTCATTGCCCAACGGCGGCAGGACATTGCGCACGGCCTGGGGCAGAATGACATAACGCATCGCCTGGCCGTAGCTCATCCCCACCGAACGCGCCGCCTCCATCTGTCCCCGGCCAATCGACTCGATGCCCGCCCTGAAAATCTCGGCCACGAATGCGCTGTAGCCCAGCGTGAGCGCAAGAATCGCGCGGAACGTGAAGCTGAGGTCACGCGTCTGGATGCCGGCCAGCGGCGCGAACACACCCGGCAATCCCGTCACCGTGCCCAGCGTCGAGCCGAGCCAGCTCACCGCGGCCGCGAGCGCCGGTGCGCCGACGAAGGCAATATAATACAGAATGACAAGCATCGGCACGCCGCGCATGATTTCGACGTAGAACGAAGACACCTCGCGGGCCAGCCGGTTGCCGGAGACGCGCATCAACCCGATGACCAGTCCGGACAGCATCGCCAGCGTGTATGCCACGATGGTGACATACACCGTCGTCGCGATGCCCTTAGCCGCCGCGTTGAGGATCACGCGATAGTCGGCCCGGCTCAACATCACGAACAGGAAGAGCAGCGCCAGCAACAGTGCCGCCAGCAGCCAATAGGGCAGCCGCGCCAGCCAGTTGGTGACAGGCACGAGGCGCGACTCGCGCGGGGCGGTGCGAAAGCCGGATGTCATGGCAGTGGGCAAACCGTTACAGGTTCAAAGGTTGCAGGTTGCAGGTTACAGTATGAGGGTCGAGAATATGTCCTCCGGGCCCAAACCTGCAACCTGCAACCTTCCAACTTGCAGCCTACTCCGCGGCCGGGTTGTACATGAAGAACCAGCGCGTGTTCAGGTGATCGATGAACCCATCCGCCTTCATGGTCTCCAGGGCGGCATTGAAGGGCTCGACGAGAGGGGAGCCGGGAGTGAAGATGAAGCCGAACTCCTCCGTGCCCAACGGCTCACCGACGAGCTTGAGCCGGTCCGGGTTGGCCCCGATGTAGCCGCGCGACGACGCCGCATCCATCAGCACCAGGTCCACATCTCCCGCCAGCAGCGCCTGCACCGCGGCCCCGAACGTCTCGAACAGCTTGATGCGCGGGTTCTGCTCGTCGCCGTCCAGCACCTCGTACACCGCCACGTAGAAGTTCGTCGTCCCAGCCTGCGACCCGATCAGCAGCTCCCCGTCCGCCGCAAACGCTGCCGCATCCGTGAAGCGCGTCTCGTCCGCCCTGACCAGCATGTGCTGCTGCGACACCAGGTACGGCGCCGAGAAGTCCACCTGCGTCGCCCGCTCCTCCGTGATCGTGATGCCGTCCATGCCCACGTCGAACTGCCCGTCCTGCACCGCCTGGATCATGGCGTCCCACGACACCGTGCTCCATTCCACCGCACAGTTCAGCCGCCGGCAGATCTCGTTCACCGCCTCGTATTCCCACCCCACCGCTTCCCCCGTCACCGGGTCCACGAAGTTCAGCGGCGGATACGCATTCTCCGTCACCGCCCGTACGGGCTGGCCCTGCAAGTCGGCCAGCTGATCATACTGGTCCTGGGCGTTCGGATCGGTCAGGAAGAACCATTTGTTGTTCAGGTAGTCCAGGTAGCCGTCCGCGTCCATCTGCGCCAGGGCGGCATTGAAGGGCTCGACGAGGGGGGAGCCGGGAGTGAAGATGAAGCCGAACTCCTCCGTGCCCAACGGCTCACCGACGAGCTTGAGCCGGTCCGGGTTGGCCCCGATGTAGCCGCGCGACGACGCCGCATCCATCAGCACCAGGTCCACATCTCCCGCCAGCAGCGCCTGCACCGCGGCCCCGAACGTCTCGAACAGCTTGATGCGCGGGTTCTGCTCGTCGCCGTCCAGCACCTCGTACACCGCCACGTAGAAGTTCGTCGTCCCAGCCTGCGACCCGATCAGCAGCTCCCCGTCCGCCGCAAACGCTGCCGCATCCGTGAAGCGCGTCTCGTCCGCCCTGACCAGCATGTGCTGCTGCGACACCAGGTACGGCGCCGAGAAGTCCACCTGCGTCGCCCGCTCCTCCGTGATCGTGATGCCGTCCATGCCCACGTCGAACTGCCCGTCCTGCACCGCCTGGATCATGGCGTCCCACGACACCGTGCTCCATTCCACCGCACAGTTCAGCCGCCGGCAGATCTCGTTCACCGCCTCGTATTCCCACCCCACCGCTTCCCCCGTCACCGGGTCCACGAAGTTCAGCGGCGGATACGCATTCTCCGTCACCGCCCGCACCGCTTGTCCGCCGAGGTTCGGCAGGCGCAGCGTACTGGCAGCGTCCACCGGCGGGGCCTCAGGTTCCGGTGCGGCCGGTTCCGCAGCCGCAGTGGGTTCAGCCGCTTCGGTAGGTGCCGCGGTAGGTTCTGCGGCCGCAATGGGTTCTGCGGCTTCCGGCGCTGGCGCAACCGGCGCCACCGGCATACACGCAGTCATGACCAGGCTGACCAGAATCAGCAAGGCAACAAATGGTAGACCTTTTCTCATGCTTCACCTCCTGCACATTTCACAGGTGAATTGTACCGCCGTTGAGGGTGGTCGTCAAAAGGGGTTTGCGGGGGGGGGCGCGGCCCTTACTCCACCGTGACCAGGGGGCGCAGTGTCGCCAGCTTGGCCTCCCCAATGCCGTCCACGCGCAGCAGGTCATCGACGCTGGCATAGGGCCGGCCCGCCACAATCTTCTGCGCGGTGGCCTCGCCGATGCCCGGCAGCGTGTCCAGTTCGGCCGGCGATGCTGTGTTGAGATTGACCAGCGCTGGTGCGCCGGAGGAGGGGGTCGCGCCTGCGGTGACGCCGCTCAGCATGCGCAGCGGCGCAGTCGAGACAGGCGGGGGTTCGGCTGCACCGGCCGGCGCGACCGTCGAGCCGGGCGCCGCGCGGCGCGGCACATACACCTGCACATGGTCATCCAGCAGTATGGCCTTGTTGATGCGATCGAGGTCTGCGTCATCTGTGGGGCCACCCGCGGCCGCAATCGCATCTGCGACGAGGCTGCCCGGCGCAAGCCGGTAGACGGCGGGGCGGCGCACCGCGCCTGCCACATCGACGTGCAGCAGGCCGGGAGTCGGCGTCGGTGATGGGGCCGGGGTGAGTGTTGGTGTCGGAGGTGGCAGGATTTCGATCGGCTTCGTTGCCGGCCTGCGGCCCAGAAAAACAACCACAGCCAGGATGACCAGCCAGACAAGCGAAAGCCCGATGTAGCCCAGCCACGACGACACGCGATCAGGGGCCTTCATGGTGCACCTCTCGGTGAGTCAGCGATGTGCGTGCCCGTCCAGTATACGCCGGTCGCGGCCAGTGTGACAAATGCGTGCCGTGTGCTATAATATGGTTTATGACTGCGGAATCGAAAGTGCTCACCGGGCTGATGGAGCGTCGGGCGCTGGAAGCCGAGTTTGCCCGCCTGACGGCGATGACAGACCCGGCCGAGCAAGAACAGCAGGCGGCGGCCATCGCAGCCCATGGGCATACGGCGCTGACGTTTCTCCTGTCCTTGCTGGACACCGATGATCCGCTCGTGCGCGGCAGGTTGGGCCTGATAGCCCTGCACCTGCCCCGCGAACAGGTGGTTGCGGCGCTTCGCAGTGCGGCCGGCGGTGCAGGGGCGCGGCCCAACACGGATGTCGACCGGGTGCGGATCAGCGCCATCATCATCCTTGATCGTTTCCTCGGTGAGCCGGTAGATGAATTGACCGCGGCCGGCGCAGGCGACCCTGATCGGGTCGCGCACCAGTCCTTGCAGGAACTCAGCCGGGCCATGCAGCAGGACCCGGCCTCGATACTCGAATACCTGACCCAGCTCGCGCAGCAGCCGCCCGACGTGCCGCATATGCTGCTGGCGGCCATCCCGGAGAGCGGGAACGGCTGGCAGATGATTGCCCTGCTGCGCATGTTCGCCCAGGAGCACGATCAGGCGCTGGCGCGCGGTGCGCTGGAGCAGTTGAGTCGCATCCGGTCGCAGGCAGCCGCACGGGCCCTGACGAGCCTGGCCGCGACGCTGCCTCCGCCGCTCGCCGTCCTGGCTGAGCGCGGGCGGCGCAAGGTTCAGATGAGCGTCGGGGTAGGCCGCGCGACCCCGGAGCCTGACCCCGCGCCGTGGTATGCGCCGGGGTGCGCCTGGCGGGTCCTGGTGTCGCCGGTTGAGGGTGCGGGCACGCAGCTCGTCTGGTTTGTCGGTCAGGCAGCGGACGTTACGACGGCCGTCTCTCTCGCGGTCGTCACGGATGCCGCGCACGGGGTGCACTACGCCACCCTCAGGCAGAGTGCGGATATCCTCAAATTGCCGCCGCCGGCCGATAGCGGTACACTGCACCGCACCCAGGCCGCGGGCGGCAGCGCGGTCCTGCTGGTCGAAGCCTCGCTGCAGGCGGGCCGCCAGCTCATCCGCGAGGCGCTGGCCCTCCACTGGGCGCAGGGGACGCTGCCGCCGTTCGAGTATCGCCTGTTCAACCCGCTCATCTGGTTGGCCGAGCCGCTGCCCGGGACCGACCTCGACACCGCAGACACCGCCGCGCCCGCTATCGAGCCCGCGCCGGATCGCGCGGCCATTGCAGGTCTGCTCGACCATCCGGCGTTTGCGACGTGGTTCTGGCCCCTGACCGAGCTGCCGGCCGGGCAGATGGACGGCCCGGAGGCCCGCGCGAGCCTGATTACACATATCGCGGCCACGCAGTTTGGCCCCGAGATAAAAGCAGGGTATGCTAAGAACCTGCAGAAGATGGCACGCTGGTTGCTTCTGGCGGGAGATGTTGAGACGGCAGCAGTCGCGCAGGCCGCCACGGACGATGTACAGGCGCAGCCCGCCGAGGAGTCCATCTTCCTGCGGCGCCTGATCGGCATCGGCCTTGATTTCGCGCTGGCGCAGCGGACAGTTTTCACCCGGCAAGCGCGGGGCAAGCGCGCCAGGCACTTACGACGTCCGCCTGAGCCTGAATCTGACAAATCCTAACGCCTGACCTGAATGCAGGCGCAGTACCAATATCCTCAAGGAGTGTTCAATGTTCAACCTAGGTGGTTGGGAGTGGGTCATCCTCCTGGTCATTGTCCTCATCGTGTTCGGCGTGGGCCGGCTGCCTGAAATCGGCGGCGCGATCGGCAAGAGCATTCGTGAGTTCCGCCAGGCATCTCGGGACGAAAACGCGATCGAGAAAGCGGCGGACAAGCCCACGGACGAGAAGGTCTCCTGATCCGGGCCACGTGAGGCGCGCGGTGTGAACACCCGCGCAGGCGCGCCCTTGCACTGTGCGCCTCATGCCCGGAAAGAGCCATAGTTACCGGTGGCGATGGACCCTCCTGTCTCTCCACAGCCCGTCTCCTTCTCATGGCAAGCTCCCGAGGAACAACGGCGCGTGCAGGAGTTAGCCGCGCTCTACGCCGTCTCCGCAGCCATGAACCGGGCCCTGAACGAGCAGGCGGCCCTATCTGAAGCCCTCCAGGAAGTCCTCGCCGTCCTGGCGCTTGACAGCGGCAAGATCTACCTGCTGGATCGCCTGAGCGGTGAGTTGGCCCTCGCGGCCGCCGAGGGCGACCTCTCCCTGTTTGACCCGACCGAAACAACCATCACGCCCGGAGAATGCCTCTGCGGGCAGGCGCTGCTGCACGGGCAGGCGTTGCAGGCCGCGGACGTGGTCACCGACGCGCGCATCGTGCGCGAAGGCTGCCGGTGCCATGGCGCGCACGCGTGCGCAGTCGTGCCGCTGCACGCCAGAGAACAGACTCTCGGCGTGTTGCACATTGCAGCGCGGCGGCTGGTCACCTTCTCCGACACCGATATGGCCCTCCTGCGTTCGATTGCCACGCAGATCGGCACGGCGGTCGATAACATGCGGCTGCGCGAGGAAGCCCGGCGCGCCGAAGCCCTGGCAACATTGGTGCAGGAGATGCACCACCGCATCAAGAACAATCTGCAGACCGTCGCCGACCTGTTGAGCCTGGAGATGTCCTCCAGCCCCAGCCCCGCGGCGCGGCGCAGCCTGCGCGACAGCGTGACGCGCATCAAGAGCATCGCCGCGGTCCACGAGCTGCTGTCGGCGGACCAGGTGCGGCTGACCGACATCACCGAGCTGGCGCGGCAGGTGTGCGACATCTCGCTGCGTCATCTCGTGCGCCCCGACCGCCCGGTGCAGGCCGAAGTGACCGGCACGGCCATCTATCTGCCCTCGAAACAGGCAACGGCCTTTGCACTGGTGATGAATGAGCTGATTGCCAACGCATTGGAGCACGCGTTCAGCCTCAGCGTGCGCGGCGGACAGCTCCACATCGACCTCGCCCAGGATGGACCCCAGGTCACGGTGACGGTGCGCGACAACGGCCGCGGGCTGCCACCCGACTTCGACATCGAACGCGCACACGGGCTGGGCCTGCGCATCGCCCGCACGCTCGCCGAGAAGGACCTGGCGGGCACGCTGCGCCTGCACAATCTGCCGGAAGGCGGCAGCGAGGCGCGGCTGATGTTCTATAAATAGAGAGGCGCCGTGGACCCGCTGCGCATCCTCATTGCCGACGATGAGAGCATCCGCCTGCTGAGCCTGCGGGAACAACTCCACGCGCTCGGTCACCAGGTGGTGGCCGAGGCGTCCACCGGCGCAGACGCGGTCACGCTCGCCGCGGCCGCCGAGCCGGACCTGGCCATCATGGATATCAAGATGCCGGTCATGGACGGCATCGAGGCCGCCGAGCGCATCACCCGGGCGCGCCCCATCCCCATTATCCTGCTGACTGCATACAACGAAGCCCAACTCGTCGAGCGCGCCGCCCAGGCCAACATCTCGGCCTATCTGATGAAGCCGGTGGCTGAAGAAGACCTGCTGCCCGCGATTGCGCTGGCCCTGGCGCGCTTTCACGAATTCAAAGCCCTGCATCAGGAAGTCGCTGACCTGCGCGAGGCGCTCGAAGCCCGCAAGCTCATCGAGCGCGCCAAGGGCATCCTCATGCGGCGGTTGAACCTGACCGAGGAGGAAGCCTTCCGCCGGCTGCAGAAGCAGAGCCAGGACACCAACCGCAGGCTCTCCGAGGTCGCACAGGCCCTGGTGACCGCGGATGCACTGCTGTAGGGTGGGGCGCGACGCCGGGCGGCTTTGTGAAAATACCTTCTAATTTGTATATGACGCGCATCATATTGGGCGGGTCATTCGTAAAGTAAGCTATTTGCGAACGACCCATACTCTGCAGACTGATGACGGTCTGCAACCTTCCCAGGTGATGACAGCCTGCTCCGCCACTGCGCGGGGCAGGCTTTTTTGTTTGGCTATGATGCTCGTCATAGCCAAACCCACCACATCGTGCAAAACTGCACGATATAGGCCAGCATCGTGCAGCGGCCATTGCCATCCGCAGGTAGCGAGACAGACATGCGAACGTGTTGGGAAATCCGGCGTGAACTTCAAGCCATGCATCCCGGCAAGAACGGCTGGGTCGTGGCGTGCGCCGAATGCGCCATTTACTTGAGCTCCCAGGCGTGTTGGGAACAATGCGCAGGAAGCTCCTGTTGCTGCGCCCCCCTCTCCGTCACCTGCGACTTCTGCGAAATCTACATCGAACACCGGCGCGAAATTGCGGACCTGCGCGACGCGGAGCAAGCCAACTCCGCAGCAGGGGCCCGCCCCGAGCCGAGAAAGCCCTTAAACAGCCCCCTTGAAGGAGGTCAGCCACCCATGGAGAAAATCCAGTTCGGCGTGCCCACTCTCTGGGCCGATCATCACACGCTGAAGGTGCGGGAAGCCCTGATGCAGTTGGCCGGCGTGCAGGACGTGATTGCCAGTTCCGCCTTCCGCATGGCCATCGTTTCCTACGACCCGGCCCTGGTCAATCCCGGCGTCATTATGGCCACACTGGATGAGGCCGGCTATCCCGTTGCCACCGATGGCACGAGTGTCATGACGCAACCTGTCCCCGTGCAGGATGGCCGCAAGGATCTTGCATGGGATCGCCTCGGCCTGCGCCAGACCCGCACCGACCTGCGGGATGCTAAGAAGTAGAGGAGATAGATTTCATGGCCAAACAGAAAATCACGCCCAGCATTGATCCAGCTGCGTGCTATGTGCTCGACGTCGCGGAACTGATGGGCATCTCGACTTCGTTCAGCCGGGCAGCCGACCATAAGCCCTGCACCGTGGGAAGCGGGCAATCTGGCGTCTGCTGCAAAAATTGCTATATGGGGCCGTGCCGCATCACCAAAGAGGGTCAGGTCGGCATCTGCGGCGCGACGCTGGAAACCATTGCCGCCCGCAACCTCGCCCGGGCGATTGCGGCCGGCGCGGCCGCTCACTCGGATCACGGCCGTGACCTGGCGTTCACGCTACATGCAGTGGCGACCGGCGAGGCCCAGGGCTACGAAATTCGCGATGAGGCCAAGTTATACGCGGTTGCAGCCAAGCATGGAATCTCCACGAAGGGCAAGACCGCCATAGAGGTCTCGTTGGCTGTGGCCAACAAGGCTATCAGTGAGTTTGGGCAACAGCGCGGCGAGCTCAGTTACATCAATACCGCGCCGCCCAAGCGTCAGAAGCTCTGGCGCGACCAGGGCGTGGTGCCGCGCGGCATCGATCGCGAAGTCGTCGAGATCCTGCACCGTACGCACATTGGCGACGACCAGGATGCCAGCCACATCTTGAGCGCTGCCGTGCGAACTGCCCTGTCCGACGGCTGGGGCGGCTCGATGTGGGCCACCGACATCTCTGACATTCTCTTCGGCACCCCCAGCCCGAAGGTCGGCGGAGTCAATCTCGGCTGCCTGGAAGAGAAGCAGGTCAATATCATTGTGCATGGCCATGAGCCAACGCTCTCCGAGATGATCGTCACTGCAGTTCAGGACCCCGACCTGATCGAGTACGCCAAGAGCAAGGGCGCAGAAGGCATCAACCTGGCCGGCATCTGCTGCACCGCGAATGAGGTCATGATGCGGCAGGGCATCCCGTCCGCCGGCAACTTCCTGACGCAGGAACTGGCTATTCTCACCGGCGCGGTCGAAGCGATGGTGGTGGACGTCCAGTGCATCATGCAATCCCTGGTGGGCGTAGCCCAGCACTTCCACACCGAAATCATTACCACCAGCCCCAAAGTGAAGATCACCGGCGCAACACACATCGAGTTCGACGAGCATCACGCAATGGACATTGCCAAGAGTATCGTGCGCCGTTCGATTGACAACTATGCCAATCGGGCCGCTGAGACGCACATCCCTCATGGCATGTCCGAACAAATGGTGCCCGGCTTCAGCCATGAGTATCTGGCCTACATGCAGGGCGGCAATTACCGTGCCTCGTTCCGCCCGCTCAATGATGCCATCGCCAGCGGGCGCCTGCGCGGCGTGGCGGCCAACGTTGGCTGCAATAACCCCGCGTTTACCCATGACCAGGTACACATGGATGTTGTCACCGAGCTGCTGAAGAATGATGTACTGGTGGTGAGCACGGGTTGCGGCGCAATTGCGGCGGGCAAGTACGGCTATATGAAAGGCTCGACGGCTCTCGACCCGGAGAAAGTCGGCCCTGGCCTGCGAGAAGTCTGCGAGACCATCGGCATCCCGCCCGTCCTGCATCTCGGTTCCTGCGTGGATAACAGCCGCATCCTCACCGTGTTAAGCCAGATGGCCACGGAAGGCGGGTTGGGCGACGACATCAGCGACATCCCGGCAGTCGGCCTCGCGCCTGAATGGATGAGCGAGAAAGCTTTGTCCATCGCGACCTACTGTGTCGGCTCCGGCGCCTATGTCATCATGGGCGTCCGCAACCCGGTGGAGTTTTCCGATGCGGTCTCCGACATCCTGTCAACAGAGTGGGAGGAGCGCTACGGCGGCAAGCTGGAATTCGCCGTCGAGGCCGAGGAAATCGTCCGCCGGACGCTGGAGCACATCGACAAGAAGCGCGCGGCGCTGAAGCTGCCTGCCTACGATCCGACCCGCTTCGGCGCATCCGGGGATGCGGCGATGGAGTCATACCTCGAACTGCCCGTCGAAGAGCAGATGTCGGAGATTTACGGGTAATAGGAGATGAGGAACGAGTAAAAAGTAATTCTTACTCATTGCTCGTTCCTCGCTCCTTGTTTCTCGTTCCGGTTCACGGAGGAACCAACCATGTCGCGATACATCGCCACTCGCGCCATCCGCGGCGCCAACCTGATCGTGCAAGAGGCGGATGAGCTGCTCAACAAGGCGCTCGCAGAAAAGGGCGCTGACTGCCCGGTCGCCTTCCCGAATACTGCTTACTATCTGCCGACTATCTTCGGCATGACCGGCCGCGAAGTCACCAAGCTGGGCGAGCTGACGCCGGTGCTGGACCACGCGAAGGACCTGCTGCATCCCGTCCCCACGGTCCAATGCTGGACGCCCTACCTGGGCGAGACGCTGGACTCCGGTATGTCCACGCTGCTGGCCGCGGAGATTATCGAGGCCATCCGCTTTGTCTATGGCGAAGAACCGGGGCGCCTGGCAGGTTTCCAGGGGACCGGCGGCAGCTTCACCAGCCCTGACGGCGCGGCCGCCAGCGGCAACGGCCATAGCGCCACTGGCGCCTTGAACGGCCCCATCGACGACGTGCAGTTGCGCGCCTGGGGCATCCAGTTGGTCGACGGGCGTATGCCCGGCTTCGCCGCGATTGTCGGCTGCGCCAAGAGCAACGAGGTCGCGGTCAAGATCGTGCGCGAGCTGCAGAAGCGCAACATCCTCATCTTCCTCTGCGGCAACGTCAACGGCCGCTCGGTCATCCACCAGTTGCAGGAAGAGGGCGTCGAGATGGGCTACGACACGTACATCGTGCCGTTCGGCCTGGACACCCTCTCGGCCATCTACCCCATTGGGTTCGCCACCCGCTCCGCGCTGACGTTCGGTGGCATGAAGGGCGGGCAGGCGAAGGACATCTTGCAATACAACCGGCAGCGCGTCTTCGCGTTCGTGCTCGCGCTGGGCGAGGTGGACGACCTGAAGTACGCGGCCGCCGCGGGGGCCATCAACTACGGCTTCCCCGTCATTGCGGATACGCGCATCCCGCAGATCCTGCCCACCGGCGTGACCACTTACGAGCACGTCATCTCCATGCCGTTCAACGAGATCGAGGGCAAGGATGATCTGGAGCGCGCGGAGAAGCTGGTCCAGAAGTGCATCGAGACGCGCGGCGTCAAGATCAAGCTGACCGAGGTCCCGATCCCGGTGCCTTACGGCTCCGCGTTCGAGGGCGAAGTCGTGCGCAAGAAGGACATGCGCGTCGAGTTCGGCGGCAAGTACAGCCGGGCCTTCGAGTTCCTGCGCATGGTGGACATGGACGAGGTGGAAGACGGAAAGATAGAGGTCATCGGGCCGGACTTCGCAGACGTGCCGGAAGCAGGCTCGATGGACATGGGCATCCTGGTCGAGGTCGCGGGCCGCAAGATGCAGCGGGACTTCGAGCCGGTGCTCGAGCGCCAGATTCACTACTTCGTCAACGGCGCCAGCGGCATCCAGCACATCGGCCAGCGCGACATCACCTGGATTCGCATCGGCAAGGCCGCGGCGGACAAGGGGTTCTCGCTCAAGCACTTCGGCGAGATCGTCCATGCCCGCCTGATGGCCGACTTCGGAGCCATCGTGGACAAGGTGCAGGTCAAGATCATCACCGATCCCGCCCTGCACGCCGAATGGCTGCTGAAGGCGCGCGAGGCCTATGACTACCGCAACAACCGCTTGGCCGACATGACCGATGAGTCGGTCGACGAGTTCTACACCTGCACGCTCTGCCAGTCGTTTGCGCCGACCCACCTGTGCCTGGTCAGCCCGCAACGCCTCGGCCTGTGCGGCGCGTACAACTACCTGGACTGCGCGGCCTCCTACCAGATTAACCCGACTGGCCCGAACCAGCCCATCCGCAAGGGCATGGCGCTGGACCGGACCCAAGGCATCTACGCGGGCCTGAACGAAATCGCGCAGCAGAAGTCGAACGGGACGGTGCAAGAAGTCGCGATGTACTCGATCATGAATGCACCGATGACCGCATGCGGCTGCTTCGAGTGCATCGTCATGCTCATCCCCGAGGCGAACGGCGTGATGGTCGTCTCCCGCGAGGACACAAGCATGACGCCCGCGGGCATGACTTTCTCGACCCTGGCCGGCATGGCCGGCGGCGGGCTGCAGACGCCGGGCGTGATGGGCATCGGTAAGTACTACCTGACCAGCCCGAAGTTCATCTCCGCGGACGGCGGCTTCACCCGCATCGTGTGGATGTCCAGCGTGCTCAAGCAGACGATGGCCGCGGAGTTGCAGGCCGTGTGCGAGCGTGAGGGCGACCCCGACCTGTTGAGCAAGATCGCGGATGAGACCATCTGCACGGACGTGGACGGCCTGCTGGCGCACCTCGAAGCGACCGGCCACCCGTCGCTGATGATGGAGCCCATGTTCTAGCGATGTGAACCGCGGAAGACACGGAGCACGCGGAAGATTATCATTCTGTGTGCTCCGTGTCTTCCGCGGTTGATCGTCAAACCTGGCAGAGCAGCCTGCGACAAACCGCGACTTTACAACTTGTAGCTTTTATACTACACTCATGATTGAATCCATCATAGTTGTTGATTACATAACTGAAGATGGCAGAAATCCGTTTAGACAGTGGTATGCGAAACTGCGCGACATAGAAGCTGCTGTACGGATACGCGCCAGACTTGCTCGATTACGGGTGGGCAATTTTGGCAATGCTAGATCGGTAGGCAAAGGGGTCAGTGAACTGCGGATCGACTACGGGCCCGGCTACCGCATCTACTTCGCCCGACATGGCGATACGGTTGTTGTGCTCTTGTGTGGGGGCGACAAAGGCTCACAATCCAAGGATATCGAATTGGCGCACCTATACTGGGCGGACTTCAAGCGGAGACTGTCATGAGCCAACCATGGGTGGATCACAAAATCGGATTGTTTGAGGACTTGGCTGATCCTGAGTTTGCGATTGGCTACCTCAATGTAGCCCTAGAGGATGAGGACCAGCGGGTCTTTCTGTTGGCGCTGCGCGACGTGGCCGAGGCCCGAGGGGTCAGCCAGCTCGCACGAGAGGCACAGCTCAATCGCGAGAACCTGTATCGCATGTTGTCGCCCAACGGCAACCCTCAGCTATCCAGCCTGACCGCGCTGCTGCGGAGCCTGGGCCTGCGCCTCGCGATTCACCCGGCCGAACCCAATGCTGTGGGACCGGATGCGCTGGCGGTGGCGGAGGAGCCGGCCGAGTACAACGCTGAGAGCAAAGATAATGGCTGAACCCCTCCTGGTCCGCGACGTGATGCGCATCGGCGTGCCGACGTGCAAGTTAGGCGACTCCGTCGCCCAAATTGCCAGGCTGATGGTCGAGCAGGGCTGGACCGCGGTCGTCGTCATGGATGAAGACGCCGATGCGCGCGGCTGGGTCAACGAACGGATGCTGGCGCTGGCGTACACGACTGGCGACCGCGCCGGCGAGCTTGTCGCCGCCGACATCATGGACGAGGACATCCCGGAAGCGCCGGCGGATATTCCGCTCGCAGCAAGCGTGCAGTTGATGGCTGACCTCGGCGCCGACCACCTCTTCTTCATGCACCACGCGGGCGGGAAGATGTGGCCCGCGTCTGTGCTGAACCTGCGCGACGTGGTCAAGGCGCTGGCCGGACCAGAGTTCATCCGCGACCAGGGAATGCACGCGGCCCGGCCGACACCGATGGACCTGTTTCGGCAGCGCTATAACCTGCCGCCCAATCGAACGGCTTAACAGCTGCCATGGACGACGGTATAATGGGGTACTTGACAGAACGCTCAGGAGCATGGTTGTGCCCGAACCGACCTTAAACGCCGTCGTCGCGCTGCGCACCGAGATCTCGCCCTGGCTCATTATCCTGCGCGTGGTGCCGGACGCGTGGCAACTGCCCGACTTTGCGCCCGGCCAGTTTGCAGTCCTGGGCCTGCCCGGGTCAGCCCCGCGCTGCGCCATGTCTGAGCCGGAAGAGCCGCCGTCGGACCCCGGCAAGGTCATCCGCCGGGCCTACTCGATTGCGTCATCGTCCCTGACGCGCGAGTATATAGAGTTCTACATTGCACTCGTCACATCCGGCGCGCTGACCCCGCGGCTGTTTGCGCTCAATATCGGGGACCGGCTGTGGCTCTCGCCGCGCATCACCGGCATGTTCACGCTGGACCAGGTGCCCGAAGAGCAGAACGTCGTGATGATTGCGACCGGCACCGGCCTGGCCCCGTACATGAGCATGCTGACGACGCACCTGGTCTGCGGCGGCACGCGGCGGTTTGCCGTGCTGCACGGCGCACGCCATTCCTGGGACCTGGGCTATCGCTCGGAGCTGTTGACGCTCCAACACCTGTGCAAGAACCTGCTCTACAGCCCGGTCATCAGCCGGCCGCAGAGCGAACCGGTGCCCTGGCAGGGACCCACTGGCTACGTGCAGGATCTCTGGCACGGCGGCATCATCGCAAAATCCTGGGGGTTCGCGCCGGCGCCCGACAACACCCATGTTTTCCTGTGCGGCAGCCCGGCGATGATTGACAGCGCAGTCGAAACGCTCGGCCAGGATGGCTTCATCGAACACAGCAAGCGCCAGCCCGGCCAGATTCACGTCGAACGTTACTGGTAACCAATCCGTTCAAATAGCACACTCAAGGAGGTTTTCCTCATGCCCGTAACCGTCGAACTCCCCGTCGAAAAATGGGCGGGCACGGTTCGCCCCGTCGTGCTGGGTGCAACCGCCGCAGAAGGCGGCACGCGCAGCCACACCCTGACCCTGGGAGGACAGGCGACGCTCCCATTCCTGAGCTTCGAAGCAAAGGCTCCGCATCCGCCCTGCGTGGCGGTCGAAGTGTGGAACCGCAACCCCGGCGAAGAGTGGCCGGAGCCGCTGACAAGCACATGGGGCGCGGCCCTCGATGACCCGGCAGCCTGGGCGCAGGCCGCCGAGGCCGCCGGCGCCGACCTGATCGCGCTGCGCTTCGCGACCGTCGATGAAACCGGGGCGCGCATGACCGGCGCTAAGGCCCGCCAGGTCCTCAAGGCCGTGCTCAAGGCGACCGGCCTGCCGCTCATCGTGCTGGGCCCCGGCCAGGCCGAACTCGACAACGAGATCCTGGTCGCAGTGGCTGAAGAGGGCGCGGGCGAGCGCCTGCTGCTCGGCGCCTGCGAGGACAAGAACTACCGCACCATCGTCGCGGCCGCGCTGGCCAACGGCCATCTGGTCACGGCCAAGACGCCGATGGATGTCAACCTGTCCAAGCAACTGACCATCCTCATTCACGACATGGGCATGCCCATGGAGCGCATCATCACCGACCCGACGACCGGCGCACTCGGCTATGGCATCGAGTACGGCTATAGCGTCATGGAGCGTCTGCGGCTGGCTGCACTCCAGGGCGATGCGATGACCCAGCAGCCGATGATGGTCACCCCCGGCGAAGAGGCCTGGCGCACCAAGGAAGCCCGTGCGGCAGAAGGCGTGCCCGCATCCTGGGGCGACTGGGCAACGCGCGCGCTCAACTGGGAGACGATGACCGCCGCCGCGCTGGTCGAATCGGCCGCAGATATCGTCGTGCTGCGCCATCCCGAGACGGTGCGGCGCATCAAGCACATGATTGCAGAGTTGCAGAAGGCATAGGGAGGTACATCCATGGCCCTGAGTGGTCTTGAAATCTACAAGCTGCTCCCCGGCAGCAGTAAGGACCCGGCGGAGAAAGCACACGGCAACTGCAAGGAATGCGGCTATCCGACGTGCCTCGCCTTCGCCATGAAGCTGGCCGCCAAGCAGGCCGACCTGTCCTCGTGCAAATACATCAGCGAGGAATCGAAGGCCAAGCTCTCTGCGGCCGCGCAACCGCCCATCCGCCTCATCACCCTGGCCGCGGACGGGCGCAGCAGCAAGGCCGGCAATGAGACCGTGCTGTTCCGCCACGAGAAGACGTTCTTCAATCCGGCCGGCATCTTCGTGCGTGTGGTGGACACCCTGTCCGCCGACGAAATCCAGAGCCAGGTGCGGGCTGTCGCGGATTATAAGGTGGATTACGTCGGCCTGGCCCTCCGGCTGGACGGCGTGGCAGTAGAGGCGGCATCCGGTGATCCGGCCCAGTTTGGCGCGGCAGTGCGCGCGGCCGGCGCCGCCATGCTCCCGCTCATCCTGGTGAGCGAGGACCCGGCGGTCATGGCCGAGGGCCTGGCGCAGACCGGCGGCATCACCCCGCTCATCTGCGCGGCCACCGCCGACAACTGGGAGGCGATGGCGCAGCTCGCCAAGTCCGCCAAGGCCCCGCTCGTGGTGCGGGCCGACACCCTGGCCGGCCTGGCCGAGCTGACCGAGAAGCTGGTCGCGGCGGGCGTCGAGGACCTCGTGCTGGACCCGGCCGCGCGCGGCTTCGGAGGCTCACTGACGGCCCTGACGCAGGTCCGCCGCCTGGCGCTGAAGAAGAACTTCCGCCCGCTCGGCTACCCGACCATCGCCTTCCCCTATCTGGGGCAGGATGACGCGGGCATGGAGATGCTCCTGGCCGGCCAGCAGATTGCCAAGTACGCAGGCTTCGTGGTCCTCAGCCGCTTCGAACCGGCAGAGGTCTACCCGCTGCTGGTGCTGCGCGCCAACCTGTTCACCGACCCGCAGAAGCCCATCCAGGTGGAGCCGGGCATCTATCCGATCAACAAGCCGGCCGCGGATGCGCCGGTGCTCGTCACCACGAACTTCTCGATTACCTACTTCGCGGTCGCGAACGAGATGGAGTCGAGCGGGCAGCCTGCATGGCTGCTGGTCGCGGATGCGGAAGGCATGAGCGTGCTGACCGCCTGGGCCGCAGGCAAGTTCGATGCGGAGAAGATTGCCAAGACTGTGAAGACCACGGGCATCGCGGACAAGGTGACGCACCGCAAGGTCGTCATCCCCGGCCACGTCGCCGTGCTGATGGGCGAGCTGGAAGAAGAGCTGCCCGACTGGCAAATCAAGGTCGGCCCGCGCGAGGCCGTGGACCTGCCGCGGTTCCTCAAGACTGCGTGGTAGGGACGGCGGTTGCAGGTCGAAGGTTGTGGCCACCGGGTTGCTGCGCAACCCGGTGGCCCGTGACTTTCGTCGCCGGGCCACCGTTGCAATCTATCCAAAAGTGATGTAGAATGACCTATATCACCGGAGGTCAGCACTATGGTGGTTATCAATAAGAAGCCAATTCAGGTCTACCTGGAGCCGGAGCAGCTGCGCTCACTGCGCGCGCTGGCCAGGCAACGCAGGGTTTCGATGGGCGA
Source organism: uncultured Anaerolineales bacterium (assembly GCA_964614645.1). Lineage (GTDB taxonomy): Bacteria > Chloroflexota > Anaerolineae > CG2-30-64-16 > CG2-30-64-16 > MWBF01. Next base: position 23,291 of record CAZTMA010000007.1, read on the forward strand.
GTTGATTCGCCAGGGCGTCAACCATATCCTCAGCGAAGTTCCGCTTGAGGAAGACCCCCTCTGGAACATTGTCGGCACATTCGATTCGGGGCTCGGCAATCTGGCCGAAAAACACGATGAATACATTGCCAAGACCGTCCAGGATGAGAGCTGCTGATGGGGCGCGAGGTCTTCGTGGATGCCTCCGCCTGGATTGCTCTGAATGACCGAGGGGATCAGTATCATCAGGCGGCCGTAGCTATTTATTACAGGCTTCTGCAAGGGAGCCGCTTTCTGGTCACTACGAACCTGGTCGTCGCAGAAGCCCAAATCATTATCCGGCGGAAGGGCGGCTTTGACCCCGCCATCAGGTTTCTGGAATCCATCCGTCAGACCCATCGTCTGCAGATGATTTATGCCGATCCCGACATCGACCTGCTCGCAGCCCGAATCCTACGCCAGTTCAGAGACCACGAACTGAGCCTGGCAGATGCCGTGAGCTTTGCGGTCATGCGCCAGCGCGAAATCACGGATGCATTCACGTTTGACAGGCATTTCCAGGTTGCCGGTTTCGTGCAAGCCAGATAACTGCGCATTTGAGTTCGACATCCTGACGCTAATCATTCCCTTTGTTCATGAACAGGCGTATGCTAAGGATCGGTGTCTTACTGCTTATGGCAGACGCTGATCCGGCGTCTCCCGTTATATTGAGAGGCAAAATGTACAAGATCCTCGAAAAACAAGTGCTCAGCGATGTCACGAAACTCGTGGTCGTGGAAGTTCCGCACGTGGCACGCAAGGCGCGCGCCGGCCAGTTCGTGATTGTCATCGTGGACGAGCAGGGCGAACGCATCCCGTTGACCATCGCAGACCACGACCGCGCGGCCGGGACGATCACGCTTATTTTCCAGGAAGTCGGCAAGTCCACCCAGCAGATGGGCGAGCTGAACGTCGGAGACGGCTTTTATTCCGTTGCAGGGCCGCTCGGCCACCCGACCGAAATCGAGCCCTACGGGACGGTCATCTGCGTGGCGGGCGGGGTCGGCATCGCGCCGATGTACCCCATCGCGCGCGACCTCAAGGCCGCCGGCAATCACGTCATCACTATCATGGGTGCGCGCAACCAGAGCCTGCTGTTCTGGGAAGACAAGATGCGCGCCGTTTCGGACGAGCTGATTATCTGCACGGACGATGGGTCGTATGGCCGCAAGGCGCTCGTCACCGAGCCGCTCAAGGAGATCCTGTCGGCGCACGCTGGCACCGGCGGCGACGAGGTGAAGAAGGTGTGGGCCATCGGCCCCACGATCATGATGAAGTTCGTCTCGGCCACATCCGCCCCGTTCAACGTGCCGACCATCGTCAGCCTGAACACCATCATGATCGACGGGACGGGCATGTGCGGTGGCTGCCGCGTTGCCATGACCGACGGCGCCAAGTTCGTCTGCGTGGACGGTCCCGAGTTCGACGGGCACAAGGTGGATTGGAACAACCTGCTCTCGCGCATTCAGTTCTACAAGGCTGAGGAGCAGCTCGCCGTCGAGCACTGGCAGCACCATGAGCACGCAGACGGCAGTGAATGCAATCTGGATATTGCAGCGCGCGAACTGGCTGCATCCGGGGAGAACTAGAATGGCAGAGCTTACCAATCGCGAGCGGATGCAGATTCAGCGCCAGGACATGCCGACGCAGGAGCCGGAAGTGCGCGCCGGCAACTTCGAGGAAGTGGCGCTCGGCCTGACGTGGGAGCTCGCGCGGCTGGAGGCCGAACGCTGTCTGCAGTGCGCCAAGCCGCATTGCGTCGAAGGCTGCCCGGTCGGCGTGACCATCCCGCAGTTCATCAAGGCGCTGCGCGAGGGCGACTTCGAGGGCGCAGTCGCCGCGATGCAGCAGAAGAACAACCTGCCCGCCATCTGTGGCCGCGTTTGCCCGCAGGAATCGCAGTGCGAGGCGTACTGCATCCTGGCGAAGAAGGGCCAATCGGTCGCTATCGGCCGGCTGGAGCGGTTCGTCGGTGACTACAGCATCCGCGAGAACAGCCATCCGCCCGTGCCCGCGCCGCCTACCGGCCGCAAGGTGGCCGTTGTCGGTTCCGGTCCTTCGGGCCTGACCTGCGCAATGGACCTGGCGAAGCTGGGGCACAAGGTGACCATCTTCGAGTCGTTGCACCTGCCCGGCGGGGTGCTCATCTACGGCATCCCGGAATTCCGCCTGCCGAAGAGCATCATCCAGGCCGAGCTGAAAAAGGCCGTCGATTACCTGGGCATCGAGCTGCGCACCGACCATGTCATCGGCAACACCTACACGATCGACGAGCTGCTCGAAGAGTACGATGCCGTGTTCATGGGGACGGGCGCAGGCCTGCCGAGCTTCATGCGCATCCCCGGCATCAACCTGAACGGCGTGATGTCGGCCAACGAGTTCCTCACCCGCGTCAACCTGATGAAGGGCTACCGCTTCCCCGAGTATGACACGCCCGTCAAGGTCGGCAAGCATGTCGCCGTCATCGGCGCAGGCAACGTGGCCATGGACGCCGCGCGCAGCGCGCTGCGCCTGCAGACGCTGTATGCGGAGCGGCAACGGCTGACCGGCGAGAACGGTCACAGCGCGCGCGGCGAAGCGCATGTCGTCTACCGCCGCTCCCGCGCGGAAGTGCCGGCCCGTGAGGAAGAATTCCACCACGCGGAAGAGGAAGGCGTCATCTTCGACTTCCTGACCAACCCGATCGCCATCCTGGGCGACGAGCAGGGCAACGCCCGGGCCATGCGCTGCATCCGCATGGAGCTGGGCGAGCCGGACGCGTCGGGACGGCGCTCACCCGTGCCGATCGAAGGTTCCGAGTTCGACATGCCCGTCGACACCGTTATCTTCGCGCTGGGCACGAGCCCCAACCCCATCGTCTTCACGGATGCGAAGGGGCTGGAGCGCACGAAGCACGGCACGGTGGTTGCCAACCCGGAAACCGGCCGCACCGACAAGCCCGGCGTCTGGGCAGGCGGCGATGTCGTCACCGGCGCGGCCACGGTCATCAGCGCGATGGGTGCGGGCAAGCGGGCCGCAGCCGACATGCACCAGTTCCTCAGCGACCCGGCGATGTGGGATATCGGATGACAACGACAGTTACAGGTTGGAAAGTTGCAGGTTGCACGTTGCCGCAGCAGCCGCCAACCTGCAACCTTCAAACCTGAAACGTATAACCTTACATGGCTAACTACACCATTCACTTTGAACCCGGCGGCGTGACCGTCGAAATGCCCGGCGGAACCACGCTGGGCGAAGCGGCGCGCAAGGCTGGGTTCGACATTAACCAGCCCTGCGGTGGGCAGGGGCGCTGCGGACGCTGTGCGGTCATCGTGGACGACAGCCGTTCCGCCGTTCGCCGCCGGTCCACCATGCGCCTCTCCGATGAGGATGTCGCGGCCGGTTATGCCCTCGCCTGCCAGACGGTCATCGAGGGCGACGTGTGGGTCACCGTGCCGCCGCAAGAGGTCATCGAGCGGCGCCTCACCACGCAAAAGGCAGCGGCCCGCGTCGAAGTGCCCTTCGAATATGACCCGGCCCGCCATCAATCTATCCGGCGCTACGCCCTTCGGCTCGATCCTCCCGACTATGCGGACCAAACCGATGACTGGTCGCGCGTGACCCGCGAGCTGTCCCGCCTCGGCCTGCCCGCGCCGCGCACCAGCCTGACCGTCCTGCGCAGCATGGGCGGCATTCTGCGCGGCGCCGACGCTGCTTCAGGCGAGAACGCCGCCGGCGACACCGCGACCGCGCCTCCGCCGGCCAATGGATCAGGCGAGGAGGGCATTGTCTCCACGCCATACGAGCCGTGGGAGGTCACTGCGGTCGTGGCGCTCGACACGTGGGATCAGCCGGATGGTCCGCCGGAGGTGCTCGCCCTGCTGCCCGGCGACCAGGCCGACCGCAATTTCGGCGCCGCGGTCGACATCGGCACGACCACTGTCACCGTCTGGCTCGTGGACCTGGAAAGCGGCGAGGTGGTGGCTCAGGCCAGCGATTACAACGGCCAGATTGCGCGCGGGGAGGACGTCATCTCGCGCATCATCTACGCGCGCAAGCCCGAGAACCTGGTTGAGCTGCAGGGCCTCGTGGTCGGCACGATCAACCGGCTCCTCGTCGCAGCCTGCAAGCAGGTCAACGCCCGGCCCGACGAGGTCTTCAAGTTCACCATCGCGGCCAATCCCACGATGATGCACCTGCTGTTGAGCATCCCGCCCGACCAGATTCGCCTGGCGCCCTTTATTCCGGCGGTCAACCATACACCGACGCTGACCGCGGGCGAATTGGGGCTGGCCTCACACCCGCAGGCCCTGGTGGACTGTCTGCCCGGCGTGGCGAGCTACGTGGGCGCGGACATCAGTGCGGGCGTGCTGAGCACGGGCATGGATGAGGCCGCCGAGCTGACGCTGTTCATCGACGTGGGCACGAACGGCGAGACCGTGCTGGGCAACGCCGACTGGCTCGTCACCTGCGCCTGCTCCGCAGGCCCCGCCTTTGAGGGCGGCGGCGTCGAATACGGCATGCGCGCCACCGCAGGCGCGATCGAGGAAGTCTGGATCAGCGATGAGACGCTGGAACCGGCCTACCGTGTCATCGGTCGCGAGGGCGAGAAACCCAAGGGCATTTGCGGTTCCGGGCTCCTGGGGCTGCTAGCCGAGATGTTTGTGACCGGCGTCGTAGATAAAGTGGGCAATCTCCGGGTGGGCCGCTCACCCCGCATTCGCGAGGGCGAGCATGGCTTCGAATATGTCGTCGCGTGGGGCAGCGAGACCGCGCATGGCCGCGACATCGCCATCAGCAAGATTGACATCGACAACCTCATGCGCGCGAAGGCCGCCATCTACGCAGGGTTTACGGTCATGGCGCAGAGCGTCGGCGTGGACCTGGCCGATGTCTCGCAGATGCTCATCGGCGGCTCCTTCGGCCAGTACATCAACGTCGAGAAGGCCGTCCAGATTGGCCTGCTGCCCGACCTGCCCGCGCCGCCCGGCAGCGCCTCGCCGTGGGATCGCTTCCGCTTCCTCGGCAACACCTCGATTCGCGGGGCATACAGGGCTTTGCTGCGCCGCGACGTGCGCGCGCATCTGTCCGAGGTCGCGCAAACCATGACGTATCTCGAACTCTCGGCGGACAACAGCTTCTACGACGCATTCACCTCCGCGCTGTTCCTGCCGCATACGGATGTATCGCAATTCCCGTCGGTACAGGCCGTTTTATCCGGCTGAAGAGGGGCAAACGGTGGTAAAATACCAGTGGTAGAATACCAGTGGTAAACTACCAGGGCTAGAACACTCCGTAGGCCCCCTCAACGCTTGCCAGTAGGAGGAATCGCATGGTCACGGTCGTGGAGTCAGCAGACCAGCTTACAAACTATCGCCACCTCGTCACGCTGCCTGATGGGCTGCGCGTCCTGCTCCGGCCGTTGGTTGCCAAAGACCGTGACGCGTTGGTGGCGTTGTTCGCCAACCTGCCGCCTGAAGAGACCCAGGTCTTCCGCAGCAACATCACCAATATGGAGCTGGTGGCAAGCTGGGCCGAGAAACCGGACTACACGCGCGTCTTCCCGCTGGTGGCGCTCGTCGGTGAGCGCATCGTAGGGAACTCGACGCTCCACCTGGGCAGCGGCTTCACGCGGCACATTGCGGAGACGCGCATCTTCCTGGCACGCGAATTCCGGCGCCGGGGCATCGGGTCGGCCATGATTCGCAGCCAGCTCGAAATTGCCCGCAAGCTGGGCCTCCACCAGGTCATTGCGGAGGTCGTCGAGAGCCGGCCCCAGGTCATCCATGCCTTCGAACGCTTGGGCTTTGAGCGCCAGTTTGCGTGGAAGGACCTCTTTATGACGGCCGAGGGAGAGACGCTCGACATGATCGTGCTGGTAAACTATCTCAAACGACCGGGGGAACTGTTCTGATGACGATGACGATCGCGGTCGCCGGCAAGGGCGGAACGGGCAAGACCACGTTCTGCGGCCTGCTGGTCCGCTACCTGATAGCTCACAAGGGCGGCAAGATTCTGGCGATTGACGCCGACCCGTCCAGCAACCTGCATCTCGTACTCGGATTGAACCTGACACAGACCATCGGTGACATCCGCGAGGAGGCGCGCGCGGGCGTGGCGCCCGGCCAGACGCGCCAGGACTTCCTGGGCTATGCCGTGCGCATGGCCGTCGAAGAAGGCGACGACTTCGACCTGCTGGCCATGGGTCGCCCCGAAGGCCAGGGCTGCTATTGTGCGGCGAACCACATGCTGCGCGACATCATGGACGGCATCAACCGCGGCTACGACTGGGTGGTGATGGACAACGAGGCGGGCATGGAGCACCTGAGCCGCCGCACGACGCGCGATGTCGACCACCTGATCCTCGTCAGCGACGCCAGCATGCGCGGCATGGTCGCGGCGGAGGCGATGGTCGGGCTGAGCAAGGACCTGGAGGTGCGGGTCCGCAACACGCATCTGATTATCAACCGGGTGCAGGGCGACCTGACCCCGGCGCTGCAGGCGAAGGCCGAGGGCATGGGTGTGCCGCTGCTGGCTGCACTGCCCTATGACCCGCTCATTGCAGAGTATGACAGCGAGGGCCGCGCGCTGATCGAGCTGCCCGATGACGCGCTCATCAGCCGGGCCGTCGCGGAGGTCGCACGGCAGTTGGTGGGTTAGGACAAGGGCCAAACCGTCCCCTTCTTCCTGGCGCTCTTTGCGCCTTTGCGTGAGATGAACTGACTCTCAAGGAGGACGCCATGCAAGAGGAACTCTACCGTTCAATCGGCAACCTGCTCGCCAGCGCGGATGCGGATGATGTCGAGCGCGGGCTGGAAACCATACGGGCGCACATGCACCGCATGACCGAGGAAGAAGGCGGCCGGTTCCTCGAGATGGTCTCCGCGCTCTTCTACGTGGACCCGCTGGACCGGCCCGATCTCGTCCCGGCGCTGGAGGACGCTTTCGCGCTCGTTGGCAACTTCGGCAAGTGGGCCATTCCTGCCCTGATCCAGAACCTGGAAGCGAGCGATGTGAAGGCCCAGATGGCAGTGGCCCAGGTGTTGGGCCGGATGGGCACGGACGCGATCGCGCCACTCATCACAGAGTATCACGAGGCCTGCCCCGAGGCATCCTGTCGCGCGTTCATTCTCTACGCGCTCGGCAAGGTCAAATCACCGAAGATCCTCGATGCTGTGCCCGTCGCCCTGGAAGCGGCCGCTTCGCCTGAGGTGGAGCTGCGCGACAGCGCAACCCGCGCGCTGGGCAAGTTCGTCGAGTCCATCCCTGCCGGCCATCTGCCCGCCGGGCTGCGCCAGAGTGTTGTCGAGCAACTCCAGGCAAACCTGGCGGATGCCAGCCCGGCGATCCGGGCGAAAGCCGTCCGCAGCCTCGGCAAGCTCGCCAAATACGGCCACCTGACCCATGACGAGTGCAGCGCTCTGGCTGAGACGTGCCGCCACTTGCTCGGAGAAGATGAGCACTTTGCGTGGGACCGCGCGTATGTCGTACGCAAAGAGGCCAAGGAAGCGCTGCAGTACACCTAGACACCATCCACCGAGGAGGAAGTTTCATGCGTATCATCGGCGAAAATATCCACATCCTGTCCCCCAGAGTCAAAGAAGCGGTGGGGTACGCAGTCGATGCGTGGAACAAAGAAGGGCTGACAGACACGGAACGCGAAGAGCTGCTGGCCCGTGCCCGCACGTTCTTCCAGGATTCGGCGCGCCGCCAGGTTGAGGCAGGCGCGTGGGCCGTGGACCTGAACATCGGGCCCCAGAAGAAGAATGGCGTCCGGCTGCTGCCCTGGCTGGTGCAGACCGTGCAGGAGGCGGTGGACGTGCCGCTGTGCCTGGACACCACCAATCTGGCCGCCATCGAGGCCGCGTGCGAAGTCGTCAAACAGCAGCCGATCATCAACTCCACCTCCGCAGAGCCGGAGCGGCTGGAGAATGTCCCGCTGGTCGCAGCCAAGTACAACACCAGACTGATTGCCCTGACGATGCGCAGCGAAGGCATCCCGGTGAGCGCGGAGGAGCGAGTCAACATCGCATTGGAACAGCTCATCCCGCGCTGGGAAGAAGTGGGCATGCCGCTGGAAGACCTGATTATCGACCCCCTGGTGCTGACCGTGAGCGGCTGCCAGCAGTACGTGCCGGAGTGCATCGAGGCGGTCCGCATCCTCAAGGTGACCGGCGCAGACGTGCAGGTCGGGCTCAGCAACGTATCGAACGCCGTGCCCAACGAGATGCGCCCGCTCATCAACCGCGTGTACTGCGTCATGTTGATGGGCGCGGGCCTGGACACGATGATCGCGGACCCGCTGGACGCCAAGCAGAACGAGTTCATCCGCATCGTCGAGGAGCGGGATGACAGCACGGCCATCGGCCGGCTGCTCCTGAACCTGCACGATGCCGTGGCCGCACAGGAAGAACTCTCCCAGGACCAGGTCGATTTCTCCGATCCGGAGCAGGCCGCCATCTGGAAGACCGTCCAGATTCTGCTGAACAAGGTGATTTACGCCGATTCGTACCTTCGCGTATAACAGAGCAAGGAGCTTGCATGACTGCCAAGATTATCGACGGGAAAGCTGTGGCCGAAGCCGTCCGCCAGGAGGCTGCGGATGAAGTAGCCGTGCTGAGGCAGCAGTATGGGGTCGTCCCAACGCTGGCCGCGGTGCTGGTAGGCGAGAATCCGGCGTCGCAGACGTACGTCAGCTCCAAGGGCAAGGCCTGCGAGGCAGCGGGCATGGGTTCCGTGACCCATCGCCTGCCGGCGACGGCAACCCAGCAGGAGGTCGAGGACCTGGTGCGCGCGCTCAACGCGGACCCAGCCATCAACGGCATCCTCGTGCAGTTGCCGCTGCCCAAGGGGCTGAACGAGCAGGCCGTGCTGGACCTCATCAGCCTGGACAAGGATGTGGATGGGTTCCATCCCATGAACATCGGCCAGTTGGTGATGAAGGGCCGCGTCCCGCAGTTCATCCCCTGCACTCCCGCGGGCTGCATCGAACTACTGGTCCGCTCCGGCATCACGATTGCGGGCGCTGATGCAGTCGTCGTGGGCCGCAGTAACATCGTGGGCATCCCGGTCGCGGCGCTGCTGAACAACGCAGATGCTACCGTAACCATCTGCCACAGCCGCACCAAGAACCTGCCCGACGTTGTGCGCCGCGCGGACATCGTCGTGGCTGCCATCGGCCGGCCGGAATTCGTACGCGGCGACTGGCTCAAGCCCGGCGCGGCGGTCATCGATGTGGGCATCAACCGGATCGAAGACCCCTCCAAGAAGAGCGGATTCCGTCTCGTCGGCGACGTCTGCTACAACGAGGCCGTGGAGGTGGCGGGCGCGATTACACCCGTTCCCGGCGGCGTCGGCCCGATGACCATTGCCATGCTCTTGAAGAATACGGTCCGCGGGTATAAACTACAACACGGCATTGGCTCGTAACGGTCAGGCGGCAAACCTGTCGTCACTGCGATCCAAATAGCCCAGGGAGCCATGTAGATGTCATTACGCAGCTATCTCCAGGACCGGCCCATGCCGCTGGTATGGGCCTGGAAACTGACCGAAAAGGCGCTTCTGCTGATGCGGCCGCTGTTCGCCCGCGTCGGCATGGAGCGCTCCTCGCACATCGTCAAGCTGCCGGAAGAGCTGATCAAAGGTGCGCTGTTCAATTGCCAGGATTGCGCCCAGTGCGTCCTGCACTATTCGGGCATGACCTGCCCGATGAACTGCCCGAAGAACCTGCGCAACGGCCCGTGCGGCGGCGTAAGGCTGAACGGCAACTGCGAAGTCAAGCCGGAGATGGAGTGCGTCTGGGTCGCGGCGGTCCGCCGTGCAGCGAAGACACCCTACGCGCACGAGATCTACCGCCTCAACCCGCCCGTGGACTGGCGGCTCAAGGGCCAGGCGTCGTGGGTGACGTTCGCGCTGGGGCGCGACCAGGTCACGACCGGCAGCGATACGAAGATGCGCTACGCCACCGAATCGATTGCCGGAAGAAACCCGGTTTCTGAAGGGCAGGAGACGCCACGATGAACGCACCGACCCCTCCCGTCCCCGCGCCCGCCGAGGTCATCCAGACCGGGCTGACCGGCGCCAGCAGCAACCTGGCGAAGGTGCTGGCGGCCGGCCACTTCGCCGTCTGTGTCGAGGTCTCGCCGCCCGTCGGCCCCAACCTCGAAGCCATCCAGCGCGAGATCAAGACCCTGCGCGGCTACGGCGACGCGTACAACGTCACCGACAACCAGTCTGCAATGGTGCACGTCTCCAGCCTGGCCGTGAGCATCATGCTCAAGCAGGCCGGCATGGAGCCGGTCGTGCAGTTCACCTGCCGCGACCGCAACCGGCTCGGCATCCAGGGTGACATCCTTGGCGCCTCGGTGTTCGGCATCAACACGATGCTGTTCCTGAGCGGCGACCACCCCATCTGGGGCGATCACCCGCAGTGCAAGCCCGTGTACGATATCGACTCGATCAACCTGATTCGCATCGCACGCATGATGCGCAATAACCGGGTCTTCGAGAACAACAAGCTGATTCCCAAGTTCGCGCCTGACATCTTCATCGGCGCAGTCGAGAATCCCTTCGCGCCGCCCTATGACTACCGGCCCATGCGGCTGGCGAAGAAGGTGGTCGCGGGCGCGCAGTTCATCCAGACGCAGCTCATCTACAACGTGGATCGCTTTCGCGAGTTCATGCGCCGCGTCGTGGACCTGGGGTTACACGAAAAGGTTGCTATCTTCGCAGGCGTCGGGCCAATGAAGTCGGTGCGCGTAGCCGAATACATGAAGACCGAAGTGGCAGGCATGGACGTGCCGGACGCTGTCGTCGCGCGCATGACGGGCCTGTCCAAGGAAGACCAGCAGAAGGCTGGCATGGACATCTGCCTGGAAGTCGCAGAGCAGGTGCGCAATATCGAAGGCGTGGCCGGGCTGCACATCATGGCCGTCAACTGGCCGGCCGCGGTGCCGGAGATCGTCAAGCAGTTGGGCCTGTATCCTCGTCCGGTCATCGAGGCACAAGTCGACGCGGTCCCGGTAGTTGCGTAGGGGCGGGGTCCCCCCGCCCTGCCGCATCCCACCGGCACATGGGGCGGGGTCCCCCCGCCCTGCATCCCACCCGCACATGGGGCGGGGAGACCCCGCCCCTACCTCGTCCCTGGCCTCTCACCTTTGTTTAAGCCACAACCTGCGCCATATCATAGTCACCCTGCTGTATTTCGTGTATTCTGTCACCAGTGGTTCTATCGAATCGCACGAAAGGAGGCCATAAGTGACACCACAGGTCGAACCGAAGGACTCGTGCGTCAAGCCGGCAAAGGGGATTATCTCAAGCTCAGGCGAGAGCGCTCCCACGGCCGCGCCAGTCACCCCAACACAGGAGGCGCCAAAAATGCTTGCACGTGTCGGTAAGCCCGCCCCGGATTTCGAGGCCAGTGCCTATTTCAAGGGCGGATTCCAGAATGTCAAACTGTCGGACTACAAGGGCCATTGGGTAGTTGTGTGCTTCTACCCCGGCGACTTCACGTTTGTCTGACCGACCGAACTGTCGGCAGTTGCCGTCAAGTACCCCGAACTCCAGGCCCTCGACGTCCAGGTCCTCTCGTTGAGCACCGATAGCCGGTTCGTGCACAAGATTTGGCACGAAGAAGAACTCTCGAAGATGACGCCCGAAGGTATTCCGTTCCCGATGCTGTCCGATGGCGGCGGCAAGATCGGGCAAGCCTACGGCGTCTACGACGAAGATGCAGGCGTCGATATCCGCGGGCGCTTCATCATCGACCCGGATGGAATCATCCAGGGGATGGAAGTGCTGACTCCGAGCGTTGGCCGCAGCGTATCCGAGTTGATCCGGCAGGTCAAGGCCTTCCAGCATACCCGCGCCACCGGCGAAGTCATGCCTTCGGGCTGGCAGCCGGGCGGAACCACCCTGACCCCCGGCCCCAAGCTGGTCGGCAAGGTCTGGGAAGTCTGGCAGCCCGCAATGGCCTATAACGGGCACGAATAGAACCACCGCATAACTTGATTCAGGCGGGTTGCAGGCAGCGCCAACGCTGGATGCCGCCCGCCTTTGCGTTCCAGAGGGCACGCCGCGATGCAAGTTCCTGAACTTCATACGCCCCGGCTGCTGATTCGCCCGTTGGTCATGGCGGACCTGCCTGCCATCCATCGCGTGTTGCACCGCGCGTTCCGTGAGGCCGGCAATCCGGATGATGTGCAGGCACTGGCCGAACGGCGCAGCTGGCTCGAGTGGACGATCCTGAGCTACGAGTGGCACGCTCGACTGCACCAGCCGCCCTACGGCGAGCGAGGCGTGGTGCTGCGTTCCTCCGGGGAGCTGATCGGCGCGGTAGGCTATGTGCCGAGCTTCGATGCATTCGGGCAGATTCCCGCGCTCAGCACGGACGGCACGGCGCCGGGAGTGATGACGCCGGAAATCGGGCTCTTCTGGGCGGTCGAGCCGGAGCAGCAGGGGCAAGGGTATGCCACCGAGGCCGCGGGGGCCATGATCGCCTATGCGTTCGAGCACCTGCGAGTCAGGCGCGTGGTCGCCACCACGGAGCACTCAAACCTGGCCTCGCAGGCAGTCATGCGCAAGCTCGGCATGACGCTGGTGCGCAACCCTCTGCCCGACCCCCCTTGGTTACAGATCGTCGGTGTATTAGTCAATCCACTGGATGCAACAACTAAATAATCTTCAACTGCACTTTGCGTTCTGTGTGTCACTGTGTGATTAATTTCAAGGCGTTTCGGTCGGCCGCACGAGCGAGGGGTCCGGACCCAGTCGCGGTTCGGTCTCCAGCACCTGGATCTCCACCAACCACTTGGCCCACTTGCCGCCCGGCTGGAGGGGCAGCACCGCTCGCACCGGGAACCCGTGCAGTACGGGCAGCGGCTTACCCGTCTGCTCGTAGGCCAGGAAGTTCTCCTGCGCCAGCGCATCGCCCAGTGGCAGGGAGGTCCAGTAGCCGTCCGCGCTGACCATCAGGATGTATTGCGCGTCGGGCTGCACACCTGCCAGCCCCAGCACATAGTTCAACGGCACGCCGCCCCATGTCGCGATGTCCTGGAAGAACCCCGGACACACCAGCTTGCATTCCTGGACGACCTTAGGCATGCAGCGCAGTTCATCATAGGTGAGGCTCAGCGGGCGATCCACCAGGCCCGTGACCGCCAGCCGGTAGGTTGCCAAGTCAATGAGTTCGGGCCGGCCGGTCATGTGCAAGCCGGTGGCCGGGTCCTCCTGCACGTAGCCGGGAATTTCCGCGGGCATGGCCGGCTGCGCGACGGGGGTCAGGTCGCAGTTCGTCACGATTTCCTGCTGTGCGCTGACCAGTCCGCCGGGCGTGGGCGTGGCCTCCGCCACTGGCGATGTAGATGCCGGCGAAGCAGGCGGAACAGGGACGCATGCAGTGAGCAAGGTCATGGCAAACAGGATAGCGAATAGCGTCCGGGCCGCGCTGCGCGAGGATGCGCAGGAGGCTCGTTCGCGACGGGTTTTGAGCATGGGTTTCCTCCGGGTGGCTGGTTCCGGACGCCACGGGGCTATGATAGAGATATTATCCGTGTACGGGACCGGCGGGCGTTGCGATTTGCAACGTTGCAACGGTTTTCGAGGAGCCCTCAGGCGTGATATCGGGGCCGGCCTTGCAACGGGTGCCACGTCTGAGCGAGGCGTGGGGAGCGTTGCAATTTGCAACGTTGCAACGGTTCCCGGGCGGTCGCCGCACCGGTGGTGCGGCGACCGCCCGGGAAGTCTGCTTCAGTGTAGCACATTCATGCTGTGATCTCAATAGTCAATTTCGCGGGGTCACAGACTTCAAGTGCAGGCGCGCAGAGGCCAGTTTACAGCTGAGCTCCTACATTAAGGTGCATGCGTAACAGCAGAATTCCGCCACGAATTACACGAATGAGACGAATTGACACGAAAGCTTGACCTTCTTCGTGAAATTCGTGGCGGAAATCACCTCACATGCGCGGCCCGATCAGGTTGATCGAGAACTCCGCGTTGCCCCATTCCTCTGCGCGGGTCAGTTTGCCGTTCGCAACAGTCACAATCTCCTCGAAGATGCGCTGACCCAAGCCGGCCAGCGGCTCGCCCGCGCTGATGACCGTGCCCGCGTCGATGTCCATGTCGTCGGCCATCCGCCGGGCCATCTCCGTGTTCGTCGCGACCTTGATGACCGGCGCGATGGGGCAGCCTGCCGGCGAGCCGCGGCCGGTCGTAAAAACGACCACCTGCGCGCCGCCTGCCACCATCGCGGTGACGGACTCCGGATCGTTGCCGGGCGTGTCCATCAGCACCAGCCCGCGGCGGACCGGGCGGCACGAGTAGCCCGTAAACTCCTGCACGGTCGTGCTGCCCCCCTTCTGGATGGCGCCCAACGACTTCTCCTCGATGGTGGTCAGCCCCCCCGCGATGTTGCCCGGCGTGGGCTGCGCACCGCGCATATCCACGCCCATGCGCCGCGCCTCACCCTCCCAGCGCGCCACGGCCGCGTCGATCTGCGCGCCGACCTCTGGCGAAGCCGCGCGTGCGACCAGCAGGTGTTCCGCGCCGATGAATTCCGGCGTCTCCGACAGGATGACCGTGCCGCCGGCCTGCACGAGCATGTCGCTGGCCACACCGAGGGCCGGGTTGGCCGTCACGCCGGACCAGGCATCGGACCCGCCGCACTCCACCCCCACGGTCAACTCGGACAGGCTGACCGGCTCACGCGGCACGCGGGCCGCCGCCTGGAGCATTTCCTGCGCAATAGCGGTGCCGCGCGCGATGGTCTGCGCGGTCCCGCCCGATTCCTGCACGCCGATCAGCTCACAATACACGCCGCGCGCCTTGAGCTGCTCGGCCATCTCGACCGAGGCCAGCGACTCACAGCCCAGGCTGACCAGGAGCACTGCAGCCACGTTGGGATGATCGGCAAAGCCCTCCAGCGTGCGCCGCGTCTGCGCGAGGTCATCACCGAGCTGGCTGCATCCGTAGATGTGCGGGATCGCGACCACGTCGGGCAGCGCCTGGCCGATGCGCCGGACTGCGCCGTTCGCGCACTGGACGGTGGACATCACCAGCACGTAGTTGCGCACGCCCACCCGGCCATCGCGGCGCCGGTAGCCCATGAACGAGGTGACGGGCAGCTCACCTTCGAACGTGGCTTTGGCCTTGACCGAGGCGTCGCCCTTCACGAGGGGCACGAGGTCCGCAGGCAGGTCGCCGCGCCCGCGCAGGCTCTCGACGTTGTGCACGTGGACATGCTCGCCCACCGCGATATCTGCGACTGCACGGCCGATGGGCTGGCCGTATTTGATGATGAGGTCGCCCGCAGCCATGGCGCGCCGCGCAACCTTGTGGCCCGATGGAATGGCCGCCGCCAGCGCCAACGGCAGGCCCTCCACATGGACGACATGCCCGGCTGCCAGGGGCGCGACCGCCTGCAGCACGTTATCGTTGGGGTGCATCAAGAGGACATCCATGAATCTATCACCTCACACTGGGATACGCGATATTATAGCATGATTGGCCCCTGCTCCTGTGTGCGGGTATAATGCCGTCGCACGATAGACGAATGTGGCAATCACATGAAGGAGCCGCTTTTCTTTGACACGCGAGCAAATCATCAAACTCACGAGCCTCAGCTCGTGCGCAGGCTGAGCGTCCAAGCTGCCGCCTGAGCAGCTGGCGCAAGTCTTGCGCTCACTGGACAATCTATTCCCGCCCGCCGAATTCCCGAACCTGTTGGTGGGGCTGGGCGCGCCGGATGACGCCGCAGTGTACAAGCTCAACGACGAGCAGGCGCTCATCCAGACGCTCGATTTCTTCACGCCGGTCGTGGACACGCCCTACGAGTACGGTGCGATTGCGGCTGCCAATGCGCTGAGCGACGTCTACGCGATGGGCGGCGAGGTGCTGTTTGCGCTGAACATCGCCGCGTTCCCGCCTGACCTGCCGGCCAGCCTCCTTGCGGACATCCTGCGCGGCGGCGCGGATGTCGTGCGCTCCGCGGGCGCGGCCATCGCCGGCGGCCACACCATCCAGGATAAGGAACCCAAGTATGGGCTGGCCGTCACAGGCCTCGTGCACCCGGACCGCATCTTTGCCAAGGGCGGCGCGCAAGCGGGCGACCGGCTGGTGCTGACGAAGCCCCTGGGCACGGGCACGATCACGACGGCGGTCAAGCGCGGCCAGGCTGCGCAGGAACACCTCGATGCCGCAGTTGAGAGCATGATTCGGCTGAACCGGGCCGCCTCGCGCGTGGCCCAGGCTGCCGGGGTCCGCGGGGCCACGGACATCACCGGCTTCGGCCTCATCGGTCATGCGCTGGAGATGGCCGAGGCCGCGGGGGTGCGCCTGCGCATCCGGTTCCTGGCGTTGCCTTGGCTGCCGGGCGCCAGCGTGTATGCGCAGCAGTTCATCTTTCCCGGCGGCGCGCACAACAATCATGCATTCTACAACCCGCATGTCGAGTATAGGGTCCCGCTGGCCGACTGGGAGGAAATGCTGCTGCACGACCCGCAGACCTCGGGTGGCCTGCTGCTGGCCGTGCCGGAATCCCGGCTGGAGATGTTCCAGGCCGGCTGTGCAGCCGCGGGCCAGCCGGCCTGGGTCATCGGTGAGGTCGTGGAGGGGGCAGGAATCGAGTTGATATGAGCGCCGGAGGGTCCAAATCAATGGTAAGCGGAATCACTGGCGCGCTGTGGAACGTATGGTACTTTATACCTAGATTCTTCCTCCTCCTTTGCGCACGAACGTCGGGGCCACCAGTCAACCCCGGCGTTCGTGTTTTAACCCCTGATATCGCTCAGTCCAGGTGATGCACCAGTTCGGCCAGGCTCCGCCTCGTGGATACATCAGGCATCTCCGCGGCATAACCGACCGGCAGCACGGCGACCGGCACCCAGTCACCCGGCGCTGAAACCGCGGCCGTCACCCCCGGGGCGTCGAACGCACCGATCCAGACCGTGCTGAGGCCCAGGTCCTGCGCCACGAGCATGGCATAGGTCGCGGCGATCGTCGCGTCTTGCAGCGCGTAAAGCTCCTTGCCGCGTGTGCCATACTTGCGCGCGGAGCGGCCAGGGTTCGCAAAGAAGACGAGGATCAGGGGCGCCTGTGCGATGAAGGACTGGTCTGCCGCGCGGGCGAGGGCCGCCCGGATGCGCGGTGCGGTGACCTGGTAGATTTCGTAGGCTTGCAGATTGCCCGCGGACGGCGCCCGGTTGATCAGGTCGAGAAGGGTCTTGACCTTGTCGGCTTCCACCGGACGTTCCTGGTAGGCACGAACGGACCGGCGGGCATGGATGAGTTCGGAAAGCTCCATCGACACCTCCTTGTGACGTGCGGTAGCTGCGGCTCATTCCAGCACTGGCGTGCTGTCGGGTCTCGATGTGTTAACTATAGCACTATTCACGGATCACTACAATCGCGCATGAATCCACAGCGCAGGCAGACGATCTTGCAGTGGCGCTTGCTCACCGGCCCGCCACACACCCAGCAGTAGTTATCGTCTTCCGAGGCACGTTCGTGGGCAGGCGGTCGCATAGGACGCTCCGCAGGGACCTCATCTCGCCGGTCAGGGCGTTCAGCCTGGCCCATCCTGCCTCCCGGCGTCGTCTCCTTGCGAGCCTGCCAGCCGCAGCAGCACCTCCTGCAGCCAGTCGCCGTAGCGCCAGACCAGGAGCGCGGCGACCAGCCCCAGCGCGGTGAAAGCCACCCACACCTGCCACGGCAGGCTCTCGGCCTCCGCACCGAGCCAGACCGCACCCAGCAGTCCGGGGATGCGCGCCAGCCCCGCCATCGGCAGGAGGATGCGCAGAGGCAGCCGGGTCAGCCCCGCCGCAAAGCACAGCAGGTCATCGGGGAGGCCGGGTATCAGGAAGAACAGGAGGAAGAACCCCAGGCTGCGCTCCCGGGCGAGGCGGTCGAGCCGGTCCAGCAGTCCGCGACTGACGAGTCGCTCCACCACCGGACGGCCCGCCCACCGCGCCAGCCCCATCGCGATGGACGTGCCCAGGATCAGCCCCAGCCAGCTATAGACGAACCCGGCGCCCAACCCGTAGATGTAGCCCGCGACGAAGTTGACCATCTGGCCGGGGATCGGCGCGACGACCGTCTGCGCAATCGCCAATGCGATGAGCACCACAGGGCCCCAGGCGCCGGCGGCCCGAATCTCCGCGATGATCTGGTCGCGCTCGGCAAAGATGCGCAGGATGTCATCCCACCACAGCAGCAGCGGCGCGAGCAGGGCCGCGGCCAGCACGAGCAGCACGAGCACCCGCACTGCCCGCGGCCATGTCGAGGGAGCGGCATTGCGGCGGGTCAGGGCGCCACCTCACCGGAAAGCGGCCCGGCTTGGCCGAACGCCAGTGGATCGCCGACCTGCCACGTGCCATCCTCCCGGCCGTACAGGTAGGTGGCTGCGGTCACGCGAAATACAATCGGGGTGAGGGTCGCCATGACCTCGGCCTCGGCCTGCCGCAGCGCGGGCTCGTCGTCGAAGAAACCGAGGGTGACGTGGGGCGTGAACTCGTAGGGCGGCGGCGAAGGCGGCAGGCCGAAGTGCTCGCGCACCGTCGCTTCGAGCCTGCGGATCATGCCGCCGTCCTCAGGCTGCAGCCACAGGACGTGACGCGGGGCCAGGAATGTGCCTGTCCGGGCCAGCGTGACATCGAACGGGGGGAAGTCCGCCAGCCGGCGCGCCAGTGCCTCGCGCTCGGCCTGCCATTCCGCCTGCCAGACGAAAGGCGGGTACATCACCGTGACGTGCGGCGAAATCGTCAGGTAATATGGATCGAACCGGGCGCGCCAGCCGGCAATCTGCCCGGTCACTTCCGCCGGCAGCATGATTGCCAGCACGCCCTGTCCCAGATACGATGGAAAGGCAGCCTTTTCGCTCATGGTCGTCCTGTTGTGAACCGGTTCGGCTTGGCCCACGGGGCCGCGTCCAAGTATAATCGGGCCATGTCGCAAACCGCAAGCCGTGCTTATCTCTACCTCCTGGTGTTTACCGCCGGATTGACCACCCTCGGCGTCGAGCTCTCCGCCTCACGGCTGCTCGACCCCTGGTTCGGCAACTCGCAGATCGTGTGGGCGGCGGTCATCGGCCTCATCCTGTTCTGCCTTGCCGCGGGGTACTGGGCGGGCGGCAAAATCGCTGACCGTTCGCCGCGGCTGCTGACGCTGCTGCGGCTCGTGGCAGTCGCAGCCTTCGGCGTGGGCATCGTGCCGGCCATCTCGCGGCCGGTGCTCCAACTCGCGGGCCGGGGGCTGGCGGACTTCGATGCCGGGCTGCTGGCGGGCAGCATGGCGGCCATCCTGATCCTCTTTGCCGTGCCCGTGACGCTGCTCGGCTGCGTCAGCCCGTTCGCGGTGCGGCTGGCGTTAAGAGACATCCGCAGCAGCGGCGCAGCCGCGGGCCGCCTGTACGCCATCTCCACCGGCGGCAGCATCCTGGGCAGCTTCCTGCCGGTGCTCCTGCTCATCCCCAACGTCGGAACGCGCGCGACCTTCGCACTGCTGGCGCTCCTGCTGCTGGCGGTGGTGCTGCTGGGGCTGTTGACCGCGCGGCAGTGGCGCGATGCGCTGGCCGTGACGCTGGCCGCCGCGGTCGTGGCCTGGCTGGGCTTCCGGCCCGCGGGGCCTATCAAGGCGGCGGACGGCCTCGTGTTCGAGACCGAGTCGGCCTTCAACTATATCCAGGTGCTCGACCTCGGCGTGGAGCGCCAGTTGCGGCTCAACGAGGGAGAGGGCATCCACTCGGTCTATCGGCCCGCGGGCGGGCTGGCCGACGGCATCTGGGACTACTTCCTGCTCGCTCCTGCGTTCAACCCCGCGGGCTACACGCCGGAGCAGGTGGGGCGCGTTGCCATCGTGGGGCTGGCTGCGGGCACGATGGCGCAACTCTACACCGAGACATACGGCTCCATTGCCATCGACGGCGCGGAGCTGGACCCGGAAATCATCGCGACGGGCCGCGCCTGGTTCGCGATGGACCAGCCGAATCTCCGTGCCTATGCCGTGGACGGCCGGCGCTTCCTGGCCAACGCACCCGCGCGGTACGATGTGGTCGCGGTGGATGCGTACCGCCCGCCCTACATCCCGTTCCACCTGACGACCGTCGAGTTCTTCCAACTGGCACGGGACCGCCTGAACCCGCAGGGCGTGGTCGCGGTCAATGTGGGGCGCACGAGCGATGACTACAGCCTCGTGCACGCGATCGCTGCGACGATGCTGCGCGTCTTTCCGAGCGTTTACATGATGGACGAGCCGAGCGGCGCCAGCGGCCTGGGCAACACCCTCGTGGTCGGCACGAACCAGCCCACCACCCTGGGCGACCTCCGTGCGAATCTGCCCGCCTTCACCCACCCCCTGCTGGTAGAGGTTGCAGCCCGCGCCGCGCCGCAAGCGCAGCCCGCCGCGCCGCCGCCCGGCACGCCGATCTTCACCGATGACCGTGCGCCCGTGGAGCAGGTGATCCACGGGTTGGTGCTGAGGTATATGTTCGAAGAGTGACCGGGAGAATCAAACGTCCTACGCCTGCAGCACCTGTGCCTGGGCGTGCAGGTTAGCTTCCGGCGTTTCGTCGGGTATCTCGCACCCTGCCGCGCTGAAGCAGCGGGGGCCACCCGCGATCACGCATACGCGCACCTTCGCCGCAACCTCCTCGGGTGTGCCGTCGAGCATGACCGCGACCGGGTCCTGGTTGCCGCAGACGGCCGCGTGGTCACCGAACGCCTCTGCAGCCTGCCCCATGTCCACCATCCAGTCCACGTCGATGATATCCGCCCCGGATTCCGCCATGTCCGCGAGGATGCGCGTCGTGTTGCCGCAGATGTGCAGGCGGGCCAGCGCGCCCATCTCATGCACGGCGGCGAAGATGCGCTGCTCGTAGGGGAGCGCGAACTGCCGGTAGAGCCGCGGGGAGACCTGTGACGCGATGGCGTCGCCCAGCCCGATGATATCGGCGCCGGCAGCGACCTGCGCGCGGGCGAAATTCACCGCCACTTCCACGCACAGCTCCAGCAGCTCCTCGACCCACGCAGGACGGTCAATCAGGTCCGTCAGGAGCGCGCCGACGCCCCGTAGATCGGCCGCCTCAGCCAGCGCGCCCTCTACCCAGCCCATGATGGGCACGTGGCCGCCGGAGCGCTCACGGAACAGGCGCAGGGCCGCGAGCCGGTCGCTCATCCGGCGGCCTGCCTCCGGCGCAATGGGCCGCAGCGCGGCCAGGTCCGCCGGGTCGAGCAGCAGGGGCTTCGTGGCAAGCGGCAGGCCGTCGTCCGGGAAGACGACACGCAAGCCGAGGTCTGCAGCCTCACGGTAGGGATCGGAGATGGCCTGCAGGATGTCGATATCGAACGCCTGCTGCACCGCGAAGTTCGCGTCACACAACACGCGGTAGTCCTGGTAGTAACTGCTCAACGGCTGGCCGATATAGTGGCTGGCAAACTGCATGAAGATATTGAAGTTGGGCACGCGGTCAACCGGCTGACCTGCCAGCCGCGCAGTCATGCGCTCGTAGGGGTTCATCAGGGCTCCTGGGTCGCCGTTGCGGGCGTCAGAAAACACAACACGCCTGCGGCCACACCGTCCGCCAGCCGCTCCGGTTCATCGACCAGGAGCGCGCGATCCGTGCCCAGGAAGCCCAGCTCGATGATGGCCGCGGGCGTGCCGGGCGCCAGCTTGCGGAAGGCGTGGTATTCGGTCATATCGCGCGTGATGGTGGTAGGATGGCGGGGCAGGCCGCTGGCGGCCTCATATTCGTCCCACAGGCACTCGGCCAGCCGCTGCGAGGCCGGGCTGCCGCCGTCCGGTGGGGCGACCTTGAATCCGCTCAGATTCGCCTGGCAGGAGTCGGTATGGATGGAGACGAACGCATCGGCACGATACAAGAACATCCGGGCATCCAGTTCGTCCAATACGTCCACACGCATGCCCTGGCGTCGCAGACGCTCCGCGGTGAGTTCTGCGATGCGCGTGTTGACCTCGACCTCGGTCAGCCCGTCGGGGCAGACCGTGCCGGAGTCATTGCCCCGGTGGCCGGCGACGAGCCCGACGCGCAGGCCGCCCGTAGGACCGGAGGCGGCGAACAGGAATTGGAGCCACGCCGGCCCGTACCCGGCGCGCGCGACCTGCTCCGCCGACCAGATAGAAGCGATGATCGCCAGGCCGATAACGAGAAGCAGGACGCGACGAGCGCGATGGACAGTTTTGCGGCGCATAGGGTTGCCCGCATGATACCTGCAAGCACGCGTTTACGCAATAAGTCAGACTCATAGGGGCCGGAGAAGCATGGTTTTTGACTTTTCGCCCCGCCGCGGGTATATTTGTTCAGTCTACTATCACGCACTAGGACACAACATCGTATGAGTGAGCTCGGGCGCCTTTTATACGAGGCGCGCACGGCGAAACAACTCAGCCTGGCCGACGTTGAAGCGGTCACGCGCATCCGCCAGAAATACCTCGAAGCCCTGGAAAACGGTGATTACGCTAACCTGCCGCGCGGCACAGTCGCGCGCGGGTTCGTGCGCACCTACGGGGGCTATCTCGGCCTGGACGTCGAGGGCGTTCTGGATCTCTACGGCATGGAGAGCGGGGATACCAACCCGGAGATTGCGATCGCTGAGCCAGGCAAGCCTCGCCTGATCGATTACCGGCCCCTGGAAGTCGAGTTGGTGGACCCGATGGCCGGGTCGCGCTGGCTGCCCTGGGTCGCCGCGATAGCCTTTGTCGCCATTCTGGGGCTGGGCGGCTGGTGGCTGCTGAACCGCAACCCCGGCTGGAACCCGCTGGCGGCCTTTGGCCCCGCGGCCAGCGCTACACCCACCAGCACCGCGACCCAATGGGTCGTCACCGCGACACCGAAGCCTGCCGAAACGCCGACCGCGCCCTTGCCCGATCCGACCTCGGATCTGCTGCCGCTGCCGACGCCCACGGTGCAGGCTACGGCGACGCCGACGCTGCGTCCGACCGCCACCCCAGAGTATGTCACGGCGCTCGTGCTGGAGGTGATTACTACGCAGCGCGCGTGGATGCGTATCATGGTGGACGGCGAAATTACCGAGGAGGGCACGCTCGAGGCCAACACCTCGCGAGTTTATGAAGCGGTGGACTCGATCACTGTGCGCACGGGCAACGGCGGCGGCGTCACGCTGATTCTGAACGCGGAAGAACTGGGCGTCATGGGCAACATCGGGCAGGTTGTCGAGCGCACCTGGGTCGTCAACCCGGAGGGCGTCACCGAGACCACCGGCCAGACCGACACACCCGAGACCACCGTCACGCCGACGCCAGCCGGTTAGACGGTTACAGGTTTGAGGTTACAAGTTACAAGTTGCAGGTAGTCGGTTACAGGCAAACGTGCGGTCGCGATGGGTCAGTCGCAATCGGCAAACCTGTAACCTGCGACCTGCAACCATTGGTTTAAAGGACCTATGAAATACTTCCTGATGACCCTCGGCTGTCCCAAGAACACGGTGGACAGCGAAGGCATGGCGATGTTGCTCGGCGGTGCGGGCTATGATGGCACGAGCGTGCCCACCGACGCCGATGTCCTGATCGTCAATACGTGCGGCTTTCTGGCCGCAGCCGAAGATGAGTCCCTCGCCAATCTGCGCGAGCTCGCCCGCCGCAAGCGGCCGGGCCAGGTGCTCATTGCTGCGGGCTGCATGGCCCAGCGCAATGGCGCGCGCATCGCGCAGGAAGTGCCGGGCGTGGACGGGCTGCTGGGCACGCGCCGCTGGATGGAGATTGTGCCATTCATTCAGGCGCTCCGCGGGGGCAAGGCGCAGCGCACGTTCGGCAGCTACGCGCTCTTGGGCGACCCGGAACAGCCGCTCCTCGACGCTACCCCGCGGCCTCCGGTAGTCAACGGCAGCGCCTATCTCAAGATCAGCGACGGCTGCAACGCGCCCTGCGCGTTCTGCTCCATCCCGGTCTTCAAGGGCAAGCTGCGCAGCCGCCCGCCCGCGGCCATCGTGGCAGAGGCGCGCCAGCTCACCGCTGCGGGCGCCCACGAGCTGATCCTCATCGGCCAGGACACCACGGACTACGGCCGCGACGCGGGCCAGCCGGAAGCACTGCCCGGCCTGCTGCAGGACATCCTGGACGGCGCACCGGATGTGCGCTGGCTGCGGCTCATGTACGCTTACCCGGGCCACGTTACGGAGCGGCTCATCGAGGTCATGGCCCGCAACCCGCGCGTCTGTCATTACCTGGACATTCCCCTGCAACACGGCCATCCCGCCACGCTGCGCCGCATGTTCCGGCCCAGCAACGTGGACCGGCTACTCGCGACATTCGCGCAAATGCGCGCGGCGATGCCCGACATGGCCTTCCGCAGCACGTTCATTGTGGGGTTCCCCGGCGAGACAGAGGCGGAGTTCCAGGGCCTGCTTGACTTCGTGGAGGCCATCCAGTTCGATAAGGTCGGCGTGTTCACCTTCAGCCCGGAGCCGGGCACACCTGCGGCTGATATGCCGGACCAGGTGGCAGAGGAAGTCAAAGCGGAGCGCTACGCGCGGCTGATGGCCGTGCAGCAGCGGATATCGCTGATGCGCAACCAGGCCCAGGTCGGCAGGCAACTGGAAGTGCTGGTGGAGGCGCAAGGCGAGATGGAGATGGCCGCGCAGCCGGGCCTTCCGGCAAGCGAGAAGCGCGGACGGCACACGAAGGCAAAGATGCGACGCCAGCCGGTATCGCTGGCGCGCAGCTATCGCGATGCGCCGGAAGTGGATGGCCTGGTGGTCGTACCGGGCCTGTTGCCCGTCGGCCAGATGGCCCAGGTGCGCATCTCCGGCGCGCTGGAGTACGACCTGCTGGGAGAATTAGCAATTACGAATTATGAATTGCGAATTGCCAACTCCTAATTCGTAATTCATAATTCGTAATTCCGTCAATCCATGACCCGATATTCGCCGTCCACGACCTGTCCCTGGGCCGCTCCGCTGCGGGGGCCGACCGGGTCCTGGCCGTTACGATACTGGTTGACGATGTCCTTCGGCACGAGTTCGACAAATAGCTTGACTGCCAGGGCGATAACTGCCAGGTCGTCCAACTGGCCCAGCACCGGGAAAAAGTCGGGCAGCAGGTCTGCCGGGAATAACAGGTACAACCCGGCAATGCCGGGGATGATCAGCTTATACGGTAAAGAGACCCGCGGGTCCTTCAACAACCGCCATGCCAGCTTGCCGTTACGCACGAGTTCGCTCAATACCCCAGTTCGCGACCCAATGCTCTCCTTCTGATTCGCCATACGAGAATTGCTCCTTCCGATAACAACGTAACGCCATTATACACTCACTTAACGCAGTGTATGTCACCTTTGTTTCAAGTGGTATAATCTTCGTCATGCGCACGCTCCTGGTCAGCCTTAACGAACATCCGCTCGCCCTCCTGCGCGCGATCGCAGAGCTGCGCGATGTGACGCTGGTGTCGAACGTGCGCGCAGACGTGGCCGACCAATTGGCCGCTGCGTTGGCAGATCCCGCCGCGACCCGCGCCGCGGTGACCGGTTGCTCGCCCGCGGCACAGGCGGCCTGGCACGGGCTGCTGGCTGCCGGCGGGCGCATGAAGGCGGCCGCATTCGCCCGGTTGCACGGTGAAATCCGCCCTATCGGGCCGGGCCGGCTGGAGCGGGAAGCCACATGGCGCGACCCGGCCAATGCTGCGGAGGAGCTGTGGTACCGCGGACTCATCTACCGCACCTTTGCCGAGTTCGGTGAGGGCCCGCTCGAATACATCTACATTCCCGAAGACCTGCCCGTGCCCGATGACCTGGCCGCAGCCGCGCCAACGCCGCAAGGCCCGAGGCTCGTCCCCCTTGCCGCGCCCGCTCAGGTTCACCACGCGCGCAACACCCTCGCGGTGGACGCCTGCACCGTGCTTGCCATGTTTCGCGCAACCCCTGCCCCTCTTGACCGCTCCGGCGCGCTGGCGGAAGGCGTGGCCCGCGAACTCCGGCAGCAGATGGTGAGCGACGACCCCGTCCGGCTGGACTTCCTGCTGGCCCTGCTGACGGATTGCGGCTGGCTCGCCGCGGACCGCGGCCGGCTGGTCGTCAACCATCAAGCCAGCAGCCGCTGGCTGCGCGGGACGCACTGGGAGCAGGTCACACAGCTCTTCACCGCGTGGCGCAACAGCACAACCTGGAACGACCTGCGCCGGGTCCCTGCGCTGCGGCCGGAAGGCGAATGGAGGAACGACCCGCTGCTGCCGCGCCGCGGCCTGCTGGAGGCGCTTGCCCGCCTCGACGCGTCTGCCTGGTACCGGCTTGGGGACCTTATCACGGCCTTCAAGGCAACCGACCCCGACTTTCTGCGCCCCGACGGCAATTACACGGGGTGGTATCTGAAGGATGCGGAGACCGGGCTGTACCTCAACGGGTTCGAGGCATGGGAGCAGGTCGAGGGCCGCCTGCTGGAGTTCCTCATGACCGGCCCGCTGTACTGGCTGGGCGCAGTGGCCTGTGGCACGCTGGAGGAAGCCGGCTCATCTGCGACGGTCTTCCGCCTGACCGCCTGGGGCGAGGCATGGCTGGCTGGCGGCATTCCGGCGGAGCTGCCCCGACCCATGCGCCTTTCCGTCAGTGAGGACTTCACGGTACGCGCACCGCTGTTCTGTCCCCTGCTGGACCGCTTCCGCCTCCTGCGCATCACCGAACCGCTGGTCGCAGGGGAGCCGGAAGCAGGCGGGCACGCACGGCCCGGCCTGGGAACCGTCACCCACACGCGCCACCGCATTACGCGCGCCAGCCTGGCCGCGGCCCGCGCCTCGGGCATCCAGGCCCAGGCGGTGCTCGAATTCCTGAAGCGCGCGGGTGGCGCACCCGTTCCTGCCCGGGTCGCGGCGGCGCTCAACCGCTATGATCAGCTCGGCGGCGCGCTGCGCGTCACCCGCGGCGCGCTGCTGCGTGTGCCGGACGCCGGTATGCTGGGAGCCTTGCGCGCCGACCCGGCGATTGCACCCCTGCTCGGTGAGATCGTCTCTGCACAGGCTGTGATCATCCCCGAAGCCAACGTCTCCCGCGTGCTGGCGCTGCTCCAGGACAGCGGCTATACGGTCAAATTGGACTGATGGAGAGATAGGATTGAGGATCGCCCGCACAACCCGCGCCGCGCTCGCCGGCGCGCTGCTGCTTGTCGCGATGCTGGCAGCCGCCTGGCTGGTCGACGGTGCGGGCAACCCCGCGGCCCGGCCCACGCCGCTCCAGCCGCGACCGACCGCTGAACCGCTGGTGCCCACGCCCCTGCCGGCCTTCCGCGCGGCGACGACGCCAGAGCCAACCAGTGCGGGGAGCCAGGCAGACGCCGGCCCCATCGTCGCACTGGCCCCCATCCCCGGGGGTGCGTCTGACAGTGCGTCCGACACCGTACCTGACACCGTCTTCCCGTTCGGCGGACCGGCGCGCGGCCGCGTGGGCCTCGGCTTTGCCACCGGCCTGATCGGTGACTACGAGTGGGGCGACGGCGCGCCCGGCTGGTGGCTCAACTGGCGCGTGCAGCCTGAACCGCCGGAGGTCAGCGACAGCCGGTTCGTGCAGATGGTACGCTTTAACCGTGACACCTTCCGCCCGGCCGAGGATGCATTGGCCGCCGCCGCGGTCGCCAACCCGGGTTCGCTCTGGCTGATGGGCAACGAGCCGGATGTCGCGTGGCAGGACGATGCGACGCCGGAGCAGTATGCAGCGACGTATGGCCGGCTCTATTCGGTCATCAAGGCGGCGGACCCGACCGCGTTGATTGCCATCGCGGGCGTCAGCCAGCCGACCCCGCTGCGCCTGGCCTACCTCGACCGCGTCCTTGCCGCCTACCAGGAACAATTCGGGACGCCGATGCCCGTAGATGTGTGGAATGTCCACGCTTTTGTCCTGCGCGAGGAGCGCGATTCCTGGGGAGTGGGCATTCCGCCGGGGATGGCAGAGGATACGGGCATCCTGTATGAGATCGCGGACCATGCCGATCTGGCGATCTTCCGCCAACAGATCATCGATTTTCGCCGGTGGATGGCCGAACGAGGCTTCCGGGACAAGCCGCTGGTCGTCTCCGAGTATGGCATCCTCATGCCGGAGAGCTACGGCTTCTCACCGGACGCGGTCGCCGGCTTCATGGCCGACACCTTCGACTTCTTCCTCACGGCCGCGGAAGCCGAGCTGGGCTACCCTGCGGATGACAACCGGCTGGTGCAGGCGTTCTGCTGGTACAGCAACTCGGATACGGTCTACCCCACGCCGAGCCTGTTTGACCCTGAGAGCGGGGCCATCACGCCCGTGGGGGAGATGTTTACCGCGTACGTGGCGGGTCTGCCGTGACGGCCTATGGCTCTGCTCCCTCAGCGACCAGTCCCTCGGCGCGCAGCACGCCCGGGTAGATGCGTTCGAGATAGCGAAAGACTTCGGCCAGCCGCATCAGATGGCCGAGGGCTTTGAGCGGGTTGGTTTCGAGACCGATCAGGCCGCGGGCATACGCTTCGCGCAGGCCCATGCGGTCCAGCCAGATGGCGTGCAGCGTGTCGGCCTCGACGCGCACGCCGATATCGGCCTCCGCAGCCGGGTCGCCGTCCAGCGTATAGCAAGGTGGCCGGCAGCGCGTATCCAGCAGGACGACGGCAGACGGGTCTTCCACTGTGATGCGCAGGGTGAGGCCCTTTTGACCCAGTTGTCCCAGCACTTCAGGCTCGGCCAGCACACGCTCGAATAGAGCGCGCACCACGCGGTGGAGCGTCTCACGATCAGGATAAAACGGCATCGCGCTCAACCATCCACTTTCGTCCCTCGTCCATTGTCAGATCAATCCCGCTTCAACACTTCGAGTCCTACCTTCGCGACAGTCGGCGGGTGCAGCAGCATGTTGGCATAGCTGGCGTTCGCCATCGGGCAGGCGCACTCCTTGTCATAGATGGACTTGCGCAGCGCGGCCATGCGCTCGCCGAACCAGATGGGCGCGAGGTCGTAGCCTGTCTCGCGCAGGCTGCCGACCGGCTCCGCGCGGATGCAGCAACTCCAGATGTCGCCGTTGGGCGCAATGTGCGCGCTGGCCCAGCCCGCATAGCAGTCGATGACCTGGGTGCGCTCATAGAGCACCCGCTTCGCCAACTGGTAATATTGGGCGCGGAAGGCCTGAGTGATGCGCGCCAGCCCCTTGGCCGGCTGTGCGCGCGCCTGCGCGCTCAGGAAGTCAGCGATGGGCGCATACGCATCCGGTTCCGGCGTGATGCCCCAGCCGATGGTGTCCAGCTCGACGCGCTCCTCGGCCACCTCAGTGATGTAGCTGTCCGGCTGGAGGAACTGCAGATTGTGATAGATGTCCTGGAAGCGGTGCTGATTGAACCGGCTGACGACCGTGTGGACGGTCAGGATCAGGTTGCGCTGGGTCTTCTGCAGCTCCTTCAGCGCATTCCACGTCGCCATCGAGCGCTCCCAGTTGCCCGGCACGCCGCGAATATCGTCATGTTCCTCCCCGATGCCGTCCAGGCTCAGGTTGAGCCCGATCTGGCTGTCCGGGCATTCCTGGCAGATGCGTTTTACGCGCTCCACCACCCGGTCGGTCAACAGGCCGTTCGTCGGAATGGTAATGACGGACGGGCGACAATGGCGATAGGCGCTGATGACCATCTCGTCCAGATCGCGGCGCAGGAAAGGCTCACCTCCGGTGAAAGTGATATAGAAAGGTGTGCGCCCCAGGCCGGCGAAGACTTTGTCCCATTCCTCCACTGACATATCATCGTTGGGCTTGCGCCACACATCGCAGGTGCGGCATTTGGAGTTACAGCGGAAGCTGACGCTCACGACGACGGAGAAGGGGTACATTTTCGGCCAACCGAAGCGACGGAAGCTCCAATACAGGGGGAGCTTGGGTGCAAGAGAAAGCATCGACATGGGAACCATTATACCGCATGTGCGCGACAGGCCGAAGATTTGTCAGCCTGCGCAATTCAGGAAACCGGCTACTCACTTACTCGTTCCTCATTACTCGTTCCTCTTTACCCATGTTACAATCGACGCAATCTTTCCCCAGGGAGCCATTATGGAATGGTATGCTTACCCGCTGCTCGTGCTGGCCGGCATTGCAGCCGGGTTCGTCAACATGCTGGCGGGCAACGGCTCGCTCATCACCCTGCCCGCGCTGATCTTCGTCGGGCTGCCCGCCAATGTGGCCAACGCGACCAATCGCGTCGGGGTCACACTCCAGAACATCGTCGGCACGCGCGAGTTCCACCGGCGGGGCAAGCTGGACACGCGCAGCGCGCTCCTGTTTGCCATTCCCACGACGGTCGGCTCGGTGCTCGGCGCGCAGATCGCCGTCGACATCAACGAGGAGCTGTTCCGCCGCGTGCTGGCAGTCATCATGGTGGTGATGCTGGTCCTGATGATCGTCAAGCCGGAACGCTGGCTCATCGAGCGGGTGCAGCCGGGCACGCGGCGCATGTCCGTGCTCCAGGTGCTGTCGTTCTTTGCCATCGGCATCTACGGCGGCTTCCTGCAAGCAGGGGTCGGCATCTTCCTGCTGGTGGCGCTCGTGCTGGGTGCGGGCTATGACGTGGTGCGGGCCAATGCGGTCAAGGTGCTGATTGTGCTGGTGCTGACCATTGCCGCGCTGCTGGTCTTCTGGGCCAATGCCAAGATCGAGTGGCTGCCGGGGCTGGTGTGCGGCGTGGGCAACATGATCGGCGCGTGGCTGGGGACCCACTTCGCCGTGCGCAAGGGCGTGGTGTGGGTGCGCTGGTTCGTCGTGGTCGTGGTGCTGGCGTCTGCCGCGCAGCTGCTGGGGGTGTTTGACTGGATCGGGCGGATGATAGGCTGAGCCTAGCCGCCGCTGATGAGGTGGATGGCCTGCATTTCGGCCCCGTCCGGCACCTCGGTGGTGGCGAAGTCCTTGCGCAGCACGACCTCGCCGTCGATCTTGACGACAATCATGCGGAAGCTGAACTTGAGCGCGCCGAGCACGTCCTGCACGGTCATGCCGGGCCGGTATTCGACGTCATACTGGTTGTTGACGCGGATCATGCGCCATCCTCTTCGTCCTGGCCGCTGACATTGTAAGCGGCCAGTTCTTCCCGGACGACACGCCGCAGGATCACTTCCAGCGGCTCCCGCTGCCGCTGCATGTACTCGCGCAGGACAGCGTTCATCGCCGTCTGATAATTTCCGCCGCCTGTCTTGTCAACCTGCTCCCGAAACCAGTCCAGGACATCCTCATCGATACGGATCGTGATGCGGGTCTTGCCGGGGGGCAGTGGATCGAGCGCGCCGCGCGTGCCTTCACCGCTAAAATCATAGTGATCCTTCATGATTCACCCTCATAGTGCCTGCGTTCCTGCCTGTCCGCTTTCCGGGCGGAGATGATCCGAATTCTTGCCTCTCGCCATGTGAATACGACGACGAGGACCACACCCGTATCGTCCATTCCAATGGCAACGAACCTCTCCTCGAAGGGAAATGAATCCGCTTCGACATACAGCTTATCATCGCCGAATACTTCTGCGGCGCGAGCAAAACGGATGCCATGCTTCTCGTAGTTAGCCTCGGCCTTTTCCGGGTCCCACTCATACTCGACCGATGTATGCACAATTGTACACCTTTATGCCAAGCAAAGCAAGTCAGGCTTACGCACGAAAATGGGAGGACAAGGGTCTTGTCCTCCCACTCTGAACTCGGAGTACCCGTTTAACTGTGCGCTTCCACCAGCGCGACCACATCCGGGAAGTCAATCCCCAGTTCGCGCAGCTTCGCCACGGTCGGAATGCCGTTGCTGTTCCAGCCGCGGCGGGCATACACCGCGTCGATCAGCCCCTCGTACTGCGCCTCGCGATACTTGCGCAGCGCGGCTACCTTCTCCGGCGTGCTCATGCCTGCGGGGTCGATGTCCGCCTTCTCGCGCAACTGCTTGTCGTAACGCTCGGCGCGGCTCTCGTACTCCTCGACAGTGACCGGCCCGGCGGAGCGATACGGAATCGCGTCATGTGCGCGGGTGCCCGCGCCCGGCGTAGCCGCACTCATCTTCAGGTTAAAGACGCGCTGGAAGTTGTAGACCCGCTCCGACATGGTGATCAGGTCTTCCTTGGTCACTTCGCGGCCGGTCGTGCCGGAGAACAGCGCGACATAGTTCGCCACATGCTCGGGGACCTTGGCCGGCTCGTCGGTCAGCGCGTTGTCCGCCGGCTCGATATCGTTCCACGGCAGCTTGCAGAGCCCGTTCAGCCCGAACCACGTCCGCCACATGGGGAAGTAGTGCAGCGCCTCGGCCTTGGCCTCGAACGTGGGGATGTGGTTGTTCACCATGTCCATGAAGATGAGCCAGGCCTCGTCGTGCTGCGCGCCCTTGTTGGTCATGCCGTAGCCGCCCTGCTGCGCGAGGCTCTCCTTCGTCATGTACTCGGAGTACTCCATCCCCTTGTTTTCCATGCCGATGTCCTGCAGGAAGGCCGGGTCTGCACCGAAGTGCTCAGCGAAGTAGGCCTTCATCGCGCGCACGCCCATCCCGGCAATCAGGCCGAAGCCCTCGCCGCGCGCCATCTGGTGCAACAGCTCCAGCGCAGCATCCGCGTTGCCGAAGCGCAGGTCCAGCCCGCCCGTCCGCTCCAGGTTGAGGATGCCGGCCTCGTAACACTCCATGCAGAACGCGGTCAGCGTGCCGAACGAGATGCTGTCGATGCCGTAGGTGTCGCAGTAGAAGTTCAGCTCGAGGATGTCCGGCGGGTTGAAGATACCGATGTTCGACCCACACCCGGCGACCGTCTCGTACTCCGGGCCGTCCACCGTGACCAGATGGCCGGCGTACGGCCCCGTCCGTACCAGGTAGCCGTCCACGCCCTTGGAGCAGGCCATCGTGCAGCCGTAGATGCAGGAATCGGGGTGCGTCTGCGTAAAGATGCCGTCCCACACCTTCGAGTTGATCCTGGGCGTATCAGGATGCGCACCGAACTTGAAGTTGTGGACAGGCAGCAGGTCATAGTCATCCATGATTTCGACCAGGTGCGCCGTGCCCACGCGCCGCATCCGGTTCTGCTCGTCGTCCAGCTCCACAATTTCCTTGTTGATGCGCTGGCCGACCGTGCGGATGCGCTTGATGTCCACCGGGTCGTTCGCCTCCGCCTTGAGGCCGGTCTTGCGCACGACGATGGCTTTGATCTTCTTGTCGCGCAGCACTGTGCCCAGCCCGCCGCGCCCCGCCTGCTTGACGCGCACCTTGCCGCGCTTCGGGTCGTACCAGCTTACGTTCAAACAGCCGATGCGCGTATGCTCGCTGCCCGTGCCCGCTGAGACGACGGAGATGTTGCGCTTGTCCGCGTCATTCCGAGCGTACAGCGCGTGCATCTGCTCGGCCAGGACGTGCGTGTCGATGGCCTCGGCCGGCGCGGCCTCGACGGTCACGCGGCCCTCGTCGCCATCGATTAGGATGACGACCTCCTCACCGGCCTTGCCCTGCACCTCCAGCGCATCCCAACCCGCAATCTTCAGCAGCGGCGCAAAGTAGCCGCCCACGTTGCTGTCCACGACGATATTGGTGAGCGGGGAGATGCCGACGATGAGGGACTTGCCCGTGCCGGGGTAGAGAATGGCGCCGGCCAAGGGGCCAGAGGCAATGACCAGCTCGTTCTCCGGGTCGTTCCACTTCGTCGTGCCCGATACCGCGTGCCAGAGCCGCCACAGCCCGAAGCCCTTGCCGCCGACGAAGATGTCTTTCATCTGCTCCGTGACGGGCCGCGACTCGATGTGTCCGGTTGAGAGGTTGACATAGAGGGTCTGTCCCGCGTAGCCGTGGCTCACCTTCGGTGTGGTGTAGGTGTATTCAGCCAGGGTGCGGTGGGTTTGGCGGAGCTGGGTGACTGTTTCAGGAGTCAACATTGACGCCTCCTTTGGAATGGAGTGGGACGATGGACGCAGGACGAGACAGAGGCGGCAGGACCAATCCTATCACTCGGCCTGCCATCTCGGACGCCCTTGACCCAAGCGTCCGTCCGTACAAGGTAGCATACCCTCGTGGGCGTTCTGATGGGCCCAAGGCCCTGATGCTACGGGTTTGTGGATAGACGCCAGTCTACCAGATGATTATGAGGGAAGACAAGCTCTTTGACCATGACGCAGGTCATGGCTCTTCAGGTAGCGTCCGGCCTGTGCGAAGTCACACGATCTCGAACCGGAAGCGCCGGCGGAAGCGCCGCAGCACCCGCAGAATCGGACCGCCGAACAGGAGGATGAGCAGGGCATTGCCCGCGGCACGCGCAATGTCCCACCAAAGCGAAGTGGCGACGTAGAAGACCAGGTAGTTGCGCAGGGTCGTCCAGATGGCCATGCCCGGCTGCCAGGTGGTATTCTGCGGGTCGCTGAGCGCGGGCCCGGCCGCCCCACCGGCCAGGAAGGGCCAGAACCAGATGTTCATGATGGCGCCGAAGATCAGCCCAAGGACGCCGCCCCAGACGGCCAGCATGACCGGCTCCCACCGGCGATGCCCGGGCAACTGGGGCAGCCAGCCGGACAGCAACCCCATCCAGCCCGTCGCGAACATCTGGTAGGGCAGCCACGGCCCCACGCCCCCGCCGATGAGCGCAGACACCAGCAGCGACAGCACACCCAACAGGAAGCCGAACGTCGGGCCGTAGCAGTAACCGGTCAGGATCGGCAAGACGAAGATGGCGTTGAACCCGGCCGGGCCGGGCACGGCGCGCAGCACGGCATTGGCCGCTGTCAGCACACCCAACACTGCCACCAGCTTGCTCGTCATCTGCTGGCCTGTCATGCTGGTGAAGACCGCGACCAGGCTCAGCCCCAACAGCACGACCGTCAGCAGCGGGGCATCGTTGGCGTGGGCCATCGGCCCGGCCTGCGGTGTAAGGGGCAGTAAGAAGGGGTACAGGAACGCGCCCAGTCCCAACAGGCTGGCAACCAGCAGCACTGCCCCGGACACCACCGCACTCGACCTGCTCGCCAGCCTATCGCCTAAGGACATTTGTAATCGTCCATCGCCCGCAGCACATCCTCCACAACGAGGAAGCGCGGGTCGCGGAACAGCTTATTGATCTGCGAGGCAAAGACCTGTGAATCACTCATCACCTGGCGCGCAGGGCCATCCACAATGACCTGCCCCTCGGCCAGCAGCGCCACCCGGTCGGCGCAGGCTGCGGCCAGCTCGACATCGTGCGTTGCCATCACGATGGTCTTGCCCTCCGCCTTCAGTCCCAGGAGCAGGTCGGCCAGCGACCGTTTCTGCGCGTAATCCAGCCCGCGCGTCGGCTCATCCAGCAGGATGATCTGCGGCCGGGCGACCAGGATGGCGGCCAGCGCCGCGCGCTGCTGCTCGCCGCCGCTGAGATCGCGCGGGTCGCGGCCGGCCAAATCTGCCAGCCCCAGCCGCGCCAGCAGCACCAGGTCGCCGTCCGGATCCGGCGCCATGCCGTGCGACTTGCGCGTAAAGGCCAGCTCCGCGGCCAGCGTCTCACCGAACAACAGCGCGCCGGGGTGCTGAGGCACGTAGCCGGCGTGCTGAATGATCTGGTCGATATCCGCGCGTCGCGTGTCCAGGCCGGCGACGACCACCCGGCCATCGTCGGGCTGCAGCAGCCCGACCATCTGCTTGAGCAGAGTGCTCTTGCCCGAGCCGTTGCGCCCCATCAGCGCCACGAATTCCCCGCCGCGGACGTCGAGGTTGGCCCCGCGCAGCGCGCGATGGCCGTCATACGCATAATGCACATCGCGGGCGGAAATGGCCTCCGCCCCCGCTGCGACAGGCTCATCGGCGGCGGGCAGCGCAGCAGCCGCGAGTTGTGCGGTCAGCCCACGCGCAAAAGTACGGCCCTCCTTGATGGTCAGCGGCAGCGGCTTCCATCCCAACCGGCGACCCAGATCGACCAGCGGCGGGACCAACGGCAGTTGCGCGAGCACCTCGCGCGGCTCCCCGATGACCGGCGCGGCTCCCAGCGCAGGCAGATACAGGATGCGATCCACGTACTGCGCGACGCGCTCCAGCCGGTGCTCGCTCAGAATGACCGTCAGCCCCAGGTCCTCGTTGAGGTGGCGGAGCGCCACCAGGACTTCCTCCGCGGCCTGCGGATCGAGCTGCGAGGTCGGCTCGTCCAGCACGAGGACTTCCGGCTGCAATGCCAGCACGGCGGCGATGGCAACGCGCTGCTTCTCGCCGCCGGAGAGGGTGTTGATGCGCCGGTCGCGCAGCTCGGCGATGCCCATCTGGTCGAGCACTTCCTCGACACGCTTGCGCATCGTCGCCTGGGGCAGCGCGAAGTTCTCCATGGCAAAGGCCAGCTCATCCTCTACGGTGTCCACGACGAACTGTGCTTCGGGGTCCTGAAAGACGAAGCCGACCAGGTCTGCCATGCCCTTCGGCGCCAGCGCGACGGGGTTGCGGCTCATGACACGGATGTCGCCGGCCCACTGCCCGCCATAGAAATGGGGCACGAGCCCGTTGAGGCTGCGGAGAAAGGTAGATTTGCCCGCGCCGGAAGGACCCACGACCAGGACGAACTCACCGGGGTGCAGCTCGACGGAGAAGTCGGCCAGCGCGGGGCCTGTCTGGTCCGGATAGGTGTAGGTGACGTGCGAAAGGGTTATCACCCGGTTAACCTCGACAGCTCACTGGTGCGTGGGCGCCTTTCCGGTTGCATCAGCAGGCCGGGCAGGGCCACGAGGGCCACGAATACGCCGAGCAACGGGTTGAAGGCCGGCCACGGCGAGTAGGGCGGATAAGGATAATAGGAGAGCGCGTCCGGCCGGAGCAGCAAGGCCGCCAGCCAACCCGCGACCGACAGCAGACCTGCGGCCAGCACGACCCTGTCCAGCCGCTGCCACGTCCAGCGGTGATATCGTGACCTCTTGACGCGCCGGCCCTGGTCCCAGAAGCTCCAGAGCAGCAGCGCGACCCCGCCTGCCACGAGCGCCCCGCCTGCCACCCGCCAGTCGGGCCAGAAGCCGAGGCCCGTCAGCCCGAAGCCCAGCGCGCCCAGCCCGCCCAGGATGGCCGTCTGGTTCGCGAGCCGCTGGCGCGGGGTGCCGCTCACGCTCTGCCCGCCGAAGCCGCGCGCCTCCATCGACTCCGCCAGTTGCATCGCACGTTCGAGCGATGTCACCAGGAGCGGCAGCAGCAGCGGCAGCAGGTCGCGGATGCCGCGCACCTTATGGCCGCGCACCTGCTGGGCCTCGCGGATGGCCTGCCAGCTTGCGACCATCTGCGGGACGAAGGCCACCGCAATGCCCGCCACGACGCCCGCCTGGTAGACGAAGCCCGGCGTCATCCGCAGCAGCCGCGCCTGGTCCACCGCGATGTTGAAGGTCGCAAACACCATGAGCAGCGAAATCAGCGCCAGGCCGCCTGTGATGCCGTAAAGGATGGCTTCCAGGGTGATGGGGCCGCCGATGACCGGCCACGACGCAGGCAGGCGGAACAGCACCACCGTGCCGTAATGTGATGTGAGCGCGGTGAAGGGTATGGTCAGCAGCCACAGCCAAACACCAAAGCGCACAAACGCGCCCCAGCTGCGCGCGATAGGGTTGGCGCGGGCGAGCGCCAGGTTGGTGACGCCGACGGCGAGCAGCAGCAGGCTCAGGTAGAGCGGATTGCGCGTGGACAGGGCCGGCAGCGCAGCCGCAGCCAGCCAGGCGAGCCAGGCAACGGGATGGTAGGTGGATCGCACGATGGCTGCGCCGCTCACCTTTCCGGGCCGGTGCCGGCCCGGCGCCGGATGACCCAGACACATGCGCCAGCCAGCGAGGCCGCCAGGATCAGGTAAGCCGCATAGCCGGGCAGCAGCGCCACGCTGAACGAGCGGTCCACGACCGGCAGCATAGGCGGCGCACCTGTCGTGCCCGTGGTCGGGCCCGACGAAGGGACTTCTTCCGCGGGCAGGCCGGCACGCGCGACGAGAAGGGGCGTGGGCGTCGGGCGGCCGCCGGAGCCGAGCACCCGTCGCGGGCGTGGGGTCAACGTGGCCGTGGGCGCAAAGGTGAAGTGCACCGTCGGAGCCGGCGACACCGTGGGCGCAATCTCGGTCGCGCTCACAGATGGCTGTTGCGTCAGGGGCTCCTGACCGGGCACGACCGGCACAACCGAAGGAGTTGGGACACCGAACTGCGCCGGCGTCGAACCCGGCAGCGTTCCGCCGGGCTGCCAGGGGAGCGTAGCGCCGGGCTGCGGCTGTAATTCCGTGCCCGTTACCTCCACCAGGACTTCGCGGGTGGTCTGGCCGGTGCTGTTTGACGCCACCAGCACGTAACGCTCCGTCGTCTCGGGACAGACTTCCAGCCATTCCTGGCCGGTGACGGGCGTGCCACTCACCGTCACCTCCGCAGCATCCCACGCGACCCAGCGCAGAACGGTGCAGGCGCCCCACGCGATGCTCGGGCTATCCGCCGTGAACGTGACCTGCGGCAGGGGCAGTGCGTCACCGGATTGACCCATGGGCGTAGCGACCGGCGTGGTGGGCTGCGCAAGCGGCCACGTTGCCGTGGCAGTCGGGGTAGCCGTCGGCGTCGTGGTCGGCGGAATGCCGCTCACGCAAATCTGGTCATAGGTGTACGCCGGCGGCGGGACGGCGCTCACCAGGTCTCCCGGTCCCCAGGAAAACCCAAACAGGTCACCGTGCGCGACCGGGATATAGACCACGTCGGGATACTGGTACAGCCACCGGCCGCCATCCCACTTGAAATAGGCCCAATAAGTCGGAGGAGTCTCGTTCCAGCGGCACCTGCAGTTATCGAGGGAGCAGCCCGTGTCGCCGATGCGACAGATGAGGCCGTCTTCATCGATTTCCACGTTGAGACTCGCACGCAGCAACAGGTCGTCGAGGTAAAACTCCGGCTCGTTGAAGGAAATGCACTCCGTGTAGACATCATCATCGCTTGAGCGCACCACCAGCGCAGCCCGGTTGCTGTCTGACTGATTACGCGGCGAGGCCGCAGCCTCCGGCGAGCGCACCCACACGCTCGCGAAGGCCGCGGCCAGCACCAGGAGTCCCACCACTCTGGATAGCTTGACAGGTTTACGTGACATGCTTGCTTTCAGCAGTGCGCGCCTACGGGCACGCGCTGCCGGCAGGGCACCGGACGCTCAGTGTCAGCGTCGCGCCCGCTGCGCGTACACCGCGACCCCGGCCACCCCTCCGGCCAGGATGAGCAGTGTCATCGGCTCCGGAACCGAGGGTCCGGCCGGGCTCGCCGGCTCCGCTGGGGATCCCGCCGCGTCCGCGACCGCGCCATCCGATCCCGCGGCCTGGCAGATCTGCTCGAAGGTCATGGCGGGCGGCTCGACGCCGGAGACCCAGTTGCCCGGCCCCCATGACCATGCCTGCACCGTGCCGTTGCTGGCCTGCGACCAGGCTGCACCCAGGTTGGAGTACTGCCAGGCGCCGTCTGTGAGCTTATAGAAAGCCCAGTATTCGCACTCAGGGAAAGGGCATCGGCAGAAGCAGTCGTTCGCCGGGCAGCCCGCATTCTGGATGCTGCACAGCGCGCCATCGCTGGCGAACCCGGCATTCAGCCCCGAGCGCAGGAGCAGTTCCTCGCCATCGATGGTTGGCTCGCTGAACGACACGCACCGGCTCACTACATTGTCCTCGCTGAAGCGGACCACGACCGCGGCGCGGTTAGGTCCTTCCTGGCGGCTCCCGGCGGCCGCGACCTCTGGGGGGCGTATGACTGCGCTCGCCAGCAGCACGATTGCCAGGATGACCAGGATTCGAACGCTTTTCCCTTTGTGCATGATGATATCTTCCCTGGGCAGGCCCAAGGCCTGCTCCTACCGCTTCGTGCGCCGCAGATACAGGACGACCAGGATGGCGATCAGCGCGACGACCGCGACCAGAAGGATGATGGTCTGCGTCGACAGAACGGCGCCCGTTGCGGCTGCCGCGGCGCTGGATGTGATTTGATCGAACGCCACGACATTCGGCTTCACCGTCGGGTTGAAGTCTGCATCCGAGGCGCTCCATGCGAAGCCTTCGACCACGCCGTCAGCGGGCACGTATGCGCCGACGCCTTCCATCGCGGAAGCCCACTGGCCGTTATCGAGATGGAAGTAGGCCCAGAATTCTTTTTCGTTGCAGAAGCAGTTGTCGGCCGGGCAGCCCGTTTCGTTGATGCTGCAGACGGCCGGCCCGAACGCAGTGTCCTGGCTGGCGAGTTCGATATTGGCCGCTTGGAGCACCTCGAAGGTGGTGGCGGCAGCGGGTACGGTCACGATTTCGGTGTGCTGAGTGCCGTCAGGGAAGGCGATCACAAGACCGACCTGTTTGGTGCCGGCATCCTGGGCCTGGACAGGGGCGACCAGCGCCATAAGAACCAGGGCCATCAGCACGATAAGGCTGAAACGACGAGACACGATCTTCCTCCTCGGATTGAGCAAATTCCTAACGCAGGATCATCGGAAAATAAGGGACCGGCTTGCAGGTCCCGTAACCGGCATTGAGCGGCTGGTGCAGCGCAACGAGCGCCTCTGCCGTCGCCATCACCCGCACTTCCTGGCCGACCGACGGGTCCAGGGTGTAGACGAATGCGCCGGAAGGCTCCTGGAAGGCCAGCAACGTTGTAAGTACGTCCTGGCCGTTCTTCTGATACAGGGCGCCCTGCGGGTCGCTGCCCGCCGCACTCAGCCCCGCGATGGCCAGGGCCGTTGAATTGGCGTTCGCCGGCGCATCCTCGGCCTGGCCGTCGTTCCACCCGCCGTCCGGCAGTTGCATACCGGCCAGGTACGCCTCGGCCAGCCGGTACGCACAGGCGTCCTGCACGTCCAGCAACCCGCCCAGCAGCAGCAGCACGCGGCCTGTGGTGTCCACGTCGCTCTTCTCAGCGCCGGCAGCCTGGTTGAAGCTCCAGAACCAGCCGCCGTCCGGCAGTTGGGCCAACCGCAAGGCTAGGATGGCCGCGGGCGGTATTTCGACCCCCGCCCGGTGCAGCGCCTCGATGGCCAGCGTGTGCCGGAAGGCGAAGCTCGGATGGTAGCGGCCCGTGGCGGGATCGTAGGCCGCCTCGATGATGGCGATCAGGTCCAGGCCGCCGAAGGCTCGCGGGTCGCCGCCTGCCAGGCTGACCGCCCGCGCAACCTTGCCCGCCTGGCCCGCATCCGTGCCGACATAGGCCGGGGCCAGCTCTGCCAGCGCATCGAGCGAGCTGCGACCGGCTGTTGTGGTCCACACCGGCCCACCGGGCTGTTCGCCCACCAGCGCCAGGGCATAGACCACATCCGCGGTCATGGCAGCGCTGCCCTTGCCCTTATAACCGAAGCTGCCATCGGGCAACTGCTGGGGCTTGAGCCAGGCCACCGCACGATCGATAGCCTCCTGTACCGGGTCAACCGCGACCGCGGGGACTGCCCTCACAGCACCGGCCAGGTGCAGGGTCAGGGCCAAAGCGACGATGCCCGCGGCCACGATGCGTGGCAGATGTCCAGGTACGAACATTAAAAAAGCCCCTGCGTGCAGGGGCATTCGTCAAACAAAAGAAAACCCCTTGCCTGTTGGACAGCAAGGGGAGCGGACTGGACGCAGCGCGCACGAAAAGGCGCGTCACGGCCGGTTCCCACTCCCTTTACCTCGAAGGTCGTTGAGAACAAGACGGAATCGGGTTTTCTGACTTACGGGTGACTCGTCGCGTCACTCGTTCACAGTTGCGGGACAGCGCCGGCTTTGCACCGGCTTACCCCTGATGTTTCCGCCGTGTTTTTGATTGTCAACAGGAATGACGATACCACACCCCCGGCCCGGTGTCAAATGATTTGCGTCATATACGACTGTCACCGCACCATCACATCGCGGGCAAGCGCGCGGCCCGTATCGGTCAACGCGAGGCGCATGCCGCCATTGCGCCGCGTGACCAGCCCGCGCCGCGTCAACTGCTCGGCCACCTGGGCGCCGAACGCGGGCTGCCAGTGCATGTGCCGCGCCATGTGCTCCAGCGTTGCCTCCGCACTGGACGCCGGTTCGTGCTCGTGCTGCGACAGGTGCACCAGGAGCATCTCCCCTGCGAACTGGTAACGCTGGCGGCGGGCGCGTGTCCAGCGTCTCACCAGCCCGCGCTCGGGTGCAAAGAGCAGGACCAGCAGGAAAAAGACGCCGGTCATGGTCGCGATGCTGCCCGCAATCGAGCCATCCAGC
This sequence comes from uncultured Anaerolineales bacterium, assembly GCA_964614645.1. Classification (GTDB taxonomy): domain Bacteria; phylum Chloroflexota; class Anaerolineae; order CG2-30-64-16; family CG2-30-64-16; genus MWBF01. The sequence continues at coordinate 65,354 of CAZTMA010000007.1, forward strand.
AGGTGCGCAAGGTAGAAACCCGTCACGGCGGATAGCACGCCGATGGCCGCGGACAGCGCCAGCATGACGGGCAGCCGGTCGGTCAGCAGGTACGCGGCCGCGGGCGGCGCGATCATCAGGGCCACGACCAACACGCTGCCGACCGCCTCAAACGAACTGACCGCCGTCAGCGACACCAGACTCATCAGCGCATAGTGGATTACCGCCGGTGAAAAGCCCAGCGCCATCGCCAGCCCGGCGTCGAATGTCGCCAGCTTCAACTCCTTGTAGAACAGGAGGATGAAGGCCAGGTTCAGCAGGCCGACGCCCAATGCCAGCCACAGCGCGCGCGGCCCGATGTCCAGCCCGCCGACGACCAGCCGGTCGAACGGGGTGAAGGCCAACTCGCCGAGCAGCACGGCATCCACGTCAAGGTGGATGTTCGCCGCATAGCGGCTGATGAGGATGACGCCGAGCGAGAACAGCAGCGGAAACACCAGCCCGATGGCCGCGTCCTCCTTGACGAGCCGCGTCCGGGTAAGCATCTCGACAAGGACGACCGTGAGCAGCCCGGTCGCGGCCGCCGCGATGATCAGCCAGGGCGAGGTGATGCTCTCGACGACGAAGAACATCACGACGATGCCAAAGAGAATCGCATGGCTGATGGCGTCACTCATCAGCGCCATCCGCCGCAAGACCAGGAACGTGCCGACCAGCCCGCAACTGGCGGCGACGACCGATGCAATCAGGATAATCTCAAACTGGGCCTGTAACATAGCCTACCTCGACCTTTCGCCACACGCCTACCGCACAACAGCCTGCTGCGCAGCCGCGCGGCCCGCATCCGTCAACCGCACCTCGTCCGCCCTGCGCTCGACCAGGCCGTCAGCCACCGCGCGCTGGACGACCTCGGCGGCAAACCCGGCCTCCCAGCTCATGTGCGTGCCCATGTGGGCCAGGCTGGATTCGTTGGCGGCTGCAGGAGTGCCCTCGTGCTGGAGCAGGTGGACGGCGAGCGCCTCCTGCGCGAACAGCCACCGCTGCCGCACGCGCCGGCGACTGCGCGCGATGAGGCCGCGCTCCGGGGCAAAGAGCAGGGAGATGATGACGATCGCGCTCATGTAGAGCACGATGGTCGGCCCGGTCGGCAGCCGCGGGACGAGGCTGCTGGTCAGCGCGCCCAGCAGCCCGACAAGTGCGCCGAACGCACCGGACAGCAGCACCATGACGTTGAGCCGCTCGGTCCACTGGCGCGCGGCGGAGGCCGGTGCAACCAGCATCGCGCTCATCAGCACCACGCCGACCGTCTGCAGTCCCACGACGATGGCAATGACGGTGAGCGTCGTCAGCAGGACATCGAGCAGCCGGACAGGATAGCCGGCGCTGCCCGCGAATTCCGGATCGAAGCTCAGCAGCTTGAACTCCTTCCAGAAGAGCGCCACCGTTGCGACTGCCGCGCCGCCGAGCAGCGCCATCGTAATGACATCTCGGCCGAGCAACGTCGCGGCCTGGCCGAACAGAAACTTGTCCAGCCCGGCCTTCGCAGCGTTCGGCAGGCGCTGGATGTATGTCAGCAGGAGCAGACCGAACCCGAAGAAGACGGCCAGCACAATGCCGAGCGCCGCATCCGGCTTGATGCGCGTCTGCTGCGTCACCTGCATGACCAGGAGCGTGCCGAGCCAGCCGGCGATGATTGCGCCGGTGACGAGCACGCCCGCCTCCTTCGAGCCGGTCAGCAGGAATGCCAGCGCCACGCCGGGCAGCGCCGCATGGGAGATGGCGTCACCCAGCAGGCTCTGCTTGCGCAGGACGGCGAACGCGCCCAGCACGCCGCTCACCAGGCCCAGCACGGCCGCGCCCAGCGCGACAGTGCGCAGGGTGTAATCGAAGAACAGGTCGTTAAGCAGCGATAGCAGGTTCATGGTTCTTCCCCAGAAACGCAATCCGTCCCCCATAGGCCCGGCGCAGGTTATCCTCGGTGAATGCTTCTGCCACCGGCCCGCTGGCGATCCGCCGGACGTTCAGCAGCGTCACCCAGTCGAAATACTCCGGCACGGTCTGCAGGTCGTGATGCACGACGACGACGGTCTTGCCCGCCGCGCGCAGGTCGCGCAGCAGGTCGATGATGGCGCGCTCGGTAATCGCGTCCACCCCGGCGAACGGCTCATCCATGAAGTAGATCTGCGCATCCTGCACGAGCGCGCGGGCCAGAAAGACGCGCTGCTGCTGGCCGCCGGAGAGCTGGCTGATCTGGCGGCGGGCGAAGTCTTCCATGCCGACCTTGCGCAGCCCTTCCAGCGCGAGTTCGCGCTCGGCCTTGCCCGGCCGCCTGACCCAGCCCAGCCGCCGGTACAGGCCCATCATCACCACATCGGCTGCGTTCGTCGGGAAGTCCCAGTCCACGCTGCCGCGCTGCGGCACGTAGCCGACGAGGTGACGCTGCTCGGCAAAGGGCTTGCCGCAGATGCGCACCTGCCCGGCCGCGGCAGGCACGAGGCCCAGGATGGCCTTAATCAGCGTAGACTTGCCTGCGCCGTTCGGCCCGACAATCGCCATCAGCACGCCGGACGGCACGTCCAGGTCCACATCCCACAAGACGGGCTTCTCGTTATAGGCCACCGTCAGATCGGTGACTTCGATCGCGGCCGTAGCCGCTGCAGTTCTGAGTCTCGGTTCCATCATCCCTCACCTTGACGGCGCTTCGTCATTACTCTTTGCTCGTTACTCATTGTTCACCCAGCAGCGCGCTGACAATCGTATCGATGTTATGTTGCACCATGCCGATGTACGTTCCCTCGACCGTGCCCGCGCTCCCCATCGCATCGGAGAACAGCTCTCCGCCGATGCGCACCTCGAACCCGCGGGCGCGCACGGCCGCCTGCACGGCCTCCACGTTGCGCACCGGCACCGAGGATTCAATGAAGAGCGCCCGAATCTGGCGTTCCGCGATGAAGCGGGCCAGCCCCTGCACATCGCCCGTGCCGGCCTCGGTCGCGGTGCTGACGCCCTGCAGGCCGCGCACCTCGAAACCGTAGGCGCGGCCAAAGTAGTTGAAGGCGTCGTGGGCGGTGATGAGGACGCGCTGCGGTGCGGGGATGCGCGCCGCCTGCTGCCTGACGTAGCCGTCCAGGTCGAGCAGCTGTTGGCGGTACGCATGGGCGTTGGCGCGGTACAGGCCGGCGCTGGCGGGGTCCAGCTCGCTCAGCGTGTCGCGGATGACGTCGATCGTCTGCGCCCAGAGCGCCACGTCGAACCAGACGTGCGGGTCATACTGCCCCTCGAAGGCGGCCGGCCTGAGCAGGCGGCTGGGCTCCATCCCATCGGTGACGGCGCGCGCCCGCACGCGATCCCCCATCCGCTCCAGCACCTCGCCCAGCTTGGCCTCCAGGTGCAGGCCGCTGTAGAACACCACGTCCGCGGTGCCCAGCCGCAATACATCGCCTTCGCTCGCCTTATACAGGTGGGGGTCCACGCCCGGGCCCATCAGCGCGGTGACATCCGCGCGCTCGCCTGCGACGTTGCGCACCGCATCCGCGACCATGCCGGTCGTCGCGACAATGCGCAGCTTGCGGGCCGCAAGGTCCTCGGGCCGCTGCGCAGCAATGGGCGTTGCGCAGCCGGTCACCAGGGTGGCCAGCAGCGTGAGGATGAGGAACGGGAGCGCGCAACTTTTGGTTGGAATCAGTCGTCTCATCCGCTAATCCTCCGCGGCCCGCACATGGGCCACGAACACCTGCGCAGCCGCGGCGCGGCCAATGGCATACGGCTGCTCGCCGATCTGCGCGGTCAGCGGGCCATCAAATGGCGCAACCGCGAGAATCTGCACCCGCGCGCCGGGGTAGATGCCCATGCTGCCCAGGTAGCGCAGAAAGCTGGCCTCCCGGCTGCTGACCCGCGCGACGACGGCGCAGTCACCCGCGGCCAGCGAGGCCAGCGGCACATCCTCCCGGTCGGGCATCCTGCCATCTTCCGTTGGGATGGGCTCGCCGTGCGGGTCGGTCGTTGGCCGGCCCAGCGCGGCGTCGATGCGCCCGACGACCTGCTCGCTCAGCGCGTGCTCCAGTTCTTCGGCTTCTGCATGCACCTCGTCCCACGACATCCCCAGCACTTCGGCCAGGTATTGCTCGGCCAGCCGGTGATAGCGCACCACGCGCAGCGCAATGGTGCGCCCATACGGTGTTAGCGTCACACCCTGGTAGGGCGTGTAGGCTACGAGGTCGTGCGCGGCGAGTTTCTTGAGCATGCCTGTTACCGAGGCGGGCGCGACGCCGAGCTGCACGGCGAGGTCGGTCGTGCTGACCGTACCCTGTGCTTCCTCGATCTGGAAGATGACTTTGAGGTAGTCTTCAATCGTGCTTGTGATCATTTCATGTCTCCAAACCCATTATTTAGGCATGCCTAAAAATCATCTGTAGCTTTTATTCCACTTCCCGGAGTATTGACCAGAAAATACGAATTTATGTCATCCACCCGCTGCACACCTCCATGACCCCATCGACACCCCCGATCGTCCGTGCACTGTAAGCCAGCCGCCTAGCACCACGCGCCAATCTCTGCTATAATGCAGTGTGATGGAGCAGGCACGCTCCATTCATATTCCATTTGAGCAAAGTAAGAGGAAGCGCGTGTAACGTACCTCGCGCGGAGGCAAGTATTGTGAATGCTAACTGGCGAAAGAACGGGCTGGTCTATCTGCTGATCATGATCGCAGTGGCCGTCCTGTTTTATAGCGCGTCCCAGTCTGCAGAACGGCCGCCCGAAAAAGGGTTGACCGATGTTGCCGCGATGATTCAAGAGGGTGAAGTCACCCGCATCGTGGTTTCTGGCGACCAGTTAACGGTTCAGGCGGATGACAAGCAGGTGTTCACCTCGCACAAGGAAGACGGGGTCAACCTGACGACCTCGTTGACGAAGCTGGGCGTGACTCCGGAGCAGCTCGAGGCGGTGGAGTTCAAGGTCGCGCCACCCAATGATATGTCCGGCTGGCTGACCATCCTGGGGACGCTGCTGCCGCTGCTCCTGATCGGTGGGTTGTTCATCATGATCCTGCGCCAGGCGCAGGGTTCGAACAATCAGGCGATTTCGTTTGGCAAGAGCCGGGCACGCGTGTTCACCGGCGACAAGCCAACCGTCACCTTCGCTGATGTCGCGGGCGCAGAAGAGTCGAAGCAGGAGCTGCAGGAGGTCGTGGAGTTCCTCAAGGAGCCGCAGAAGTTCGCCTCCCTCGGCGCACGCATCCCCAAGGGCGTGCTGC
>CAZTMA010000008.1:0-43873 GCA_964614645.1 uncultured Anaerolineales bacterium
TTCAGGTTGTCGTGGTCGGGATGATACTTGTGCTTGAAGGGGTTGAGCGGGTCCTGCCCGGGGATATCGATCGAGAATCGCATCTCGCTGCCCGCCGCGAACGTGCCGCCGCCGACGGCATCGTCGATGGAGAGTGCCGGGCTGCTCAGCCGCGGGAAGTCCTGCGCATCGACCGTCTCGCTGAACGCATAGTGGGGCAGCAGCTCGACGAGCCCGGCCGCGTCCACGCGCAGCAGCAGGCGGAAGCGGAACTCGCTGCCGCCGCCGTCCGCAAACTTCGTGGGTGAGCCGACGACGATGTCGCCGCACGCCACAGGGACGCCCAGCCGTTCGACCGCGATGTGATGCTGCCCGCCGGTGAGGTCCGCCAGGGTCGTCTCCTCGTTGAGCTGCAACTGCCCGTTGAGGGCTGTGCCCGACGCGACCTCCGAGCCAGGTGATGTGCAGGTCCCTGCGGCCAGCCTGACCGTGTGCGCGACCGCGTAACCGAAGTTGACGGCCGGCTGGACGCGCGTCCCGGTCGAATCGACGTAGGGCAGGGCGGTGTATGGCTCCGGCAGCACCTGGGCCAGGTAGCCTGAGGGCTCAACGCCGCTGAGGCCGTCTGCAGCCATCGTCACGCCGGTCGGCAGCACATTGGCCACCGGTGTAATGGGTGCCGCATCGTCCGGCAGGATGACGCTGAAGCTCGATGTGTAGCCGTCGCCCAGGCTGGTGCCGATGGTGTGAGAGCCTGTGCCGACTTCCGAGAAGACATAAGAGCCGTCAGCAGCGGTCGTCTGCGTTCCGCCGCCCTGCAATGTGACCGTGACCCCACTCAGGCCCCGCTCCCCGGCGTCCCGCTGCCCGTTGAGGTTTTCATCGAGGAAGACATAACCGCCGACGTAGGGCGTGGTTCCCTCGATGGCCTGGACCGGCGCCGGATCAGGCAGGGGCAGCGATAGCGTCACGGTGAGTACCACGCTCGTGGTGGCCCCGTCCGACTGCTGGTGCAACTCCGCCGACCCGCGGACGCCGGAGGCGTTTTGCTGACCGAGGCTGATGGTCAGATCCGACGCGCCGGTTGCGCCCAGCCGCGCCTCGCTGACATTGTTGACCACCACTTCGCCGACCCACAGCCCGTCGTATGAGCCTGGCTCAGCCACTATCGGCACGAGCCAGCGCACGCCGGGCGCGGTAATCTGCAGCAGGCCTTCGGTCGGTCCAGCCAGGCTCCCCGCGTCCACTTGCAGGACTACGGGCTCCGCCCAGCGGGCGCCGATATTGATATCAGCCGGCAGCGGCACGATGTCTTCATCTCCAGGCATCCCGATGACCTGGCCGATGCCGAAACTGCCGCTGACCAGCTCCAGGTGGGCCGTCACCGGGGCTGACGTCAGGTTTTCGAGCTCGAAAGTCTGCCGCTTGCCCTGGTATCCGGCCTGGAAGGTCAGCCCGCTGCCCATGACCTCCCGGACGTCGAGCGGCGCGGTGAAATCGGTGGATTGGGCCGTGCCCGGCTCGCCGTAAAAGACCAGGTAGCTCTGGCCGTACTGCAGCGCGGTGGTGTCAGCAAGCTGGGTCCAGTTCCCCTCGCTCGTCAGGCCGCGGATGTCCGTGATGGGCGACACAGCTTTCAGTGTGCTGACGGTGGCGCCGTCTGCAAGCGACACCGGGAACCCGGCTAGGTTCCAGGCATCCGGTGCCCAGCGGTGGTGGCTGACGACCGGCTTGCCCTTCACCTGAAGCGTGCCGCTCGTGCCTGCCTTCAGCTTCACGAGATAGGCCGTGTCGGCGTGTAAGCTGTAGAGGTTGGTCAGGAAGCCTTGGGACTTGCCGTCCGCCCCGGTCACCTGCGCGGGCACATAGCGCTCCCATCCGGGCTCGTCCCACAGCCCTTCGCTCGGATCGATAATGAAGTCCTTCAAGGATATGGGCTGCGTGTACGTCCACACGCTCTCAAGCGCGCCCGCGTCGACCAGTCCCTTGAAGACCCATTCGATGACCGATAGGGAGGGCGTGCCGTCTGTCTCAATGGGCGCTTCGTTGATAGGCTCCACGCCCAGGTAAATCGCGTTCCAGCCGGCCTGGAGGGTGAAGTTCTGTGTGAGGATTGCGCCGTCCAGCGCCTCGGTGACCTCCGCCTGTGCCACGACAGCGGATGAAGGCGGTGCTGCTGCCTCTTCGGCAGCCTGCGGCAGCGCGCGCGGCGCTCCCGCCAGCACCGCTGAAGTTCCGCCCGCTTGCGGCAGGGCAGCACGCGTAGTCAGTGCCAGCAGCACCAGCACGGTCAGGCCCAGGAACATGCCAAATGCTCGTTTAGTATTCATGGGGGATACCTCTCGTTTGCAAAGAACGCCTGACAAAACCTGTAGGGGCGGGGTCTCCCCGCCCTCGGGGTCACCTTGCCTACCGCACCACGAGCGGCAGGTAGACGTGGCGCAGCGGTGCCGGCGTCGGACCTGCCTTGATGGTAATGTGGCCATCCTGAGCGGTGACGGCCATTGGACTCCCGTTGGTATCAGCGAACGTCTGAACCTCCACCCCGAGGTCCGCATCGGCCGGCGGCTGCACGCCCGCGGCAGCCTCCCAGGAGATGTTCACAAGCATGATGGGCATATCGTCAGTACTCACGCCCTGGAGAGAGACGACGTTAAAGAGCACCGCGTCAGGAGTGCCGTCGGAGTCGCGATCGTGTAATGTGTTGCACAGGCTCACATCGAAGGCTGCATTGCGCTGGCAGGTGGTGGCTTTGAGAATCGTCGGGTCGTAAGTAACAAGGACCGTGGCCGCGCCTAGCTTTGATACATTCCTCACCTGAACGGGCAGTGCGGCCGGCGCACCCGGGACAAGCACAAAGCCATTGGCCGCCTCTACCAGTGCAGTGAGAAGTGGGGCTGAATCCGGCAGGGGAGGAACGGCAGCCGCGCTCGCCGGGCGTTCCGTGTGTAGTGCCAGCGCGAGCACCAGAGCCATCGAGAGCAGGCCGAGAAAGAACAAGGGAGCGGGGAGAGGTCATGGCTGTGTCTCCGTCGGTGTGGCCAGCGCGCGCACCAGATCATTGCGCGTCACAAGGCGGAAGTGCTCTCCCGAAAGCGCCAGCATCTGGTGTTGCTCCAGGTCGAAACCGAGCAGGGGGATATGGAGCGGCATCAGGTGTTGCAGGAGCGCACGGTCGGGAAATCCTGCCGTTAGATCAAAGATGATCGCAGTCGGGGCAAGCGCGATGATGCGTGCCGCGCTATCGGTCACGGCGTCGGCCGCTTCCGGCACGTGGAATAATTCCAGGTCGGGCAGCACTCCGATCGCTGCGGCAATGCTGTCGATCGCCAAAGAACGGCCGAGCAGGACGATTCGGCGGGCCATGGGTGGAATCCTCTCGTGAAGGAGGGCACATTACTTTCGTGTATAGGATAGCGCGGAATACGAAGTTGTCACTGTACCCGCATACCCTGCAAGTACAGTTGTAAGTACAAAAAAAGTTCAGTGTGGAGAGCGGGGATTCCAGGAGATTAGTGGTTGCGCGCCATGCCGTGGGAGCGTGCGAAGGCGATGGCTTCCGCGCGATTGCGGAGATGCAGGCGAGCGATGATTTCACCCATGTGGAATTTGATGGTCCGTTCGGTCAGGCCCAGGTGACGCCCAACTTCCTTGTATGGCAGCCCGCTGGCAACCAGAGTCAGCACCTGCACCTGGCGCTGCGAGAGGCCCTCGGGGATATGGCTTTGCGGTGTACCCTCATCCAGCGTTCCGCCGCCGAGCCGCGAGAATTCCCCAAGGACACGCTCTGCGAGGCCGGGCGCGAGGGCGACCTGTCCCTGCACGAGCTCCCCAAGCGCGCGGTAGAGGTCGGCGGTCTCCTGTGACTTGAGCAGGTAACCCGACGCGCCTGCGCGAATGGCCTGGAACAGGTCTTCATCATCGTCCGACATCGTTAGCATGACAACGTGGATATTGGGAAACTCGGCCTTGATGAGGCGGGTCGCGTCCACTCCATTGCAGCGGGGCATGCGGATGTCCATCAGTACGATATCCGGGTGCAGGGCGCGCGCCTGGGCCAGCGCTTCGAGACCGTCGCGCGCGGTGCCGATGACGGTAAGGCCCTGAGCCGTCAGCAGATTGTAGAGACCTTCGAGGAAAAGAGGATGATCGTCGACCAACAGCAGGCGCATAGCGAGCCGTCCTTTGTGGCTGACTTTGATAGGTCGAATCTCAAGCTATTATCGCAGTTTCACGCCGGTCAGTCAACTCATTGCACGTTGATAGCGCACGAGCACGCTGCCCGGGGCCTCGTTGATCGTCACGTCCAGATGCATGAGTTCTGCACCGCTGAGGCGGAGGTCAGGTTCTGCTGTATAGCCGTGGCTGAGGCTGACGTCATAGAGCGCGTCCGGTTCGATGCGCTTCAGGCTGACCTGGAGCGTCGGGAACGGGCTGCGATGCCGGCGCAGCAGCACGGCGACCCCCGCGGTGAGGTCCTCCCGGTGTAACTGCCAGCCGCACCAGTCATGGTACGCGACGGTCAGCGGCAGCAGCTCGTGAAAGTCGCCGGTCAGGAATGGGCGGATGCTGTGCAGCTCGGCGATGGCCGCGGCCGCGTCCGCCAGCGGGAACGCGTCATCCAGCAGGGTCACGCCCCTTGCCATCACCTCCAGCGGGCCGGTCATCTCGGCCGCGTCGTCTGCGGGCAGATTCTGGCTGTCGATGTGGAAGCCGAAGGTGAAGCCGCCGATGAGCTGGCTGCGCGTGGAGTAGGGGGTGAAGTTCCAGACGCCGCCGCCGAACAGGGGAAGCCAGCGCGCCAGCCCTGCGTTGATGCACTGGTCGCCCACGTGCAGCCCGCGGCCATAGGCCAGCCCCACGATATCGTGGAAGTCGCTTGGCCAGAGCGGCAGCGAGCGGGTGAGGGTCTCCAGGTCGATCCGGCGGCCGCCGCTGGCGCAATTGTCGATCCACAATCCCGGATGCCGGCGGCGCAGCTCGTCCCACAGCCCGTACAGGCCCGTGATGTACCGAATCTCGGTGATGCCGATGCGGTCGGGCGGATCTGCAGCCTGCCAGTAGGGCAGCGGGTCGAAGTTGAAGTCCTGCCGGTAGATGTCCACGCCGTGCTCGCTGATGGCCGCGGATAGCTGGTCGGCCAGGTACGCGCGCGCCTCCGGCATCCCCAGGTTGAAGAGCAGGTTGTCCGCATTGCCCGGCGCAGCCAGCAGGAACTCGGGGTGCTGCTCGTGCAGCTCCGAGCCGGGCCGCGCGCGCTCCGGCTCGAACCAGAGCACGAACTGCATGCCCGCGGCCCGCGCCGCAGCGCTGATGGGCCGCAGGCCGTTGGGGAAGCGCGTCCGGTTGACCGTCCACGACCCGACCTCCTGCCACCACTCGCGCTGCCCGCCATACCAGCAGGCGTCGATCCAGTAAGCGTCCGCGCCGAGGGCCGCGACCTTCGGCAGGGCGACCTGCTCATATTCCTCGCCCGCGCGGCCGGTCAGGTAGAAGTAGCCCTGCAGGCACTGCGCGACGGGCGGCAAGACCAGTTCCCCGTTCAGCCGGGGCAGGTAGTGTGCCAGCAGCAGTTGGCGCAGCAGGTTCTGGCCGGTTTCGACGTCGTCTCCCTCCCACTCGAGAAGCAGGATACGCGGGGTGCGGATCGTTTCCCCTGGCTGCAGGCGCAGGTGCGTACGTTCCATCCCGGCGGTGAGGTGCAGGCCGTCCCGGTCCCGGCCGAAGGTCATGGCCCACTGGCCCGACCAGCCGACCGCCACGATCAGGCCGCCGCCCCCCGCCTGCAGATTGGCGAATGGGAACGCGCCGTTGGAGGACCGCCCCCCGCGCGGCGCGACCGTCATCTGCGCGCCCGGCGGCAGTTCCGTGACCTGCGGCAGGAAGTCGTCCATCTGGCACAGGCTGCCGTGCGGATGGTGCAGCCGCAGCCGCTCCTGGGCTGGCAGCGGCAGCCGCACGTCGAGCGGGAGCAGGTCCTCGATGATCGGGGCGTCTGTCGTCCCCTCGTTGGTGAGTTCGAGCACCCATTCGACCGCTGAGAACCCGGCAAAGGTGCGCGAGGTGACCGTGACCGCCAGCCCCGTGGTCGGGTCGCGGTAGATGGTCTGCTGCGTCTCGATGCCTGCCACCGCCTTGCTCACCGACGGTGCGGTTGTCTCATGCTGCCACGCGGGCAGCAGGGTGGCGGAGGGTGCAGCCTGGTAGCGGAAGGAAAAAGCCTCTGGACCGGTGGAATGGAGAAAACGCATGGAATGGCTCCTTGAACGAGGAAGGAAAGAAGATATTCCAACGCGGCGGAGTATAACATGGGGGCAGATGCTTGCCAATGGACTGAGCATTCCAATATTTCCTGCATCTGTGGACTACACTCAAACGAGCAACCCGGACGGGAGGTGAGGTGTGACGCGAAGTGATTCACAGCCGGTCGAACATCACGAGCACAACGCAGTTAAGCATGGCGCTGAGCCGATCCAGTCTGAGCCGCCGGAGTCGCAGGGTGCGCACGACGCACACGGTGGTCACGACGCGCACCGTGCGCACGATATGTCGATGGCCGCCACAGATGGTGCAGCCGCGCAGGTGGGCCATACCCAGGCGCAGGCACATGAGGGCCACGGTGCCGCGCACGTGGACCACACCGGCCACGAGCAGATGTTCCGCCGACGCTTCTGGGTCTCGTTGCTCCTGTCGATCCCGGTTCTGCTCTACAGTCCCATGATTCAGCACTGGTTGGGCTTCTCCATGCCCAGCTTCCCCGGCAGCGCATGGCTTGTGCCGGTGCTGTCCATCATCATCTTCGCTTATGGCGGCTTGCCCTTCCTGCAGATGGCCGTGCCCGAACTGCGCAACCGCCAGCCGGGCATGATGACGTTGATCTCGCTGGCGATCACGGTCGCGTTCGTCTACAGCCTCGCCGCCCAGTTCCTGCTCAAGGGCGAGACCTTTTTCTGGGAACTCGTGACGCTCATCGATATCATGCTGCTCGGCCACTGGCTGGAGATGCGGAGCGTGCGCCAGGCGTCGGGCGCGCTCGATGCGCTCGCGAAGCTGATGCCCGATACTGCCGAACGCGAGCGGCCCGACGGCTCGACCGAGGAAGTGCCCGTCAGCCAGTTGCGGAGCGGCGACCTGCTGCTGGTCCGCCCCGGCGCAAGCGTGCCCGCGGATGGCGAGGTGGCGCGCGGCGAGTCCGATGTGGACGAGGCCATGATTACCGGCGAGTCGCGGCCGGTGAAGAAGGCGCCCGGTGCGCGGGTGATCGCTGGTACGATCAACGGTGACGGCAGCCTGCGCGTGCGTGTGACCGCGACGGGCGAGCAAACGGCGCTGGCCGGCATCATGCGCCTGGTCCGCGAGGCACAGACCAGCAAGTCGCGCACCCAGATGCTGGCTGACAGGGCCGCGGCCTGGCTCTTCTATATCGCACTCGGTGTCGCGCTGCTGACCGCCATCGGGTGGACGGTCGCAACGGGTTTCAATGTGGACGTGGTTGCCCGCGTCGCCACGGTGCTGGTCATCGCCTGTCCGCACGCGCTGGGGCTGGCGATCCCGCTGGTCGTGGCCATTACGACGGCCAAAGGTGCAGCCAACGGCATCCTGGTGCGCGATCGACTGGCGCTGGAACGCGCGCGCCTGGTTGACACGATCATCTTCGACAAGACCGGCACGCTGACTGAGGGGAAGTTCGGGGTGGTCGGGCTGGCGGTCGCGCCCGGCTGGACTGAGGAACGTGCGCTCGCGCTGGCAGCCGCGGTCGAGGGCGATTCCGAGCATACCATCGCGCGTGGCATCCACCGCGCGGCCGAGGATCGCAACCTGACGCTGCCGCAAGTGACGGACTTTGAGGCGCTCAAGGGGCGGGGCGTCCGGGCCAGGGCCGACATCGGCGAGGTGTACATCGGTGGACCGCGCCTGCTGGAGTCGCTCGAATCCGCTGTGCCGTCCGAGATTGCATCGTTTGAGGCCGCTGCCAGTGCACGCGGCCGGACGACGGTCTACCTGGTGACCGCTGCTCCCGATGCCGACCAGGATGTAGTAGCTGCGCTGGCGCTGGCGGATGTGATCCGGCCCGAGAGCCGGGCCGCGGTACAGCGGCTGCACGAGATGGGCGTGCGGGTCGCGATGCTGACGGGCGATGCCGAGGCCGTCGCCCGTTCGGTGGCGGAGGAACTTGGGATCGATGAGTTCTTCGCGGAGGTCCTGCCCGAGCAAAAGGACCAGCAGGTGCTGGCGCTGCAGCGCCAGGGCCGCAAAGTCGCGATGGTGGGCGATGGCGTCAACGATGCGCCCGCGCTCACGCGTGCGGACGTGGGCATTGCCATCGGCAGCGGCACGGATGTCGCGGTGCAGTCGGCCGGGATCATCCTGGTGCAGAGCAACCCGCTGGATGCCGTCAAGGTCATCGAACTCAGCCGGGCCAGCTATCGCAAGATGATCCAGAACCTGGCGTGGGCGACGGGCTACAACGTCGTTGCGCTGCCGCTGGCTGCAGGTGTGCTCGCGCCGGCCGGCATCATTCTGTCGCCCGCGGTCGGCGCAGTGCTGATGTCGCTGAGCACGGTCATCGTCGCGCTCAATGCCCAACTGCTGCGCGGACTTAAGCTTGGTGTGGAGGAAGCGAGTTAGTTCTTCGTGCCGCGGTCCTGCTTCCGGAGCGGAACCTGCACGCGGATTGTCGTGCCCGCGCCGCAGGCCGAATGCACTTGCATACGGCCCCCCACGGCCTGTGCCCGTTCTGCCATGAACCGCAGCCCGAACCCCCTGCTCTCGGTCTGCTGTGGATCGAAGCCCATGCCGTCATCCATGATCGTGACCTCCGCCGTGCCATCGCGGGCAACGACCTGCACGCATACCCGATTGGCGTTCGCGTGCTTGTGCGCGTTCGTCACCGCCTCCTGGACGATGCGCAGCAACTGCGAGGTTACTTCAGGCCCAAAGCGTTCGTCGGTTAGGTCGGCCGGCAGCTCAAGCTCGACGTCCAGCCGGTACGTCTGGCGGAAGTGGTACACGACCTGCTCGAGGGCGGCTCGAAAGCCTTGCCCGATGGGCGTGGTCTCGCTCGTTGCCGCCCTAATGTAATCGCGCACATCCGCGTGCGCAGCCTGCGCTGCGGCCGCGAGTTGGGCCAGGTAGGCGTCTGCCGTATCCGGCCGGTTCTGCGCCAACAGCGCGCGCGCGGCCTCCGTCTGCAGCTTGACGTAGCTGAGCACCTGGCCCAACCCGTCGTGTAACTCACGTGCGAGTTCCTCCCGTTCGCGCAGCGCGGCCACTGCAGCCTGTTGTTCCAGCAGGTCGGCCTGCACCCGGCGCTGCTCCGTCACATCCTGGAGCAAGATGAGCCACCCCAGGTGCGTCCCGCGCGGATGAGTGAGAGGGTAGTGCTCCACCCGATAGTATTGCGGTCCGCCCGCCCGCTCCAACACTACTTCGGCGCTGGCGAGCACCTTCTTGTCAAGCAGACCTATCAGCTCAGGATACTGCGATAGAGCCTCGCGGGCCAGGCGACCGGCGACCGCCCCGCGTTCGAGCCCTAACACCTGTCCGGCAGCAGGATTCAGGTCCACGACGCGATCTTCGGCATCCAGCACCAGGATTCCGCTGGGCAGCCGCTCGATCGCCATTTCCCGACCTACGGGTACAGCCTCCAGCAGCCTGAAACGGAAGATGGCAAGCGCAAACAGCAGGCCGCTCAAACTCCACATGATGATGACCGGGTCCAGCGGCGGCAGCAGGTCGATTCCGGCCATTTCCAACACGAGGGCCAGAATCGGCAAGGCTGCACCGATGAACAAGAGCAGGGCCTGGCGGCGATAGATGCCGGCTGACCGCGCCAGCCGCCGCCCGAACAGGAAGATTCCCAATATCGGCAGCGTGAAGATCGGCACGAGCAGGATCGCATTGAGCATGCCGCGCTCGATTTGGACCACGCCGTCGACCCACATGCGGCTCCAGACGAGATGATGCAGATCGTTTGTCGCAATGAGCGCAGACATCAGCAGGACATTGAGGGCGAGCAGCCGTGCGGTGCGGCGGCTCGCCCACTTGCCCGAGCTGGCGTATTCAAGGGCAAAGTAGAATCCCGCGCTGATGGCCGCTAACGCGGCAACGGCTTCGGTCTTATGGTGGAGGATGCGGGTCTCGGGCGTCGTTCCGGCGACTTCTATGGCCGTTAACAGCGCCCAAAGCGCGACGAAGAGCTGCTGGACCGCGAATGCTGCTGCGCCCGGGATGTGCTGGTGCCGCCAGGCATAGAGCGCGAGCGCGCCGCAGACGACTGCGGAGATGAGCATCGGCCACATATATGGCGTAAACGCATAAGCGCCCAGCATATTAGACACTCCTCGTGCAATGAGGAAGCCAACCTGTGCTGATTATATCACGCAACGCCCGTTTTGCGCGCTGCTGTGTGCCAGTCCTGGGCGAGTATGTGTCCGCCGGCGCGGACGGTGATCTGCTCCGCGGGGAAGTCTGCGGTCACGTAGGGGTTTTCGTAGCGGGGATAGTCGTGCAGCGGCACAACTTGGCCTGCACGGCGCAGGGGACCGCGCCAGCCGAACTCCAGGCGGCCCTCGGACGGCGAATCATACGTCACGGACAGCCCGCGTGTCTGCACGGCGGCCCTGCAGACGCGGCCGATAAAATCTTCGAAGTCGCCGTCATCAGCTCGGCGCCCGACCTCGCAGATCCAGATGTTGGTCTCACCGTCGGCGATCAGCTCGCGGCCCTGATCTTCTCCGGGTTCGTCCTGCCACCGGTAGGGCCGCTGCGAGTACAGCGCGAGATAGCCGTCGCCCTTAGCTGCAAAGACCCAGCCGCCGCGTTCGACCACGGCATCGAACCGGTCCCGCGGCAGCCACGCGTGGGTGAAGGCCAACCGGTCGCGCACGTACAGTGCCGGTTTCCGGTGGATTCGGTAGATGGCAATCACGACGCGGCCGCATTGAGCCGCGCGGGGGAGGATGCCCGAGCCGGTCCAGTAGTTGGGCGACGGGCCGGTGAGCCTGGCGGGGTGTGTGGTGAAGCAGACCGCCTCGGGCCCGAGCGTCGCCTGCCAGATGCTCTGCTGGTCGCCGCCGTAGCCGGGCCGGTAGTCCTGGGCACAACTTAACATAACATCAGGGGTGCGGTAGGTCAGGATGTTAACTTCCTCGCGCGTGTTGCGGCACAAGTCCCACTCGAAGAGCCGCGCCAGCAGGGGCAGAGTGCGCGTCCGGCGGAGCAGCGCCAGCAGCTTGCGGTACGGCCGGAAGGGCGCGAAGAAGGCGTTGTGCCACCAGTCGAACGCGTCGAACATGCGCATGACCAGGTTGACCGTCCGGGGGTGGAGATACGCCTCGAGCGTCAGGTAGACCATCCCGTCCTCAAAGCTCTCGACCCCGAGCCCCCAGCGCTCCGCCTCGGCCAGCCGGATGCCCATGCGCTGGCGGTTCTCCATGACGGGGTGGCTGGTGTCGGCCGCGATCGCGACGATGGCCGGCGGCACGCGGTAGGCCGGGCTGAGGGCAAGGGCCACCGCGCTCATGTTGTCGAAGCCGGAGTACTGGCCCATGCCGAAGAGCAGCTTGGCGGTGTCGGTCGTGCCCTCGTTGCTCGCCCATTTCTTGCTGTTCTCGTAGGAGCGGCCGTGGGTGCTGCCGAAGACGCCGTGATGGCTGTTGAGCGCGAGGTCCAGCAGCAGGAGGTCGAGCACCATCGCCGCGCGGCCGGCAATTTCCGCATCCCCGCAGAAGTCGACCAGAGAGAGCAGGGCGGCCAGGTCTTCATCGTAATAGACGTTGGACAGCCACTCGGAGAAGCCGGTGCGGAAGCGCAGGTCCAGCCAGCGGAGGATGCGCGGCCGGTTCAGGGCCATCTTCTCCGCCCCGGTGTGGCCGGAGTTGGTGAAGACCGCGTCCGGTGCAAGCTGGCCTGTGAGATACGCAGCGCTCGCGTACAGGATGTGATGGTTCTCCGTCCAGGTGCACAGGGAATCGACGCCTGGTTCATCCGGCGTGCCTGACTCATCAGGCCAGTATTTGAAATCTAACACCGTCCGCCGGCACCGGTCGAGCACAGCAGGGCTGATCCCCGGATGCCCGGCGAACTGGTACAGCAGCCGCAGCACGCCGTGGAGGGCGAAGTCCGCGCAGTCATGCCGGGCGTCGATGAAGTCGAGCGTTGCATGAAGCGCGCCTTCGTGGATGACTGCGCCGGCCGCGAGCCGGGCCAACTCGTGCCACACGCTCTTGGTATTCTCTGCGGCCGGATTGGCGAGGCAGTGGGCGAGGAAGTCAGCCCGGCGCTGCTCGAAGGTCAGGTCGTCAGGCTCTGCAGCGAAGTCATCGGGCTTGACCTCCGCCGGATAGCCGGGCGGAGGCGGGGCCGCCGCGCGGATGCGGTAGCCGGGCGACGCGTGAACTGTCATGCTTCGCCCCGACCGATGAGCAGCCGTTCGAGCGCAGCCGCCTCCGCCTGGGTCTCCGGCGTGTCCGGGTCGCCGCGGCGCCGCCGCGTCAGCAGCGCGTTCAGCCGGCCGTGCGCCGCCCCGTTCAGCGGGTAGCGGTTGGCAAAGAAGACCGCGCAGGCCACGAGCACGACTGGCAGGAACGCGAAGATGAGGCGCAGCACCAGCACGAACTCCGGCGACTGCGGTTGGTCCACCAGTTGCGTCGCGCCGTTGACGACCTGCTCGACCGGCCGGATATAACCCGCCCAGCCCAGCACGTTGGCGACCGCGAAGATGGCCAGCGCGGAACTGAGCTTGCGCGAGAGCGAGATGAGCGCGCCGAAGCTGCCTTCGCGGCGCTGGCCCGATTGCAGCTCGTCGACGTCCGGGATATCGGGGAAGATGGCGTAGATCATTACGACGATGCCGCCCGTGCCCAGGCCGACCAGCGCGGCGAAGACATAGACCAGGAGCCAGGGACTCGCCGGGGTGATGAGGAAGCTGACGAACATCACTGCGATCCAGAGCAGCCCGCCGGCCATGAAGCCGAGCCGCTTGCTGGTCCGGCGGCTGAGCGCGACGTAGAGCGGCAGCGAGAGCACCTGGAAGACGAGCAGCGTGCCGGCCACGTAGTTGGCTTCGCTGCCCCGGTTCAGGTAGTACTTCATGAAATAGACGACGATGCTGCTGACCGCATCCATCGCGACGAATGCAAAGAGGTACATGAGCAGGGCGTGCACGAACGTGCGGATGCGGAATGGCCGCAGGAGGGTCGCCTTCAGGTCGAGCGGTGCGGGCGGTTTCTGGAACTCCCGCCTCTCGCGCACCGATGCCACGGTCGCGATGAACGGCAGCGCAAAGAATACCCCGAAGACCAGCCCCATCACAATGTAGCCTTGGCGGACGTCTGCGAACCCCTTGACGATTTCGAGCGGCAGGAGCGCGGCCAGGATCGACGAGAACGTGGAGAACGCGATCCGAACCGAGCTGAGGGAGGTGCGCTCGTTGTAGTCCAGCGTGATTTCGGCCTGCAGCGCGTTGTAGTTCAGCATGACGAGGCTGACCACCGTGGAGAAGAACAGGTAGGTCGCGACCACGAACGCGAAGCGCGCCCCCTCCGAATCGAGATTGACCGGGTAGAAGAGGCCGAAGAACGACAGGAATATGAGCGGGATGCCGCCCAGTAGGTAGGGCCGGCGCCGCCCGAGCCGCGTGCGCGTCCGGTCGGACAGCACCCCCTCCAGCGGGTCGGTGATCGCATCGTACACCTTGCTGATGAGGATGACCGTGCCGGCGAGTGCGGGCGACAGCCGGACGACATCGGTCAGGAAGATGAGATAGTAGAAGCTGACGACGACGAGCGACCCGCCGCCGTAGATGTCGCCCAGGCCGTAGCCGAGCTTGCGCCAGAGCGGCAGCTTTTCGGACGCGGTCGCCGTGGTGCGCGCGTTGTTCAGTGCAGTGTCGGGTGTGGTGTCGGTCACAGGTCAATCTCCTCGCGGCAGCCCGTGCGGCTGGATCGGTAGATGGCGTCCACCGCGGCCAGGACGGGCAGGGCCTCGGCCGCGGGAGTGAGATAGGGCCGGTCCTCTACCACCCAGGCGCGGAAGCCTTCGAGGCTGCGCTGGAGCGCGTGGAGGCGGCCGCCGGTCGTGCGGAAATGCTGCGCACGCGCCCCGCGAAAGCGCACGTGTGGCCAGGGCCGGTTGCTGTAGTGCGCCGACCCGCGCGCACCGTAGACGTCGATGCTCAGTGCCTGTTCCGCGTGGACGGCCATGGAACTGCACACCTCGACGAGCGCGCCGCCGGCCATTTCGACGATGCCCTGCGCCAGGTCCTCGACCTCGACGTCCGGAAAGGCGCGGCGAGCCGTGTAGCCCACAGCCCGAACCGGCCGGTCACGGAGTGCCCATAGCACCAGGTCGAGCAGGTGGCTGCCCTGGGTGATGAGCGTGCCCCCGCCCGCGGTGGCGAGCCGGGAGTGCCAGCCTGACGCGCCGAAGTAGCCCGCGTCCCGGTGCCAGGGCAGGTGGCAGCGCGCATACTGGATCTCCCCGATCGCGCCCGCCTGAACGGCACGGGCCAGGGCATAGCAGCCCGCGTCGTACCGGTACTGGTAGTTGACGCCCAGCTTGACCCCTGCCGCCTCCGCCGCGGCAACCATCCGCCGGCCCTCATCCGGCGTCAAGGCCAGCGGCTTCTCGACCAGAGCCGGGATGCCGGCCGCAATGGCTGCCTCGACCATCGGGCGGTGCAGGTGGTGGGGCACGGCCAGGTAGAGCGCGTCCGGCCGTGCCCCACCCGAGAGCAGTTCGGCGTAATCGGTGCAGGCCCGCGGGATGTTGAAGCGCCGGGCGAACTGCGCGGCGCGGTCGGGCGCGCTGTCGCAGCACGCGACCAGCCGGATGCCGCGGTTCAGCCGCGCGAACCAGGCCGTGTAGCCCGCGACGTCGCCGCAGCCGGCGATGGCGAGGTCAAGCCGGCTCATCGTCCACCGCTTAGAAGCGCTGTCGAGCAGTCTAGAGCGTGCCGGCGAACCACTCTGCCGTTTTCTCGATGACGCCGTTGGCCATGGTCTGGTCTTCCGAGAGCACGCCGTAGATGTGGTCGCCGCCCGGAATGATCCAGGCTTCCTTGGGCTCGCCCGTGACTGACGCGACGAAGCCTTCGACGTAAGCTGCCGAGAAGTCCTGGTCGCCGGCCACGGCGAGAAGCGCGCCGGGATAATCCTGGACCAGCGCGGCCAGGTCGTAGCGCGCTAGGCTGTCGAAGAAGTCCTTCTTCAGGACGATGGTCCGCCAGCCGAGGTCGAGCCCGACGACGCCCTTGGCTGCGGCGGTGTCGAACGCCTCCTGGCTGACCGAGCCGACCATGTCAACCGCCATGTCACCGACGGACGACCAGAGCACCATGGACTTATACCAGTCAGGCTGTTGCCCTGCGCTGGCGATGGCGACGCCGCCGCCCAGGCTGAAGCCGATGACGCCGATCCGTTCGGCATCGATGGCGGGCTGACCCTGGAGATACTCGAAGGCCGTCTGCGCATCGGCCACCATCGTATCGATCGAGGATGCACCGGTGTCGCCGTCGCTCTTGCCGTAGCCGCGGAAGTCGATTCGGAGCGAGGCGATGCCCCGTTCCTGCAGCGCGGCGGCGAGATTCTTGTACATGTTGCCGACTTCATCCTTCGAGCTGCCGAAGCCGTGCAGCATCAGCACCGCCGGTGCGGGCGCGGCGCCGGCCGGCTGGCTGAGTACGCCGGCGATGCCGTTGCCTACGTCGACCGTGCTCTCGCCCGCGGCGACCGCGGCAGGCTCCGGCGCGGGCGTCTGCGTGCCGGCGGGCACCGGCACGCAGGCCGCCAGGATGAGAGACGTGGCAATCAACAGGACGAACAGGCTGGCTCTGAATTTCATGGGGACGCTCCTATCTGATAGGTTTTCTCCGGACCGATATCCGAGGCGGCCGCATGATAGCACCAGCCCACAGGCGCGTCAATGACAAGACCGGTATGCTGACTGAGGGAAGGTTCGGGGTGGGCGGGCGGCACGTCAGGCACGTGCCGCCCGCAAGTGTGTATCAGTCTACCGGAAGACCAGCGGCAGCCATAGGTGCAGGCCATCGACCGGTGCAGCCGGTGTCAGCAGGCCGAGTGTTTCGACCGTACCGTCCGGGCTGACCGCCTCCAGCATGTACCACACTTCCGCAGCCGGGTCCGCCGGCGTGTCGACCCACTCATACATCTGCGTACCCGCTTCCGCAGTGTCCGCAGTCGCGATCAGTTGTTCGTTGCAGCGCACCCACTCCCCTTCGCGGGTGGGCGCCCGGTAGAGATTGAACCCTTCGAGGTCGGGCTCGCTCCGCGTCTCCCACTGCAGCCGCACCGCACCGTTCGCGGCCGTCGCCGTGAAGGCGCCGAGGCTGGCTGCCGTCTTGGCCGCACCGTGCGGGATGCTGATGTTGCCGCCGCCGATCGCAACCGCGTTGGTGGACGCCTCGCGCGGCAGGGACATGAGCGGGACAACTACCCGGTCCTTGTTCCTGACCTCCATCCAGAAACGGTCGATGCCCGTGCCCGGCTCGTTGCGGTCCTCCGCGTATATGGTGAACTCATAGTTGCCGATCGGTTCAGGCCAGCCCGGCTCTTGGTAGGTGGCTTTGCCGCTGAAGCTGGCCCAGCCCATCGGGATCGATATATTGGAGCCGAGCGCCAGGCCGTACAACGCGTTGCTCTTCACCCGGTAGATTTGCTCGTGGGGCAGGTGGCGGATCAAGAGCAGGTTGCCCTGGACCTTCCCGCCGTCCTTCTTGTATTTCATGGTGAAGCCGAAGTTGGTCTTGTCACCGGGATAACCCGTCGCCGGGTCTGCGGTGTTCGGCCAGTAGAACCAGCCGCCGCCGGCCGCGAAACCGAGGCTCGGGTCGTAGATGATCAGGCCTTCTTCGGTGTAGCCCGCGTAGTAGCCGCCGCTCACGGTGATGGCAACCACGTAGGTGTTCACGGCCACGCTGGTGTAGGTGCAGGACAGTGTGACGTAGCCGGCGTAGCCGTCACCCGGAGTCATCGTCCGTGTACAGGATCCTGACGGCGCACCGCCCGGGCCGACCGGCAGCAGAGCCATGCTGACCGCCGCCCGGCCGATGTCGCCTGGCAGCGGCTCCAGCCCGGCGTCCGGCTCTTCTTCCTTCACGTGCACCACCAGCGTGAAGGCGCCGCTCACGCCACCGTCCGTTGCCACCTTCACCGAGACAGGGTTCTCATCGGGGTACATGAAGTCAACGTCTTCGGCGTTGACGCTGACCACCGTCGAGACCGTCACCGGATCGCCGTCACCGTCGTCCACGGTCGCTTCGATGGTGTAGATCCCTGCCGGCACGTCTAGTACGCCCGAGAGCGTCCACGTGCAGGTGTGGGAGTACTCAGACGCTTCCACGCACGAGTTGTCGTCGGACTTCTCCAGGAAGCCCGGCAGACCGTCCGTCCAGTCTCCGCCATCCTTGTTGTACCGCGTTGTCAGCGCCAGCGGGTCCGCCTTCATGTCGGTGGCCGTGATAGTCACCGGTGCGATGTGGTCGCTGTACTGGTGCGTCTGGGTGGCCGTGTCGATGGTCACCACAGGTGCGACGTTGTATACGACATGGGTGACCGAGTTGCTGCCCATCTCCGTATCGTCGTCGGTGACATAGATGGTGACAGTCCAGCCGCCAGCCTCCGGCGTGGCGTTGTCGGCGAAGGTGTGCGCCGGCGTGCTGCAGGTGTAGCCCGCCGCGACCGAGCCGCTCACCACACCAGCCACGCGAGGCTTCCCATCGCCGTAGTCGACTTCGCAGGTGAACGTGTCCTGCGTGCCGACGTCGCTGAAGGTGGCGCTGGCTGTGACCGACTCGCCTTCGTTCGTCGTGGCTGGCACGACAATCGGCGTTGCCACGACCGGCGCCACATTGCTCACTGTCAGGGTCGTGCTGCCGATGCCCTCACCGGTGTCGTCGTCGGTGATGGTGAGACTCACCGTGTAGTCGTCAGCCGATGTGCCGGTCGGGTTGTCGTCCAGGTACTGGTGCGTCACGTCGAAGCTGGCCGCACCCGCTGCAATGTCGAACGTTTCAGGCGTGCCCTCGCCCCAGTTTACGACCAGGGTAAAGGTGTCCTGGCTGCCCGGATCGATGATCGTGCCGGTCAGATGCGTCGTGCCGTTCTCCTCGATGTCCGTCGCGGTCACAGCGCTCAGCACCGGCGCCACGTTCGAGACGTTCAGGCTCGTGCTGTCCGTATCCTGTCCGGTGTCGTCGTCGGTCAGGGTCAGTCCGATCGGGTAGACGTCAGCAACCGTGCCGCTCGGGTTGTCGTCCAGGTACTGGTGCGTCACGTCGAAGCCGGCCGCACCCGCTGCAAGGTCGAACGTTTCGGGCGTGCCCTCGCCCCAGTCCACCTCCAACGTGAAGCTGTCCTGGCTGCCCGGATCGGTGATCGTGCCGGTCAGGTGCGTCGTGCCGTTCTCATCGATGTTCGTCGCAGCCACCTCGCTCAGCACCGGCGCCACGTTCGAGACGGTCAGGGTCGTGCTGCCTGTGCCGACACCGGTATCGTCATCGGTGACGGTCAGTCCGACCATGTAGTCGTCGGCAGGCGTGCCAGTCAGGCCGTCGTCCAGATACTTGTGCGTTACATCGAAGTTGGTCGTGCCCGCAGGGTAGCTGAACGTCTCCGGTTCGCCCTCACCCCAGTCCACGACCAGGGTGAAGGTGTCAAGAACGCCCGGATCGGTGATCGTGCCGGTCAGGTGTGTCTCGCCGTTTTCGTCGATATCTGTCGCGGCCACAGCGCTCAGTGCTGGCTCTACGTTCGAGACGGTGACGACCGCATCCTCGCACTCTTCTGCCAGTTCGTCATCCTTCACGCAGACGGTGACCGTGTACGGGCCGTCATCCGCATAGGTGTGACTGAGGCTGAAGGTCTTGTCGGGAGCCAGGGTCAGCGATTGCAGACCCGAGCCATCGCCGTAGTCGACCGTGCCGTTCCAGAAGTCTGCGCCGGGATCGGTGAAGGAGCCGCTCTGCACGAACGGGCTGCCCTCGTACACGGTCGCAGGCGCCAGATCAGCCACGTCCGGCGACACGTTCAGCACAACGTGCGTCATCGTCTCTTCGTCACTGATGCCGTACTCGTCGGTGACAGTGACGGTCACCTCGTACCCGGTCTCGGGCGGCGTGGTATTGTCCGCGTAGATGTGCGCCGGGCCGGTGCAGGTATACCCGTTGATCGGGTTGCCTGTCACGACGCCCGCTTGGTCCGCAGAACCGATATCGCCGTAGTTGATCGAGCAGGTGTGCTCGTCGCCGTCATCCGGGTCGATGAAGCTTGCGACCGCCCAGACCTCGGTGCTTTCGTTGTCGTCCGCCCCCGCCATGTCCATAGGCGGTGTGATCTGTGGCGGCGTGTTGCGCACCTCGTACACCGCTTCTGCCTGGCCGATGCCGCCGTCCTTGTCCGTGACCTCGACGATCACGTTGTAGAACCCGGCAGCCATGTATCTGTGGTCGAGGCCGTAGCAGGTCATGCCGTGGACTGGCAGGGTCTGCACTGTGCCATCGCCATAGTCTACGGTGCAGGTTGCTGGTGTCGGCGGAAGGTCGGGGTCGGCGGGGTTCACATCCATGGTGCTCGTGCGCAGGAAGTCCCGCGCGCCTGCATCAGTGAACTCCGCGGTCGCGTTGACGTCTCCGCCGCCGATGAGCGGCGATGCGGGCGACATCACTATGATCGGGACAGGCAGCGCGTTCTCCACCACGATGGTGGTCGTGGCGCTTGTCCAGCCGCCGTCGCCGTCATCCACACTGACCCGTGCCTCGAATGTGCCATTGTCCTCGTAAGCACAGATGGCAGAAGTCTCGGTCAGTGGACCAAACTCGAATCGCGGGTGCTCGTCCAGTGGATCGTAGTTGCAGTCAAACCAATACACGAGTGGGTCGGCTGCGCCGGCTGCGTCGGTGGCGGTCGCAGTGATTGTGGCCTGACCGCCTTCAGGGATGACTGCCGCGCTCGAAGCCACCGTCAGCTCGGGTGCTTCGTTGTTCACGACAATAGACGCGGTCCGGGTGCCAGTGTCGCCGTCCTTGTCGGTGACGCTGATGGTCACGTCGTACCCGCCGTTGTCCGCGTAGGTGTGCGTCTCGCCCCGGCATGTGCCGCTGGTGATAACGCCTGCTGTCGAGGTGCCATCGCCGAAGTCGATCGTGCAGGTCCAGTCTGCGTCGTCCACCCCGGCGTCCGTGAAGGTGGCCGAGATGGCGATCGTCTGGTTCTCCATCGATGGTCGGATGCTGACGTCCAGCGCGCCGACGACCGGCGCCGCGTTCGCCACCGTCTCGCTCTCGGTCTGCGTGCCGGTCGCGGCGTCCGCGTCCGCAACGGTGACGGTCACTGAGTAAGAGCCGTTATCGGCGTAGGCCTGCGTCGGGCCGAAGCACTTGCCATCGCTGATGCTGCCCGCCACAGCCTCGCTCCCGTAGTTCACGGTGCAGGTGAACGGGCCGTTGTCGTCCGCGTCGGTAAAGGCCGCCACTGCGTAGAGGTTCTGGCCCTCCACCGCGGATGGTTCGAGGGCGATGTCACCGACGGCCGGCGCATTGTTGAGTCGCGTGACCGAAGTCGCGCTGTCATTGCCAGTCCAGGTGTCACCCGTCGCGGTGGACAGGGTGAGTGTTGTGCTCACCTCGCCGGTGCCGCTGGATGGCATCTTGACGATCATGCTCGGCGTCGCGCTCGCGCCCGGGTCCAGCGATGCGATCGTGCAGCCGCTCGCCGTGCAGCCGGTTCCGGAGACGAACGTCGCGCCGGCCGGCAGCGCTGCACTCAGCATGCGCGCAGCAGAGGAGCACGGACCGTTGTTGGTCACGTTCAACGCGTAGGTTACATTCCCGCCGGTTAAGACCGGATCAGGGCTGTCCATAACCGTCACGGACAGATCGGCCATGTTGCAGCTCGTCGCAACCAGCAGCCGCGGTTCGATCACCTCGGTCTGGCCGGTCGCCGTCGCGTCGATGTGCAGCACGTAGAGGTCTTCCGCGGCAGCCGCCGAGGCCATGACCCGCAGGTAAGCAGTCGTCGGCGGCGTCACAATGATTGAGGAAGCGGGCGCGCCTTCGGCTGTCGCCGCCAGCCCTGCGGAGATGCCGTAGGGCAGGTAGTTGGAGCTGATCGAGAGAGTGACAGGGGCATCCCACCCGTACTCGGCGCCCAGCTCCAGCTCGAAAGCCCTCGCTTCACCGCCAGGCATGGCCCACAGGGTCAGGGGCACAGCCGCGAGCGTGAACTCGGGTTTCGCTGCCGTGAACGGAATCACGAGGTGGAACTTGCTCTCACCGTCGCTGCCGATTACGTAGATGTTGTCGCCGCCGCCCGGCAGCAAGAAGGTGTCGGTCAGGGAGAGTGTCCCAATCTCACTGCCCTCCAGCTTGTCGTCGTTCAGGCTCCACTGCACGCCGCCCGGCATTGCGATGTCCAGGTTGACCGGATCGGCCTCGCCGTTGTGGCGTGTGACCGCGATCTCTGCCGTCGCACTTCCGTCCGCGGCAAGCGTGATGCTGGCCGGGTTCGCCACCAACTCGAAGTACGGCTCTTGCACCTCGACCAGCAGTTCCAGCGTGCGGACCGTGCCGCCCGCCGAACCCTGAATGGTCACCGGGTAGACGCCGCCCCGCAGCGTGTCGGTCGCGGAGAGCTGGAGCGAACTGGTGGTGCCTGTTGGCGTCGCCACGACGAACCGGTCGGCCAGCGTGACGTTGATGCCGTCGGGTGCACTCAGCACGGACAGGCCGACGTTCGGAGCGCCGGTTGGCAGCTCCTCGCCGGTGTCGATCACGGTGAAGTATGCGGTTGCCGCAGAGCCACCGCCGATGACTGCATCGGGCAGGTCGGTGGCCACCAGCTCGAAGCTGGCGCCCAGCGGCACGCCGGTAACCTCAGCAGACCAGATGACCGTCGCACCCACGAAGATGCGAGGTGTGTCTGGGTCGGTCAGGTCGCAGCCTTCGGTTACGCACTCCTCATGCCCGGTGTCGCCCTCGTACGCGGCCACCGAGACGTAGTAGGTCTTGCCCGGTTCGAGCCAGTCTTCGCTGGTGGCGAAGGTGTGGGTGGTCGCGACTTCCCGTACGTAGGCCGGTGTCTCAGCGACGGCCGCGTCCGCGAACCGCACGATGTACTTGTCGATGTCCGGGTTGGTCATCGGCGTGAAGTCGACGTGCAGCCCCATGTACTCGGGCGTCACGATGATGTTCGGGTCGTCCCAGGTCGCGGGCAGCGCGTGGCTCACGGTGACGGTCGCCAGGGCAGCCCCGTCCATCGCATACGCGTGCTGCGGCGGGTCGGAGAAGTCGTCAGCTTCCACGTGGATGTAGTACGTGCCGCTCTCCAGGCCGCTCAGATCGATTTGCTCGTTATTCACCGTCCCGTCATAGGACGTTTCGACACCCCTCAGCAGCCGCTCGCCGCCAAAGACGGGGAACGTCATGGTCCCGTCCGGGTTGGCCGGGTCAGGGCTGCTCACTGTCTGCTCTGTCGGCCCCTGCGTCGCGTAGATGCTGACGGTGGGGGCCTCGTCGTCCACCAGCGTCCAGGTCACGTCTGCCGTATTGTTGCCGTTGTCCAGTGCCTGGACGTTGCCCAGGCTGGGCGCGAGCCCGGCGCCGATGACGCCGAACAGGTATTCGGTGTCTTCAGTGATCTCGCCGTGCAGGTTGACGGTCCAGGATCCGGTCGCGGCCTGATCGATGACGTAGGTCTCCTGCGTCACACTCACGTCGTTGCCGCTCTCATCCTTGACTGTCTGCGTCGTCGTCTCGTAAGACACGTCGCTGCGACCACCAAGCACGTCAACGTCACTTAAAGGATTGATCTCGTTCCCGCTCGGGTCGGTCAGCGTCAGCGTGGGGACTTCGCCCATGCGTGTCAGCATGAAGGCCAGATCTGCGGATTCGTCGACATTGACCGTTTGCTGGATGTCTTCCGGCGCGAACGCGAAGCCTTTGTACCTCTGACTGGCCGCAAGCGCGGCGCTGCCGGAGATCTTGCCCTCCCGCACCTCTCGCCAGGCGAGGAATGCGGCCGTCACCGCGTCGTTGTCGTAGAGCACGTATTCGTCGACGTTGCCGAAGTCGAAGTTGCCGTCGGCGTCGATGTACAGGCCGCCGCTCCACAGGCCGTTCAGGATCGAAATCCCGCATTTGAAGCCCCAGACGCTCCCGCCGCCCTCGGCACAGAACTCGCCGATCTCCGCGGAGACCTCGGCCAGCCAGAGGTCGAAAGGCGGGATGGAGATGCACAGCGCGCCCAGGCAGCCTTCCCAGATCAGGCCCTCCGAGATGCCGATCCGGACGCCCGCCCAGCCGGTGAAGTGGAAGTCGCTCAGCTCGGGAGCGCCATCGCCGTTGCCCGGGTCCCAGTCCGTCCAGAGATGGAAGCCCGCGTAGCCTTCCATGAAGACCGGGTAGCGAATGGTCACTTCGGCCTCGACACCGTTGGGCATGCCGTAGTTGGTGAAGTCCACCTGCGCATAGCCCTCGGCCATCGAGATGAAGCCGATGAGCGTCACTTCGCCCTCGACCCGGAAGTACGGGCTCGGCTTAATCTGGATCGTCGCATCCACCGATGCTTCCGCGACCGCCTCGTCGATCGGAGGCGGCACGCTCATCACCGTCTCGATGTCCGCGCCGACGCTGACCCGCATCATGTTGATGTCCTTGTCCATCTCGAAGCTGCCGCGGAACTCGCTGACTTGCAAGCCCGACTGGCCGAGCGGGATGGAGCAGGAGAGCATGAGCTTGGCCGCTATGGCGCGTAACTCCAGGTCGGCGGTGTCCGTGGCGTCGGGGTTGTTCGCGACCGCCAGGGTCTGCGCGAGGATCTTGCCGTCGGTCGGCTTCACAGCCACCATGACGGCCTGGTGTTCGCCGAGCACCAGGTTGATCTCGACCGAGATGCTGGAGCAGGGCATGCCGCCGCCCTCGCCCCCGCCGCCGCCGCCACCACCGGACCCACCACCGTCATCGCCGCCACCGCCGCCCATGATGTCTTCGAGACCCAGGGAGGCCAGCGCGAAGATGGCGTAGCTGTCCAGGACACCGTCGCAGGCATCGGTTGGCTCGCCGTCTGTGTCATAGCAGTAGCTGCCATCCGCCGCATAGCGGTCGGTCGCGTCGACCGAGCCTTCGACGTTGAACATGCTGAAGCCGAGGTACTCCAGCGAAGGCAGCGTGATGTGGATGTCCTCGACTTCTTCGATCTGGTCGAGCGACATGCCAGCCAGGGCCGCGGCGCCAGCCTCTTCGCCCAGCACCAGGCCAGCGTCTTTGTCCAGGACCGCCATTTGGCCCATACTGGCCTCTTCGCCGCCGAAGTCGGAGATTTGCTTCATCTTCGCCCGGTCAGAGAAGACCTGGCCGTTCTCGACCTGCCACTCTGAGTCCTTCAGGGTCAGGCCGGAGACCTTCATCTCCATGTCCTTGACCCTTCCCTTGATCTTTTTTTGGCTGTCGAGGGTCAGTTCAGCATCGGGCTTCTCCTCGGCCCCTTGCTTCTTCGCCTGCGAGCCAGGGATGTTGATCTCGATCTTGTTCTTGATCTCGATCTTGTAGGTATTGTCGGTCGCTTCCTTCACTACGGCAGTGCCGTCCTCGAACTTGTGACCGTCCTGATCCAGCTTGCCAGCCGGGAAGTCAACCGGGTGGGCTTCTTCGGAGCCGTCGGCCTTCTTCTCCACGTTGACCTTCAGGCCCCCGTCGTCGACCTTGATCTTGTGTTCCGGGGTGAAGTCCTTCTCGCCATTGTTCGCGTCATCGTCCCGTTTCAGTTCTTCGGGTAGCTTCCACTTGCCCGCGTCTGAGACGAGGCCCGAGTCGCTCGTCAGCGAGTGGTCCTTGCTCAGCCCCTCCATGGTCAGATCGGTGGAAGCCACCTTGACCTTGATCTCGTCGACTGCCAGCTTGCCGTCCAGCTTGCCGTCCTTGTCGACGGTCGCGCTGTGCAGATTCGCTTCCTTGTCATTCTGCTCCTTGATCATCACCTGCACTTTGCCGACCGTGACGTCCAGCTTGAAGCCGTCGGCCTGCTGCACGACCTTCGCCTCCACATCCTTGACCTTCAGGTGCTCGCCGCCCTTGACGTCCATGTCGGCCACTTCGAAGTCGTCGTCGGCGTTGACCTTCATTTCGGCCTTGCCGTTGGGATCGTCCTTCTTGGGCTTGACCTTGACGTCGGGCGTCAGCTTGTTACGCTCGCCCAGGTCGTCCGGCATCTTGTAGTCAGCCATGCTGACTTCGACGCCCTCACGCTTGAGCGCCGCCTGGTCGACCTTCAGGTCACCCTTCGCCACATCCATGTGGAATTCGGGCAGGGCAGACGTACTGATGTCCGCGTCGCGCTTGCCGGACTCCGTGTAGACCGGGTTGTCCTCGGCGTCCTTACGAGGTGTGAGATAGACGGTATTCAGCGTGCCGCCCTGGTCCGCCGGCTTCTTGACCTCCTTGCCGTCGTTGGCCGGCAGGTCGATCTCCAGGATGGACTCGGTGATGACCGCCTCATAGACGCCACCCGCGCTCACGAGCTGCCCGGTGCCGTTCTTCAGCTTGAGGTTCTCCGCCGTGTCGAACTTGAGGTCCGGCACATCGAAGCCCGCGCCAGCGCCCGCGCCGACCGTCATCGACGCGTTCTCCAGGCCGGGCCAGTGGCGCAGGCCCGCGCTCGAGTCATTGACTTCGCCTTCGCCGAAGTACTCCGGCATGATGAGGTCCACGTTGTTCGCGGAATTGATGCCCGTGTTGCTGATAGGCGCGTCCACCGGCACATCCAGGTCGAACATGCCCGCTGACAGCGAGAACGCCTCGGTTACCTTGCCGCCGTAGTTGGGTTTCGTGGTTCCTGGGGTCAGCTCGAACTCCGCATTCACCAGTTCCGTGACTTCGGGCGGGTCGAGTTTCAGGGACTCGGTCGTGCCCTTGACCTTGCCGTCAGGCAATGTCACCTGGCTCAGCACGCTGCTTTCGGGTACATCGATCTTGAAGCCCGCGACCTCCGGCACCTTCTCCTCGCCGCTGGTCAGCGTCGTGTTCCATGCCAGTGTTCCGGCCTTCGCGCTGCTAAAGCTGCCGTCGAAGACGGGCACCTCGCCGTTCTTGTACTTGAACTCGCCGTCGCCGGTGAGCGTCGTCGCGCCGGAGGCAGCGAACTGCACGTGGTCATTCAGCCCGGCCAGGTAGAAGTGCTCGCCCAGCGAGGCCACGCCGTATGCCTTCATATCCGTGCCGGCGATCTCGAACACGTACGCATTCAGGTTCACGCCGTCGAGTGCCATCTGTGTCGTCGTGCCGACGGTCGCAATCGTGACCGCAGTGGCGGTGTTGTTCCCGTCTTCTGAGTCGCCCTTGGTGCTGCTTACTGCCGGGGACGTGGTGTAGGTCACGTTCGGGCCCTGGACGGGCTGCACCGCGGTCACGTTGATCGTGACTGTGGCACTGCCATCCACGGCCAGCGCACCCACGGCGCACGTCAGGTTGGCGGAGATGCTATCGGCCGCCTTCGTGCAGGTCGCGCCTGTCGCGGAGTTGTAGTAGATGCCATCCGGCAGGTCGACCGTGATCGAGGCGTCCGAGGTAGCCGCCGGCCCCCAGTTGGTCACATCGATCTCGTAGTCGAAGGCTTCGCCCGCGATAACGTTCTCCGGCGCGTCGAGCACCAGCTCCAGGTCTGCCCAGTCGCCCACCTGCGTGGTGTCGGTGCTGGTGACGGAGCTGACACTGTCGCCGGTAGCCGTGGCTGTGTTGGTGAGCGTCGCTTCCGCTGTGCCGGTCGTCGCGTTGACCGTGACGTCGACCGAGCTGCCGCTCGCCAGCGTCCCGAGGCTGCACGACAGGTCGCTGCCGGTCAGCGTGCAGGTTCCGGCCGTGGTGCTCGCCGAGAGCCCGGTGAGGCTCGCAGGCAGCGGGTCGGTGATGGCCACGTTAGATACGCTGGCGCCACAGGCCCACGCCTTGATGTTGTAAGCCAGGGGTTGGGTGATGCCGATCAGCGCAACGCCGTCCGACTTGCTGAGCGCCAGGCCGGTGAACGCGGTGATGTTCGTGGCGACGGAATCGGTCGGGTTCTCGTCCGATGGCGTCTGGTCCGAGGACGCGGTCGCGCTGTTGGTCAGCGAGCCGGTCACACACGATCCGGCCATGTAGCTCACATCGACCGTCTTGGTTATGCCCGCCGGTATCGTGCCGAGCTTGCAGGTCACCTTGTTGTTCGCAGAGGTGTACTTGCAGCCCGTCGGCGCGCTCTTGAACTCGACGCCTGCGGGCAGCGCATCTACTACGGTGACGTTCCGGGCCGTGGATGGGCCGTTGTTCGTCACATTGATGGTGTAGACGACCTCCTCGTTGCCCGCCTTCGACGCCGGGCCGGTCATGTCCAGGCTGAGCTGCGCGTACTCCTGGCCGGTGACGCTCAAGGTCGTCTCATTGCTGCCCAGGAGACCTCCGGCGAGGTTGGGGTCGTATTCGTAATCGTCGACGGAGGCCTCCAGCACGTACTCCGTGCCGCTCTCCCCGTCAGCGGGGATATCGACCTCGTAGTAGATTGTGCGGGTCTCGCCCGGGGCCAGGTGCTGCGACAGATAACACTCCCTGTCCAGCCCGGGACCGTGGTAGCAACTGTCATCGTGCAGGTAGATCGGGGGATCGGTGTCGGGCAGTCTCACACGGATATGTGGCTGCACGGTTGCGGCATAGCCGAGGTTCTCCACGGTCACGTAGTACGTCACCCGCTGTCCCGCGTAGACCGTGCCCGCCGGGTCCGTATGGCCGTACACCGCAACATCTACGATCTCGCGATTCCAGCGTGCGATGCGACCGACTGGCGTGGGACTGAAGGTGTAGGGAGGCTTGTCCTGTCGCAACTGCGTGAACTGGCCGCCGGCATACACGCTCGACCCATGGATTGCCAGCGCGCGCACGCCGTGCATCCAGTCGGGGATGCCTCCCTCAGCGGGTGCATTCGCCCCGCCTTCCATGGTGAACCACAAGTTCCACTGCCGGTTGTACCGGGCAAGGTTCTGTCCGGTATTCGGATCGATGGTGGCATTGAAGGTGACGTTGTCCGTGTCGGTGAAAGTCTCCGAGTAGTAGAACGTGCCGCCCATGAAGAGGTCATACTGGTCGGCCGCCAGCGCGTACACGCGGCTGCAGTTGTTGATCGCATCCGTGCAGTAGGTGCTGCCGCTGCTGTGCGCCAACTCCGTCCACGTGCTCCCGCCCACGACGGTCGGATTGTCGACCATCCAGACGGTGAACCCCCCCAGGGGCGTGTCACGGTTCGCCACGTACAACACGCCCATGCTCTCGGCCAGCGCGTCCACGGGCTGCGACGCGGCCAGTTCATCGCCCACGACGTACCAGTCGGACCCATCCCAGCGGGCGATATTGGCGGCGGGCAGGCCCGTCGCCGCGCCGACGTGCAGGAAGGAACCGCCGATGTAGAGGTCGTTCCCGACGACGAGCAGGTCGTTGACGTCCTGGTCGCTGCCGTAGATGCCGCCGCCCACAGACTCCCATGCGTGGGCCGTCCGGTTGAACTTCGCCAACCCCGCAACGGGCGACGTGAAGCTGCCGCCCGCGTAGAGCGTGCCGTCAGCGCCCACTGCGACCGCGTTGACCGAGCCGCCGGTGAGTTGGCAGTCAATGTAGGGGGGACACAGGAAGGCCCAGCCCCAGACTGTGCCGTTGGTGGTGAATTCGAGCACGTGGCCATCAGGCCGGGCGCCGTAGACTTTCGTCGCATCCGGATGAACGGCAAGGTCAACGATGGTGACGCCGGGCCGGCCCGCGTCAACCCAGCCGGTGCTCTTCCACACGCCCGCTTGCTGGATCCAACCATTGCCTCCATCCGCCGAGGTGAAGTCGCCGCCCACGAACACGCTGCCGTCCGGCAACGTGGCGAGCGCGTACACCGCCCCGTCGTCAAGGCCGCCATTGCCGATGGCGTTAGCGTCGCTTGCCGGGTCCCAGCCGATGGGCATGTTGGTGAGGTCCGAGACGGAGAGCCGCCCGGCGGGGTACATGGCAGGATCGACGGTCACGCCGCCTGTTACGCTGACGCGCGCGCCATCGACGCCGCCCACGCTCGCGATACTGTCTTCCTCCAGCGAGGCGTTGACCGACGACGCACTGCCGGGAGCGGAGTCGGCCGCCGTTGGCGACGCCAGCGCCAAGGTCGCCAGGAGCACCACTCCAATGCACCCGTAGAGAGTCAGGTGTTTCATTGTTGCCTCCCGGCCTACCATGACAGACACGTCATGCCGCAATAGGCGTCTGCATCATCGTCGGCGCAGGCCTGGAGCTGCTTGTAGCCTGTGCTGCCGTTAGTGATCACTTCGCATTTCGCCTGTTCGGCGTTCGAGTCGATGTCTTCGAGCTCAACCTTTGTAAGGAAGCACACGCCGGGGGTGCTAGGGCCTACGTTGGAGGTAGTTAAGGCACAGGCGCCGCCTCCGTTCGATACTGCGGTGTACGTGGTCACCGTGAAGCCTGCGAGATTCCCGGACCAATCGATATCGCCGTTGACATCCAGCTTGGCCTCGGGGTTGGTGGTCCCGATGCCGACGTTGCCGCCCGGCTCAAGGAACAGCCGGCCGTCCGCCACGCCTGTCTCCGCGAAGTTTAGCCCGGTATCGCTGTAGGAGTTCGCGTGCCACTTGGTCGTGCCCGCGCTGTTCTTGAAGCTGAGCCAGCCTGTGCTTGCATCGGGGATTTGGACGGTAACGCGCGCATCAGGGCCGGTCGTGCCGACGCCGAGCTTGCCATCGTGAAGCACCATGGCTGCCGTGCCCCCTGTGCCCGGGTTGAGCTCATAGTTGTTGTGCGTGCCATCGATGAACCAGGCGAAGTTGCTGTCCGAGCGGAAGTACTGCGTCTGGCTCTGCACACCGATGCCGTAGTACGAGCCCCACAGGTCGATCTTCTGGTCGGCATAGGTGCCGCTGGCCCATTCCAGCTTCTTATCGACGCTGATGATGAGGTCACCGTTGTTGTCGACGGTGACGGTTGCGAGCGGGTCGCCGTCGGGCGCGGCCAGGGAGTTAGCGTAGTTGGCCGAGACCGAATAAGGCACGGGCGCCAGCCGCTGAGTCGGTGTCAACGCAGTGCTGTCAACCGTGAGCTTGAGGAAGCGGTCTGCGCCGCTGAAGATGCCGGGCGTGATGCTGCTCAGCATCAGGCTGAAGTGGCCGTCGCGCACGATGACGCCGGTGAACGACTGCGTGAAGAGCGCCGTGCCGCTGGCCGCGGCGTTGTCGTAGATGGCGACGGTCATGTTGTGCGTGCCGTTATCCGGGTTGCCACTGTTGTCGCGCAGGGTGCCCTGGTAGCTGAGGTACTGCGAGGGCGCGGCCGCGATGCCGGCCTGGCCGCCTTCATCAGTCGCTTGATGAGGTGTTTCCGATTGGGCCCCGACGGGCGCCACACCGGCCATGAGGAGGAGGATGCCGCACAGGAAGGCGGCGACAAGCGGGACCTTGCGAGTAAACATGGTGTCAAGCTCCTTCCGTTGTTTCCCTTTGTTGCGGTGCAAATCGAGGGCGGCGAAGAGTTGCAGGTGGGTCGTCCGACCAGTCAGTGCAGGACGAAAGTTGCGCATCTATGTAGGCCACGGCAGCCGTCAGGCACGCAAAGCAGTGGCGGGCTGTATTGGGACCGGCCTGCTGAACGGTGAAGCGCCAGCCCGGTTCGCTTCCCGCTCGGGCGCCGTCTTCGAGCCAGCATCGAAGCAGGAAGCAACGGTAAAGCCGCTGCTTCCGGTTGGCGTCTCCTGAGCTGCCGGTTATCGCCATGTAATTCTCCCATCGTAGCTGGCATCCTGGGCTGCTTCAGGCAATCCTCCAGCGTGTATACCGCATTGGCGTCATCATTCCGTCAGTAAATCGTAAACATCTCTTCGTGAATGATCAGAATGGGCTTGGCAACGAGAACGGAATCTGGTATAATCCAAATGTTGAGCCCAAGCGGAGCATGACCGTGCGGCAACTAACTGTGCATCTGTTGGGGGGCTTTGGCGTCGAACTGGACGGCGAGACGCTCTACGGTTTTGAGTCGGATAAGGCTCGGGCCCTGCTGGCATACCTCGTGACGGAAACCGATCGGCCTCACCGCCGCGAGACCTTGGCGGGCCTGCTCTGGCCTGACCGGCCCGAGGTTGTCGCACGCGCCAACCTGCGGCAGGCGCTCTCCTGTGTACGGCGTGTGCTGGGCGATCCCCGGTCAGGTGACCCGGCGCCGCCTTCCTTCCTGTTTGTGACCTCCACGGACGTGCAGTTCAATACCCACAGCACGTACACGCTCGACGTGGCTGAACTGGAGGCCATTGCGCGCTCACCGGAGCGGCGCGAGAAAGTGCTGCCTGCTGAACTCTGCGGCGACCTGCTCGCAGGATTCGCTGTGCCGGACAGCGAGGTCTTCCAGTCCTGGCTGCTGAATAAGCAGGAGTACTGCCACCGGTTGGCGCTGGACATCCTCGAAGACCAGACAGCGGCTTTCGAGCGCGCGGGCGAATACGCCGGGGCCGTGGCCGCCGCCCGCCTGCAGCTCCAGATGGAGCCATGGCTCGAAGAGGCACATCGCAGCTACATGCGCGCGCTGGCGCTGACCGGCCGCCGCGACGAAGCGTTGCGCCAGTATGACGTCTGCTGCCGCGTCCTCCAGGCCGAGCTGGGCGTCGATCCCTCTGCTAGTACCCAGGCTCTGCACACCGCCATTCTGTCAGGCGAGTTGCGTGTCAGGAACCTTATTTCCCTCGGACAGCCGGCTGCCGGTCCCGCGCCGGCCACGTCCGGCCGGCCCCCGCCCACACTGCCACAGCTCGTTGCACGCGCACAGGAGATGGACCTGCTCAACAGCTATCTGGCGGCCGCGCGGGCGGGTCAGACCTGCCTGGCCTTCATCAGCGGCGAAGCGGGCAGCGGCAAGACTATGCTGCTCGAAGCCTTCGCCACCGCCGCGCTGACAGAGCATCCCGAGCTGCTGATTGCGGGCGCTCGCTGCAGCCCGGGCGGAGACCAGGACCCGCTCGCCCCGCTGCGCCGCCTTGCGGAGACCCTCTTTGGCGACTTCACCAATCACGCGGGGTGGCATTTGCAGGACAGCCAGCAGACGGAGCGCCTGCGCCAGGCAACTGACCTTGTGCTGTCCGCGCTGGATGACCACGGGCGCTATCTGGTCAATGTGCTGCTGCCCGCAACCTCGGTCGCCCGCAGAGGCCGTCTCGCGTTCGGGCACGCGCCGGCCTGGTTGGGCGAGCTTGCAGAACAGCACTCGGTGTACGCCAACTCCCAGGGTGTGCTGTTCGACCAACTCATGTCGACCCTCGCCGCCATCACGCGCGAGCGCACGCTGCTGCTCCTTCTGGATGACCTGCACTGGGTGGATGATGCCAGCGCCGCCTTCCTCCTGAACCTCGGCCGCGAATTGAAGGACAGCCGCCTGCTCATCCTTGGCGCATATCGCTCGAATGTTGTTGCGCTGGGCCGCCGCAACCCGCAGTCCGGCCAGGTGGAACGGCACCCGATGGCAGCCG
This sequence comes from uncultured Anaerolineales bacterium, assembly GCA_964614645.1. Taxonomy (GTDB): domain Bacteria; phylum Chloroflexota; class Anaerolineae; order CG2-30-64-16; family CG2-30-64-16; genus MWBF01. The sequence goes on from CAZTMA010000008.1 coordinate 32,508, forward strand.
TGGTCAACGAACTGCGCCGCCTCAACGGCGAGATTCTGGTGGAACTGGAACGAGCGGACGGCCGCGCCTTTGTCGAGGCCTACGTGGACACCGAGCCGAACCGGCTGGGCGCGCGGTTTCGGGATGCGCTGTATGCGCAGACGGGCGGCCAGGCGCTGTTCACGGTTGAGGTGTTGCGCAACCTGCAGGCGCGCGGGGACTTGGTCAAAGACGAGGCGGGACGCTGGACGGCACGCGAGTCACTCAACTGGCAGGTACTGCCCGCCCGGGTTGAAGCAACTATCGCCGAGCGCATCGAGCGGCTGTCCGAAGCCAGCCGGCGCATCCTGTCGGCGGCCAGCGTGCAGGGGGATGACTTCTCCGCTGAGGTGGTGGCGAAGCTGACCGGTATCCCCGCCGATGAGCTGCGCGCCACCCTGAGTGGCAGCCTGGCGCGACAGCATCACCTGGTGCAGCCCGAGGGGCTGCAGAATCTGGGTGATGGGCGGCAGTCAATTTATCGCTTCACGCACCATCTCTTCCAGAAGTATCTCTATGACCAACTGGACCCTGTCGAGCGTGCCCGCCTGCACGGTGGCGTCGCAGAAAGCCTGGACCGCCAGGTCGCGGGCGACGTCACCGCGCGCGAGCGAATCGGCGCCCAGCTGGCCTGGCATTATGGGGAGGCCGGGCTGCCGCTGCAGACCGCCCGTGCGCTGCTCGACGCCGGTCGCGAAGCCATGCGGATGAGTGCCTTCCGGGAAGCTCTGCTGCGATACGACCGCGGGTTGGCGCTGCTGGCAGCTGCGCCGCCATCGCAGGAGCGGGCGGGGATTGGACGGTTGTTGGAGGTGGCCCGGCTGGGTCCGGAACGTAACCTGGAAGGGCTCAGCAGCGCAAAGCTCCTCGATACAGTGGCGCGCGCGACGGCTGCGTGGGGCGGACACGTCCAGGGACAGTCGCAGTTGCTGATTCTCGCGACTGTACTGGAACACTGCTTCACCACGGGGAGATTTGAGGATTCGCTGGCCGCATTCGAGCGCTTGCAGGATGCGGCGACGGTTCCAGGCACCGAGCCCTTTGCCGGCCTCGCCCACTTTTACTTCGGCGCCAACCATCACTACCTTGGCAACCTGCGGCTGTCCGAGACCGGGTTCGCGCAGGTCCGTGCCTTTTTGACGCCAGAGCGACGAGCCAAGCTGCGCGGCCTGATCGGCCTGGATGTCGAGGTCATCGGTCTGGCGATATCGGCGCGGAATCTGTGGCTGCTGGGCTATCCGGAGCAGGCGCTTGCCCGAAGCCGGCAAGCGCTGGCTTCAGCGCGCGTGACAGGTGCGGCTCTCGGCCAGGCAGGGGCCATGGCACTGGGCGCCGGTCTGCTGCACTGCCTCCGGCATGATGAGCCCGGCGCGGCCGAGCTGACCGAGGAGTGCTATCGGTTGTCCCAAGACCATGGTTTGGTCATGTGGATGGTCTACTCCGAGGTCCTGCGCGGCTGGGTGCAGTTTGGCCGCGGAGAGGACCTGGCCGGTATCGAGCACATGTGGGGCGTGGGCTGGCAGTATGGCAACGTCGCCATCGAGACCGACTTCTTTGCCACGATGGTCGCGGATAGCTGCCTCACCGCGCTGCGCCGGCGCGGGCCCGCAGCCGGCGCCATATCACAGGCGGAACGCAGTCGCCTCCTGACCATCGCTCAGGCTGCCATCGATAGAATGCTGGGACCGTCCCACATACCGTGCGGGAGACTCTATGAAGCCGAGCTGCGCCGCCTGCAGGGCGAGTTACTGCTCGAGCGCGATGGCCTGGCCGCGGCCGAGGCAGCGCTGGCCTGCTTCAGCCAGGCTCAGCAGCTCGGGCGGGAGACAGGCGCGCTGGTCTGGCAGCTGCGGGCTACCATGAGCCTCGTGCGGCTGCGCGAGCGTCAGGGTTCAGGCTGCGCTGCTGAACTGGCGGAGGCCCGCCGCGCGCTGGCCAAGGTATTCGCCAGCTACACCGAAGGGTTCGACTTTCCGGACCTCCAGGATGCCGCTGCCCTTCTGCGCACGGCAGCACCGCGCATGAGCGAGCCTGAGGCGCTGCTGGAGCCGCCGGACGAGTAATTTGTCCAGTTAGCTGAGCAACATCAGACGTCATGACCACCTACCCTATGCCGGCCGCAGTTCGCACGTCACGATTTCTGCCCCGCGCACCTCCAGTTCGGCCCGACGGCCGTGTATAACTGTGAGTTCTTCTCCTGGCTCCTCGTTGAGGTTCAGCCGTCGCGCCGACGCCAGCGGCAGGCCCGATGTGAGGGTCGCGGTTACCGGCGCGCGTTCCACGTTGTAGAAGCGCACAACCAGCCCCTGCCCGTCCTCCGTGCGGCGCACCGAGCTCAGGATGAGCGTCGGCGGCTCGATTTGGAGGAAGCTGAGCGTGCCGGGCAGCGACCCGCTGCGCGGCCATGGGATCGCCTTGACCTGCGCCGGGTCATCGCGCGTGATATTCATCTCCCGTAGGTCCAGCCCTTCGTGCGTATCGGCCCGCGCAAGGAGCAGCGGTGCGCCGAAGTTGTATGCGGCCGGGTATGCCGTCCGCCAGTCGCCCGCGTGCGGCACGATGGCATACTCGTATGTATAGGCGCCGAGACACTGTGCACCGGGTGTAGGAACCAGCGGCCCCGCCGCAACGCGGCGCGTCGCCAGGTCATCGCGGCTCAACCAGCCGACGCTCCGCAGCAGCGTCAGCGCAATCTGCGAGCCGCCCGCCTCGCGCGTGACCTCGATCGCGGGCAGGCCGCGGTTCAGCACCATCAGCCCGCGGCCGTCCGCGCTCACATCGGTGAACGCGCGCTGGTGCATCAGCGAGGTCGGATCTTCCACCCAACCCGCCGCATCGGGCAGGTCCAGGTCGCGTTCCATGACCGCGAAGGCCTCGTCCACTGCCGCGTGCGTGGCCTGCAGGCCGGTGGGGAACAGCACGCTCAGCATATGGTCGCGGGCGCGGTTCTCGACCTCCGTGCGGATGGTCAGGCCGGGCCGGTCGCGGTAGAGCGTGACCTCGGAGACGATGGGCATCGGCACGCGCTCGACCGCGCGGCGCTGCCGGTCGTCTGTCAGCCCCGCCGGCACGTGGAGCGTCCACGCGATGCGGAACGTCGCCTGCACCGGCCCGCTGGCAATAACACTTACCTCGGCGGGCAGCCCTGCCGTTGTGATGGTCTCGCTGTTCGGGCACGGGCAGTACGAGTACTCATCCCCCGCGTCGTCCACGTCGCTGAGGTGGCCGAGGCCGCGGGAGACCTGGCCGGTCGTCTTATCCGTTACGTCCAGCCCACCGTCCGCCGCGATCTCGAAGGCCAGGGAGTCGTTCTCTGCCCCGCGCGCGCCCACACGCCAGGTCGACGCCGGCTGCAGGGCCTCCGCTTGCCGCGGCTGCGCGTAGTAGGCGCGGTAGCCGCATGCGGGCACGTCCGCCGGGAAGGCCACGTGCACGCGGCGCTTGCGGTTCGGCTTGAGCGTCTCCATCCAGAACACCGGCTCATCTGAGAGGACCTGGTGCGGCACGACCCGGCCCTCGCCGTCCACCAGCTGGAAGTCGCCGGCGGTCGGGTCATCGAAATCGAAGTCGATATCGCCGACCGCGGTCTCGCGGCGCGCCCAGCCCAGGGGATTGAATACGAGCACGGGCGTGCCGGCTTGCCCGGTCACGTCGGCCTGCCGGGCCAGCTGGCGCAGGCTGTCGCGCACGAGGAAGCTGCCGATCTGCTCCGCCTGGCTGAACCGGAAGAGCATCTCCTCGTGCACGAGATCGACGCCGCTGCCATAGATGTCGTCGTGCGGGTGATTCTTCAGGAGCCAGCGCCAGGCGGTCCACAGGAGGTCCTGCGTGCCCGCGGGCACGTCCGCGCCCGCCAGCCACGCGTACGCGGCGAGCGGCTCGGCATAGCGCTCCAGCAACGACTCGACCCGGTGGTTGGTCTGCTTGAGGTGGATGCGCGCGGCATAGACGCCCTGCAATATCTCGGAGTAGCGGCCCCAGCGGAACTCGCCCTCGAACGTGGGCAGTGCGACCTGTGCCGCGCGTACGCGTGCGAGGTGCTCGGCCAGCGTGCCGTGGCTGATCTCCACATCGTTGTTCTCGGCATTAGCCTGAATGATGATATCCGGAATGCGCGGCTCGGCCTCTGCATGGTCGATGCCGTTCATCAGCAGCAGGGCAGGGGTGTTCGCCATCGACTTGAGCTCGTCGAGCGCGTGGCGAATCTGCTGCTGGGCCAGGTCCGCGCTGAATTCCATCTGCGAGGTGTCGCCCCAGTGGATGGGATAGCCGATGTTCGACACGTTGTGGTAGCCCCACGGCATCCAGATGGTCGTCACGGTCGAGCCATCCGGCGCGCGCCATGTGAACTCCGTGCCGAGGCGCTCTCCCTCGTTGCCCAGCCCGCGCCAGAAGAAGGCATTGTCGATGCCGAACCCGCGCAGGATCTGGGGCAGTTGCGCGATGTGGCCGAAGCCGTCCGGCACGTAGCCGATCTTCTCTACGCCGCCGTAGTCGGCGCCGCTCGCAGCGGCCCCCATTCGGTGACCGACCATCAGATTGCGGATGAGGGCCTCCGGGCTGACCAGGAACTCGTCGGCCAGGACATACCACGGCCCGACCTGGATGCGCCCCGCACGGCAGTGGGCCTGCAGCTCGGCCGCGCGCTGCGGCCGGACCTCCAGGTAATCCTCCAGCACGGCCATCTGCCCGTCGAGCATGTAGACCCGGTAATCGGGCCGCGCGTCCAGCAGGTCCAGCAGGCGGTCGACCAGTCGCACGAGCCGGATGCGGTATTCCTGAAAACTCACGTACCAGGCGCGATCCCAGTGCGTGTGGCTGACGAGCGTCGCGTGATAGGCTTTGTGCATGTAGAAGGCCTCATCTTAATCGGTTCGTAGTAGGCGCTTCAGCGCCCAGTGCGCGAGCGGGTGCTGAAGCGCCTACTACGAACTATAGCATCACTACGGTCGCGGCAGCCGCTCCGCCACTGGCAGCAGCGCCGGGAATGGCATGTGCGGCTCGGCCTGGTACCAGTAGGCCGTCGATGAATAGTCGTGGCTCAGGGAGTTGGCCTCGCCGTGCTCGATCGTCACGCGGATGGACTGCTCGAAGTAGATCGGGTCTTCGATGTGGTAGCGGTAGACCGAGTTCTTGCCCTGCCACGGCCACTCGGGCGTGCCTGAGTTCAGGATCAGGCCGTGATACGGGGTGCAAAACTCCTGCGTCGGGCAGAAGGCCGTGTTGAAGTAGTCTTCGCTGCCCGTCCCGTACAGCCGCGGCAGCGGCTCGCCGTCGATGATGATCATGTCGTCGCCTTCGCCCCACCAGTCGTTCTTGGACGGTGCGAAGCAATCCACATCGAGATGGCAGCCGGCATAGTGGCCCTGGCCCGCCGCCTCCAGGATGACATAGTTGCCCTGCGCGTCGAGGTTGGGCGTGTGCCAGACCTGTTCGAGGATGTCCTGGTGGTCCGCAAAGCGCAGCCGGTCGTCGCCCCAGCCGGCCGTCGGATTCTCCCGGCGCCACTGAGCGTGGAACCGGCCGTAGCCAGGATCGAGCGCGGGATACCGCTCGTAGTCGATGTAGAAGTAGAGGTTCGCAGGGGCCGGGCTGTCGTTCGTGACGGCGAAGCGCGCGGCACTGGCAAAGGGCATCGGGAACCAGCAGTTGAACCCGCGGCCGTCCTGCGGACTCATTTGCAGGGGCAGCGACCAGAAGTTTCTGAGGAGGCCATGACCCAGCCCGAAGAAGTCCCCGATGGGCGTTTCGATGCTCGGCAATGCCTCGCCGTCCCACCAGGCGCGCAGCACGAGCTGCCGCGGGAACGCGTCTGCCTGGCACCACATGGTCATCCAGATGTGCTTGACGCAGCCCGCGCCCCCGATGTCTGCGATGGTCATGGTCTCGCCGGGCGGGATGACCCACCAGTCGTAGTTGCCCCCCGCGCGGTCGTAGCTCGACACGCGTTCGCGACGCACGTCGGTGTGCAGCCGCGCCAGGTCCGCAAGGGTTGATTGGCCGATCTGCATCTGGAATCCTCCTGGCTACTGCTTGAGCCCCTGCATCTGGATACCCTCGATGAACTGGCGCTGCGCCAGCACGAAGATGATGACCATCGGCAGCAGGGTCAGTACCGAGCCGGCCAGGATGCGGTCGTAGTAGCCGGCTGAACGGGCATACTGCTGGTTGAAGGTGTTCATCGCGAGCGTGATGGTGTAGTGCTGCTGACGCGAGACGTAAATCAGCGGGTCGAGGAAGCTGTTCCACGTCCACCAGAAGGTGAAGATGGCGATGGTCGCCAGCGCGGGCCGGCTCAGCGGCAGGATGACCCGCGTCAAAATCTGCAGGCGGCCCGCGCCGTCGAGCGTCGCGGCCTCGTCCAGGTCAAGCGGGATGGTCATGAAGAACTGGCGCAGCACGAAGATGAGGAACGCGTTGCCGAAGAAGGAGCGCACCCACAGGGGCACCATCGTGCCGAGCAGTCCCAGGTCCCGGAAGATGATGTACGTGGGCAGGGTGATGATGGTGTAAGGCACCATCATCGTGCCGAGCAGCACCAGGAAGAGCACGTCCTTTCCGGGCGCGCGCAGCCGCGCAAAGCCGTAGGCCACCAGCACGCACGAAATGAGGTGGCCAAGGGTATTCATCACCACCAGGAAGCCCGAGTTGAGGAAGAAGCGCCAGAACGGCACGCCCGACAGCTTCAGGTTGATGACCCGGCGGTAGCCGTCGAAGTTCAGTCGGAAACGAACCGAGCGTTCCAGCGTGTCCGGCCGCACATCGTAGGCTTCAGTGACCTTGTCCGCCGGCACGATCAGCGCCAGCTCCTGGATGTCGCCCACGAGCGCCATCGGCACGGTCTCGCCCGCCGCGGTGACGAAGTCCTCCTTGACGCGGTAGGTGATCGAGCCGCGGTTGACGCTGCCCGGCTCGATCAGGTCCGCGATGGGGCCGGCGGTGAGCGCGGCCATCTCCGCTGCGGGCAGCACCAGGGCCTCATCGGAACCGGGGATGAGCACCGCCACCTCGAACGGCGGGCTGCCGTCGGGCGGTGAATACTGCCGCATGTTCATGTCGATGCCGTTGAACTGCTTGACGGTGCGCTCCGCGCCGAGCTGCGCGATCTTCGCATTGATGCCTTGCTCCGCGACGACGCTCTGCGGCACGAGAGGCTGCCAGTTCTCCTGCACGATGCTGGCCGCGCGGAAGTCCGGGTCTTCGCCCTCCACCGCGTACATGGCGAGTTCCGTGCCGCCCAGCGGGACGAATTCCCGCTCGCCCAGCCGGTCGGCCTGGATGAGGCGGGCATCCTGCGCAATGGCCGGCGGCCCCACGACCCACAGCTCGCTCTCCGGCCCGATGGCCAGCGCCAGCCGTCCATCTGCCAGCCGCCGGCCGTCGAGTTCGTGGCCGGCCACCTGGACTTTCTCGCGTGGTCCCCGGTTGGCCTGGTCGAGCGGGTATTGCGACAGCGCGGGCCGCAGGTCGTCCGGCCGCACGACAAGCAGGTTGTCCGGCTCTTGCCCGTCGCGCGCCAAGGCCACGACCTGCTCGGCCGCGCCTCCGGGCGTGCGGCGCTCGCGCAGGTTGACCGTGATCCCGTCCAGGTCGCCGGGCACTGCGTCCGTCAGCTCATCCCTGGGCACCGACGCGACCGCCGCCAACTTCTCTAACTCCACGATGGCGGTGTAACGCCGCACGCCGATCTGGATGACCTCGGTCTTCTGGTCGTCTTCGAGCGGGGCGCGCCACAGCAGCAGCGCGCGGCCTGTATTCCCGGCGGGCGTGGTGTTCCAGTGCCGCGGCAGCCAGATGACGGGGTCTGCGTCGATCTGCCACCCGGGCTGCAGGCTGCCGTTGAGCAGCCACAGCAGCGGCAGCAGCATGACGAGGGCCATGACGGACAGGGCCAGGTAGCTGAGGAAGCCGCGGAGCCGCCGGCTGCGGCTGAGGGAGGGCGAGGTCATCATCGGCGCTCTCCTTCGTAATACACCCAGGCCTGGCTGGAGCGGACGACCAGCAGCGTGATCGCCATGATGATGAGGAAGAGGATCCACCCCATCGCGGACGCCGATCCCATCTGGATTTCGACCCACCCCCGGTTGTACAGGTGCAGCATGTAGGTGCGCGTGGAGTCGTTTGGCCCGCCGCGCGTCATCACGTAAGGGATGTCGAACACCTGCATTGCGCCGATGATGCCGAGGACGAGGTTGAGGAAGACGGTCGGGCTCAGCATCGGCAGGGTCACATGGCGGAACTTGGCCCACTGGCCCGCACCGTCGATCTGGGCGACTTCATAAAGCTCCTGCGGGATGCCCTTGATGCCCGCGAGGTAGATGACCATCTGCGCGCCGAAGTTGAACCAGATGTTGATGAGGATGAGCGCGGGCAGGGCCCACCGCACGTCGCCCAGCCAGCGCGGGGACTCGATGCCCACCAGGGCCAGCAGACCGGCCAGCGGCCCGGTGTCGGGCCGGAGGACGTAGAACCAGGTCAGCGAGATGGCGACCATCGGCATGACACTGGGCATGAAGTAGATGGATCGGAAGACGTTGATGGCCTTGAGCTTCTGCGCGAGGATGAGCGCCAGCCCGAGGGCCACAACGCTGATGCCGGGCACGCTAACCAGCGCAAAGATGAATGTGGTGCGGATGGCCCGCAGGTATTGGGGGTCCGCGAACATGCGCATGTAGTTCTCCAGCCCGATCCAGAAGGGCCGGCCCCCGATCTCGTAGCGCGTGAACGAGTAGTAGAGGGAGCTGAGGAGGGGGTAGACCAGGAAGACGGCCAGGCCGATCAGCCAGGGTGAGATGAACAGGTAAAATTCCAGGGTTTCGCGCCGGCTGGAGATGCTGCCCCTGCGCCTGGTACGAGCTGCGCCCACGATGTCCCTCCTTTCCCGTCCCCCTGCGCGGGGTGTCTGGATGGGCAACTGCCCATCCAGACACCCCATTGAGTCACTTTATTCGATCTTCGATTCCGCCAGGCACTTGTCCGCGTCGGCGGCCAGCTTATCCAGCTCGGCCTTGATGTCCAGGCTCGGGCCATCGTCGCCGAACAGTCGGGCGAGCAGCTTGCCCGCCGGGATATCCACGCAGGTGGTATAGAACGGCGTGGTCCCGTCATCGAGGCGGCCCTGGAAGGGCACCTCGGCGAGGAAGACGCTCCAGTACGGGTCCTTCTCCTGCTGCAGCTCGGCCGCGGTGGCCTTGTCGCCGGTCAGCGCCTTCAGCGCAAAGACGCGCTGGCCGGGCGCAGTCGTCAGCCACTTCAGCAGCTCCCAGGCTGCCTCGGGGTTCTCCGACTTGCTGTTGATGCCCCAGCCCATCCACATGATGGCGGCTTCGTGCCCGCCGGGGCCGGTGGGCAGCGGGATGGCCTGCCACTGCAGGTCAGGCGAGGCGTTGAAGACATCCTGGTACCACGGGCCCCAGTACGAGCCGGAGATCGCCAGCTTGCCCTGCGAGAAGAGCTTGTCGTTGGTCATGCCGCTGGCGTTGAGGTAGTTGGCGGTCGGCGCGACGTGGTACTCGTGGATGAAGTCGCGATACCACTCCCAGGCCGCAAGGGCCGCTTCGCTGTTCAGGTAACCCGTAGTCGTCTTGCCGTCGTCGCTGATGGTGTGCGCGCCCCAGGAGTAGAGGAACGACTGGAACCCGCGCCACCACCCGCTGTCGCCGCCCCAGAAGGGCGAGCTCGCGCCCCACTGCACCACCTTCGTCGGGTCGAAGTCCGGGCTGGCGGCATTGTTGCCGTTTTCGTCCAGCGTGAGCTGCTGCGCGATATCGAGGTATTCGTCGTAGGTCCATCCCTCTTCCGGGACCTCGATGCCCGCCTTCTCCAGCAGGCCGGTGTTGGCATAGAACGCACTGACGCTGTAGTCCTTGGCAATCGCGACGGGCTTGCCTTCGACAAACCCGGTCTTCCAGACGGATTCAAAGAAGACGTCATCCGGGTTGAACTCCGGGTCGTTCGCCATGATGGGCGTCAGGTCCGCCAGGTAGCCGAGCATGGCGACGCGCGGCAGGTCCGAGGAGTCGAAGCCGACCAGGTCCGGTGCAGTGCCGGCAGACAGCTCGTTGAGCCGCACCGCGCGATCCTCGGGCAGCTTCACGGTCTCGGCCTTGATGCAGTCGTGCGCGTCGTTGAACGCGGCGATGACCTGGTCCCAGTATTCCTGGCGGTCCGCGCTCGACCAGTCATGCACGCCGACATAGTACGCGCCGTCCGGGCACTTGGCTGTATCGACGGGTGCGCGGGTCGGCGTGGGCGGGACGGTCGGCTCAGGGGTGGCTTCGGGTTCCTCGGCTGCCGGGGGCTCGGTCGGCGGCACTTCCGTGGGCGGCGGCTCGGTGGCCGCGGGCTCTTCGGCAGGGGGTACGGCAGTCGGTTGTTCGGCCGCAGCAGGGGGCGCCTGCGTCGTCGGCGCGACGCACGCGGCGAGTGCCAGGCTGGCGATCATCAGCAATGCCAACAGATAGAGGGCTGACTTCTTCATCGCTTCCTTCCTTTCTTGTGTGCTAAGAAAGCAGGCAGGCTGGCAAAGACTGCGAGCTTGGTACGATCCGGTCGTGCGGGCATCACCGCCGCCGGGGCATCACCTCCTTCCCTGATCGGGCAAGGTTCCATCCAGATAGCGCAACAGGATTGACAGCAGGGCATACCCGCTCACGTTCCGGCGGAAGCCGGACGGCTGGTTCCCTGCGCCGCCGCTGAAGCGCAGCGTGCTCAAAAGGGCGCGGCCTGCGCCGAGTTCGACCTCCACGAGGTAGTCGTGCATCTCGTAGCTGCGCGCATCCAGGCGGCGCAGTAGCGGACGAAGAGACCTGACATCGGCAGCCCCGAGTACGTCGGGGAGGCGGCCGGTCTCGAACATCACGTCCGTCGCAAGCCCGAAGAATTGCAGATCTGCATAGCCGTCCACCGGGAAGACGTCCCAGACCGGGTGAGTGGGGAACAGCTTGACCGCCTCGCGCCAGAACGGGCCGCGGCGTGCGGGCAGCGGGCCGGTCCCCTGCTGCCAGTACAACACGCGCCCGCCGCGCTGCACATAACGTTGCACCTCGGCGTCCCAGAGCGTCACCAGCGCCACACGGGGCCGTTTCCTGCCGCGCAACTTGTCGACGCGCGTGCCCAGGCTCAGGCGGTCGGCCTGCTCATCAATGAGGTGGGCGGGGTCGTAGAGCGCGATGCCGTCCAGCTCGCCGGGCCAGGAGTAGACCCAGACCGGCCAGGTATTGTGGGCAAGCGGCGCGCCATCCGTCGCGCGGCGCAGTTCTGCGGAGAGGGTCAGCCGCTCGGGTGCATCGGCAGCCGGCAAGGGGCACTCCATCGCAGCCAGTGCTCGCGGGTCACCCGGTGACAAC
>CAZTMA010000008.1:43922-48063 GCA_964614645.1 uncultured Anaerolineales bacterium
AGATGCGCGCCAGCCCTGCCTGGACGTCGGACACCACACAGACTTCGCCGCTGCTGCGCGCCAGCTCCCACGTGAGCATGGTGTCACTGGCGATCGACGCGCCCGTGTGGTGCAGGACGAGGTCCCAGCGGGCCGTCTCGCCCGCCCACCAGTTGTGCGGGTCGATGGGGCTCGGCCGGTCGCCCCCGTGCGTCCAGCGCCGCCGCCGGCCGACCTCCAGGCATAGGACCGTGCCGGCGTTGAACGTTTGGAACTCGGCGGGGTCCCATTTCGGGCGGCCCAGGTCGTCCAGCACGCCGGAGGTCGCGATGGGGGTGTCGCGCAGCCCCGTGACCACATAGCCGCCCATGCCCGCGCGGCGGCGCACCGCCTCCAGCGTGTACTTGCGGGTCACAAGAGCCTGGCGGTTGGCAATCGTGACCAGCTCCCGCGCATCCCAGTCAGCCAGGACCGGCGCCAGCCGCGCCTCAGCCTCGACGATGGCCCGCGCCTCCGGCCGCCACGTGGCAACGGGCAGATCCTCGGTCATCCACCAGGGCTTCTGCCCGCCCACCGCGGCAACCAGCTCAGCGAGGTCGCGGAACCCGTCCTGGTCGTTGAACTCCCCGAAGATCCACGGCCGCGGCGGCTTCCAGTCGCGGCGCCAGTTGTCCAGCAGGGGCTCGAAGTAATGCAGGTCGTAGTAGGGGTGGTAGTCGGTGAAATCTGCGAAGTCGAAGTCCAGCCCGCCGTACGACTCGCCTGAGCCGCTGTTGTCGCAGATGAGCACGTGCCTGACGCTGTCCCGCACGACCTGGTTGAGCGTGCCGAGCAGCGCGGACCCCACCGACCGGTCCATCTCGCAGCCGAGCGTGTATAGCACGACCGACGGGTGGTGCCGCGTGAGGCGGACGTAGTCGGCATACTCGTCGGGTGCCTGTGCACGCAGCGCCTCCGTCACCTGGGGCAGCCACATCGGGAATTCGACCCACAGGAGCATCGCCTCTTCGTCGGCCACGTCGAAGTACGCCTGGTTGGGCAGGAAGAGGCACAGCTTGACCAGGTTGAAGCCCATCGCCCGCAGGATGCGGAACTCCTGCCGCGCCTTGTCCGGCGTGTAGTACGGCGCAATCACGTCCGGGTCCCAGCCCCATGACAGCGCGCCGCGCAGGCAGACCGGCTGCCCGTTGAGCAGGGTGCGGTTGCCGTCCGCGGCCAACTGCCGGAACCCCACGCGCCGCTGCTCTGTGGCGACCACGACGGCGCCCAGTCGCCAGGTAAATACTGCATTATATAAGGCAGGCTGTTCGGGTGACCAGTGCATGAAATCGGGGATGTCCAGCGCAACGTCCAGTGCGCCGTCTGCAGCCACGGGCACCGTGGCGCGCGCCACGGTCTGCCCGGCCAGCTCGACCTTGATTTCCACGTTACCCGTGAGGTCGCCGCAGCAGGCATAGAGGCTCCCACACACATGCAGCCGGCCTGTAGCAGGGTCCGCGTCCAGCCTGAGATCCCGGAAATCGTGCGTGTAGGTTGCAAGGCGGCACGACTGCCAGATGCCGCCGAAGGTGGTGGCGACGTCAGGCAGGAAGCCGGCCAGGCTGCTGCGCATGGGATACCGGTCGCCGGGCTTCCAGACCTCCAGCTCCAGCACGTTTTCCACACCGGGCCGCGCGGCCGCGGTCACGTCCAGGCTGAAGGGGGTCCACAGTCCCAGGTGTTCGCCGGCAGGGATGCCGTTGAGGGTTACGCGGCACGCGTAGCTGACCGCGTCGAATTCGAGGAAGATGGGTCGTCCGGCCCAGTCGGAGGGGATGGTGACGTTCCGACGGTAGCGTGCCGGCCCATCGAGAGTCTTGCTGAAGCCCTGCGCTTCCCAGCAGCCCGGCACGTGGATGACGCTCCACGCGGCGCGCTCGCCGAGGGCGAAATCCCACTCGCCGTCCAGAGAGAAGGTTGCTGCAACGTCGGTGTCAAAGTCTGTCATCGCAACATCTCGGGTAGGTCGATGCACGTGCCCAAGCGCCCCCATGCTATCACACGCGGAGGGCCGTGTCAACAGTTGACGCGGTTTAGGACATTCAGGATTGTGATTCTCATAATTATATGCCGGCGCTTCCCGCCGTACGGCGAGGCCGCCGTCCCCCTCACAGGACGTTGCGGCTCACCGGCGGCAGGTCCAGCTCAGACTTATCCGCCTGTCAGCTAAGTCCGGACTGCGGACCTGGCATCACCACAGCCCTGGCAACAGGCGGTACCGGACATGTTCGGCATACTCCGGGTAACCGGGCAGCTCTGCAAGCAGCATCCGATCCTCAAGCGCGGTGCGCAGGAGCAGCAGGGCAGTGCTCAAGACGCTGGCGAGCAAGGCCGGCCAGGAAGTGAGCAGGACCGGTACAGCCAGCTCGTACAGGATCGTACCGGCATACGCAGGGTGTCGCACAAGGCGGTATGGCCCGCTGGTGATGACCTCATGACCGCGTACTGAAGAGGTGCTGCGGGTTGGTCTGTCGCGCTTGAAGCGGAAGTCGCAGCGGTCGCCCAAGCCTAAACGCCCCCCGTCTCCTTGGGCTCGACGTGGATCGTGACGCGCGTCTTGGGCCACCGGCGGCGGATCTCGTCCTCGATCGCCGTGCATCGACGGTGTGCGGCCTGCACGCTGAGGTCGCCGGGCAGCAGCAGGTGGAATTCTATGTAGCGCCGGGAAGCGGACCGCCGGGTGCGGAATTTGTGGTAGACGACATCCTGCCCTTCTTTCTCCCGCAGCAACTGCTCGATCTCGTCCATCTCTTCGGCGGGGAGGCTGATATCCATCAACCCGGCGAAGGATCGTTTGACGAGGCTAACGCCGGTACGAATGATGTTCAGCCCCAAGGCAACGGCAATGATCGGATCGAGGATCGACCACTTCGGCACGAACATCACTACGGCGAGCGCCGCGACGACGCCCACCGAGGTCCAGACATCGGTCATCAAGTGGTGGGCGTCTGCCTCCAGGGTGATACTGTCGTATTCCTCGGCCTTGTGCAGGACGAAGCGGGAGACCCCGAAGTTGATGGCGGAGGCCGCCAGGGCGACGGCCAAACCCACCCCGATGCGTTCAAGTTGGGCCGGATGGAGAAAGCGGTTGATAGCCGTGTAGATAATGGTGATCGCAGCGACCAGGATCAGCGCGCCCTCGATGCCGCTGGAAAAGTACTCGGCTTTGTCGTAACCGTAGCGGAACTCCTCATCAGCAGGCCGCGCGACGAGGGTGAGCACACCGAAGGCCACCAACGCGGCTATCAGGTTCACTGACGACTCGGCCGCATCCGATAGGAGGCTGACTGACTGGGTGAGCAGGTACGCGCCGAATTTGAGCAGCATGGTGACAATAGCGGCGGCGACCGAAATCAAAGCGATGCGGTTGGCGTGCGATTGAGCGGACGGAGCGATGACAGTTTGGGCCATGCTAATGCCTCCCGAATGAGTTTGGATTCGAGCTTAGCCAGATGCCCGGGACGAATCGGCAGCTGAAGCGATCGCTCGCTCGATAGACGAACCGGGTTTCCTGAATTCGAGGCAATACATCCACCCCTTCCAAACGTCGAACGCGCGCAGCTCCTGCATTCCCGGCGGGACAGCACCTACCGGAGCAGTCACAGCTTGCCGGTCACCCTGGAAGGTGCGCTTGAAGCCGGGTAGCGTACGTTCGTAGGCCCGTGCGCCGCGTTCGTTCTCGTCGCAGATGACGATGCGCGTGCCGGGCTTGGCCACGCGCACCATCTCTGCAATCGCCCTGGCCTTATCGTTGAAGAAGTTGATGCCGCCGATGTGAAAGACCGCGTCGAAGGTCGCGTCGCCGAACGGGAGCGCCTCGGCGTTGGCCAGGTACAGGGGCACGCGCCAGCCGTGCCCCTGCACGAAGCTCTGGCAGCGCCGCAGCTGGCCCGGTGAGATGTCGAGGCCATGCACCTCGCCCACATCCGGTCGGGCGAGCAGGTAGGGCAGGTTGACGCCCGGGCCGATCGAAACCTCCAGGACGCGGCCGCCCGCCGGTTCCAGCCGGTCCAGCACCTCGCGCCGCGCCGCCGCCTCCGGCATCCCGATATACGCGAAGGCGACCTTTGAGAAGAGCCGGTAGAACCAGGAGAACCAGTCGTACAGTCGCGAGAAGTGCCGG
>CAZTMA010000008.1:48073-63281 GCA_964614645.1 uncultured Anaerolineales bacterium
GTGTCCCTGAAATAGTCGGGCTTTTTCAGCTCGGGCCTTTCCGGTTTATGCAGCATCGCAAAACCGGCGAGGCCGGTCAGCGCGTCCGGCTCAACGAAATGCGGGATGCCCTGCCGTACCGGATAGTCCACCCCGCAGAACGCACAGTGGAGGGCGCTGTCTGGCTCACGCCAGCCCAGCGACCCGTGGCAGACCGGGCAGGCCAGCACCTCCCGGCCGGCGGGTAGAACGAGCGCTGTGCGATGCTTGCGCAACTTGCCCATAACGGCTTCCTTTCGTATCAGCCGTGATTTTCCCGCATACGATGGGTGAGTGCCTTGCCGATCTCGACCACCGCCAGAAGACCCAGGGCAATGCTGGCCACCAGGCCCCACTCGGCCAGCGTCAGCGGCACGATCTCCAGCGCGCGGCCAATGGCCGGCACCATGAAGGGCAGCAACGACATCAGGAGCCCGCCGACGACAGCCACCACCAGGATCTTGTTCTGGCTGAGCGGCCCCATGCGGAAGAGCGACCGCCGGAGACTGCGATAGCCGAAGATGTAGATCATCGAGTTGATCGCGAAGCTGGCGAACACGATGCTGCGGCCTTCCGCCGGGTTGCCGTGGATGTGATTGTAATGCCCGAACAGCGCCAGCGCGCCCAGCGCACTGGCCACGCTGATGATGCCGATCAGCGCCAGGCCCAGCGGCGCCAGGATCGGTTCATGGAGGGAGCGCGGTCGCTCGGACATGATGCCTTCTTCTTTTGGCTCGAAACCCAGCACGATATCGGCCGGGCCGTCGCAGATGAGGTGAATCCAGAGGATCTGGGCCACGAGCAGCGGCGCGGGCCAGCCTAACAGCATGGCAACGAAGATGGCCAGCACCTCGGCAAAGGAGTTGGACAGCACGTATGCGACCACCTTACGGATGTTTTCGAAGATGACCCGCCCCTCTTCGACCGCGGCCACCACCGTGCGGAAGTTGCTGTCCAGCAGGATCAGGTCGGCAGTCTCCTTCGCGACATCGGCCGCACTGCCGACCACGACGCCGATGTTCGCCCGTTTGAGGGCCGGCGCGTCGTTTACGCCATCGCCGATCATGGCAACCACCTCACCCTGCGCCTGGAGGGCGTGTACGATGCGCAGCTTATCCTGCGGCCGGATGCGCGAGAAGACGGAGGCCCGGCGCACGGCGTCCCGAAGCTGCTCATCGTTCAGGCCGGCCAACACCTCACCTTCCAGTACCGTGTCGCCCGGGTGGAGGATGCCCGTGCTGGCCGCAATCCGCTCCGCTGTGCGGCGATAGTCGCCGGTGATCATCTTCACGGTGATGCCGGCCTGGTGAGCGACGCCGACTGCCTCGACCACCCCCTTCCGCAGTGGATCGGCCATCCCCACGAGGCCGGCCCACGTATAGCCTGCGTGGTCGGCGAGGTCCGTGTGGTGCCGGTACGCCAGGCCCAGGGTCCGCAGCCCTTCTCCCGCCCAGTCATCCACGCGGTTCAGGGTTGCGCCGCAATCTTCCGACGGCATCTGGCACATGCCCAGCACGATTTCCGGCGCCCCCTTCAGATAATCCATGCTGCGGCCATTCAGGCGCGTGGACGTGCTCATGAACTTGGTCTCGCTGCTGAAGACCTCCTCGGCCAGCCGGACTGAGCCGTCCACCAGGTCCTGCGGAGTGACGCGGCTCCCATCCTTCCGGGCGATCTCAGCCTGTGCCACGGCGTATTCCCACAAGGCTGCGTCCACGGGACCTTCCAGGTTGTTGCACAGCACCATGGTCTCGAACGCCCGTTGCGGATCGGCCAGCGCCGCGCGGCTGACCCGCATCCGGCCCTCGGTCAGGGTGCCGGTTTTGTCGGTGCAAATGACCGTCACCGAGCCGAGCGTCTCCACGGCCAGCAACTTCTTGACCAGGCCATTCCGTTTGAGGATTTTGCGCATGCCGACCACCAGGATCACGGTCACAGCGATCAACAGGCCCTCGGGCACGGCCGCGATGGCCAGGATGATGGCGGTGCGCACCATGTCCAGGAACGGCCGGCCCGACAGCAGACCGGTGAAGAGGATGACGGCCGTAAACGCGACCACGATGAAGGTCAGCGTACGGCTGAAGGCCTTCAGGCGCACCTGCAGAGGCGTGTCTTCCTCCGCGTGCTCCGCCAGGCTGGCAGCGATCTGGCCCAGCTCCGTGTCGGAGCCGGTCCGGGTGATCCGCATGGCTCCGCGCCCCGTCAGCGCGGTCGTGCCCATGAACAGGCGGCGCGTAGGATCTGCCGTTGCCGCAGGCTCCGCGCCTGCGGCCGATTTGCTCACAGGTTCGCTTTCGCCCGTCAGGATCGCTTCATCGACGGTCAACCGCACCGCCTCGAGGACGTCGCCATCGCCGGGCACGCGCTCGCCCGCGTTGAGCAGCGCGAGGTCTCCCGGCACGAGCTCCCATAACTCTACCTCTTGGCGCTGGCCATCCCGGATGACGGTGGTGGTCGGGATCAGCAGGTTCTGGAGCGCAGTATAGGTGCGTTGCGCCTGGTATTCCTGGAAGAAACCGAGCGCGACATCCGCGACCACGACCACCATAATGATGATGAAGTCGCCGTACTCGCGTGCGAGCAGCGACACGGCTGCCGCCACCAGGATGATGTAGACCAGCGGGCTGGTGAACTGTCGCCATAGAATGCCCCAGGCGGACGTCGCCTTTTCAGCGGGGAGCTCGTTCCTGCCGTGCTCGGCCCGCAGTGCGAGCACCTCCGCTGCGCTTAACCCGGCCAGTGGCTGATGCTCTGGCGAAGAGAGCGCCTGTGGTGCGCGGGGCGGCTCGACCGTGTCGATTCTCTCTCGGACCGCAGTAGATGAATGAGCGTTCATATATCTCCCCAGAAGAGCGGGGCGGTCAGCGTCGACCGCCCCGCGTGGCTATTCCTGGATATGCGCCAGGCCCTGCTCGAACAGACTGCGGACGTGCGGGTCATCCAGGCGGTAGTACACGTGCTGGCCCTCACGCCGGAAGCTCACCAGCCGCTGCGCGCGCATGTCGCGCAGCTGGTGGGAGATAGTCGACTGCTGCATTTCCAGCGCAGCCGCAAGATCGGTCACGCAGAACTCGCGCTCCGAGAGCAGTGAGACGATGCGCAGGCGCGTTGGATCGCTGAGCGACTTGAACACGCCGGCCAGAGTGCGTGCGACGTCTGGCGCCAGTAGTCGAGCCCGGGTGGCGTGCATCTCCGAGCCGGCAAGATGGGAATGCGTTGGCTTGGTTGTAGGATCCGTTTTCATGTGGCTTGGTGTACGCTTCCGCCCAAGGTGCATGCTTATGAACGAGCACTCATATACTAAGGCCATCGGATGGGTTTGTCAAGACGCGAACCAGGCGTGATTTGGCCGTCTGTCTCCGCATACCGCATAATAAGCATACCACTCCAAGTACGCGCCGAGGAACCCCATGCCCAACCCTTCTCCGAATCTCACATCGCGCGAGCGGATGCTCGCCGCGCTCGACGGCCGTCCCGTCGATCACACGCCGTGCAGCTTCATGCTGTATAACGGGCTCAAGTCAACCTGCAGTTCCTACGAGGAGTTTGTCCTGCGCCAGGTCGCGCTGGGCCTGGACACCTGCGTGCAGTTGCCGGGCCGCCCGCCGGTCGTGGTGAACGATCACTACAACCTGCACGGCCTGCCCGTCCGCCATGACCCGGCGGTGGAGATCGCGGAGTGGCGCGGAACGCCGGATGACGAAGAACTGCCCATCCTGTTTAAGGAATACCGGACGCCGGCCGGCACGGTGCGCGCGGAAGTACGCCAGACGGACGATTGGCGCTGGGGCGACCACGTACCCTTCCTGGATGACTACATCACCTCGCGGGCGCGGCGCTTCCCGGTCAACGGGCCGGAGGACCTGCCCGCGCTGCGCTACCTGCTGGTAGAACCAAACTCATCGGATGTCGATGCGTTCCGCGCCGATGCAGAGTCACTGCTGGCGCTCGCGCGGCGGCACGACCTGTTGGTCACGGGCGGCTGGGGCGTCGGTGCGGACCTGATCGGGTGGGTCTACGGGCTGGAGCGGATGGTGTATCTCGCTTACGACCAGCCCGACTTTCTGGCCGAGATGCTGGACATCATCGCGACCTGGAACCGGGCGCGCATGCGGGTGGTGCTCGACGCGGGCATCGACCTGTACATCAAGCGGGCGTGGTACGAGAACACCGACTTCTGGACGCCCGCAGCCTGGCGCAAGTTCATCCAGCCTATCCTTGCCACAGACGTGCGTCTGGCGCACGAGCACGGCGCGCGGCTTGGTTACCTGATCACGGCGAAGGCGATGCCCCTGCTGGACCTCATCGCGGAGGCGGGCGTGGATGTCATCATCGGGGTCGATCCGCGCGAGTGGGATCTCGCGCGCACGAAGCAGCAGATTGGCGACCGCGTGTGCCTGTGGGGCGGGGTCAACGGTCACCTGACCGTCGAGCAGGGGGATGAGGCAGAGGTGCGCGCAGAGGTGCGCCGCGCGCTGGAAACCCTCGCGCCCGGGGGCCGCTTCATCCTGTCGCCGGTAGACAATGTCCGCGAGGACTCGCCGCTGATCCGCCGCAACGTCGCCGCGCTGATCGACGAGTGGCAGCGGGGGCGGTAGGCTGGTCGCGGCGTCAATCCCCCTCAAGCACGTCGGGTGGCAGCTGCCGTCGTATAGCGTTGCGGACACGCCGTGCGATCCTAACTGCCTCACGTGCCTCTTCAAGGCTGATAGGATCGTAGTCGCCAGGGTAACGCGTCGAGACCGCATACTCCGTCAGTTGGCTTCGCTCGGCAGGTGAGAGCTCAGGGCGAGTTTCAGGCGGCAGAAGAGCCAGAATGATATTGAGCTGGTGCGTCCGCGGAACCTCAATGCCGTTGAGGACGAGCATGGCCTTGAGGTATTTTTCGACGCACTGCTGGGCATGGAAACATACAGCATCCGTCGGGCAGCTAACTCTGGCGCGTACCGTCAGAGTGGCTGTAACCAGATCACTCTCGGCTTTCAGCACCCATTGTTGGGCGACGTGAAGCAGTTCGTCATCCAGTCCGAGCATAGAGCACCTTGCCCTCGCGCAAGGCAGGGCGAATCAGTGTTCCTACGACATTTCGATGCCGTCGAACCTCGTCGGGGGATGCCAGGATGATGTCTGTGCCCACCAGCAGATCGTCCAGCGCTATCCGCATCTCCAACTGCCTCTGGCGCTTGGAGCCCGTGTATGGCATGATGACCAGCAGATCGATGTCACTGTCGTGTCGTGAGGCGCCTGTGGCCTGGGAGCCGAACAAGATGATCTGCTCGGGGTCGAAACGCTCGACCAGTCGTCGTACGACTGTGTCTATGGCCGGAGTTGCTCGTTCGCTCATCGCCCTTGCTCCTGTAGCGACATTATAGCAGAGTCCGGCATCTGTGTCAGATAGGCGCGAGTGAACGAACCTACCCCAACTCCCGCCGCGCAGCCGCCACGATCCCGTCCACCTCGCGCCGCGTGTGCGCGTCCAGCGGGACCGGCTCGTGCTCCCGGAGCACCTTGTCCTTCGCCGCGATGCAGCGGTCGAGCATCGTCTCCGCACCCCCCTCGACCCACGGCGACCAGAACTGGCGGTCGAGCAGCCGCGGGAACCACAGTTCTTTGCGGAAGTGCCGGACGGTGTGCTCCTCCGCCAGGAAGGTGCTGTCCCGGCCCACCGACCGGATGACATCCAGCCCCAGGGTCTCGTCGTCCACCTCGAAGCCGCGCAACACCCGCTCGACATAGCCGATCAGCTCGTGCTGCATGACCAGCATGGCAAGCGACGCGCCCTGGTCTGCGCCGCAGATGCCGAGATGTCCGAAGATGTCCGCACCGGCCAGCGCGCCGCACATGAGCGAGACGCCCGCCTCCATCCCGGCCTGTGCATCGGGAATCTTGCTGTCGGTCAGCCCCACGTTGACATAAACCGGCAGCCCATAGTGCTTGCCCATCTGCGCCATCGCGACCGCCATCAGCGACTGTTCCGGCCCGCCAAAGATGATCTGGCTGGTGCGCATGTCGAAGGCGTGCGGGATGCCGCCATAGCAGACGGCCAGCCCGGGCTTGACCAGCTGGGTGACGCAGATGCCGGCGAGAATCTCGGCGTTCTCCTGCGCCAGCGTGCCGGCCAGCGTGCCGGGCGCGGTCGCGCCGACCTGGGCCATCGGCCCGATGGGGACGGGCAGCGAGAAGCGCGCGGTCTCGAACAGCACCTCGATGCCCTCATAGGGGAACTTGAGCGGGCTGATCGGCTCCAGGAAGGGGTAGGCCAGGGGGTAGGCCGCGGCGTCTGTCTCGCTGCCCGCGACTGCCGCGAAGAGTTCGAGCACATACCGGGTGGTCGCGCGGTTGTGGAAGAAGAAGTGCAGGGGCTTGGTCGTGTGGCCGAGCAGTGCAGCCGCGACCTCCACAACGCGGCAGCCGGTGGGTATCTCGTGTGGCTCGGCCATCGCGCCGGCGATGTTGATGTGCGGCAGGCCGTCCGCCAGCCGCGCCGCGGTCGCCACGTCCGCCAGGCTGGCATAGCGCCGCTCCGTGCCGTTGTCGGCCAGCCAGAGCGCCTGCCCGCCGGTGGAGTTGTAGTTGCGCGTGCCCTGGCCGAAGCGGGCCACGCGGGACCGGTCACGGCCGTAGATGGTGAACGTCTTGCCGCAGCTCGCCAGGGCTTCTTGGACGAGCCGCTCGGGGATCAGCACGACCTCGTGCGTCTCATCCACCTCCGCGCCCGCCGCGCAAAACCGCCGCCGCATCTCCGCATGGGGGATGCGCACGCCGATGGTGCGCAGGATCTCCAGCGACGCATCGTGGATGCGCCCGATCTGCGTTTCGGTAAGTGCTTCCAGTATCATGTCTGCTCCGGAAACGAACGCTGATCACGCAGATTGCCGCGCTGATAGGCGCTGGTTTTCTCTTTTGTCTGCGCTCATCAGCGATGAAATCAGCGTCATCAGCGTGCTATTCAGCCCTGGCCTCAGCCTCGGCATCAGCCGCCCACGGCCTGTTGCGCGGCCGCGTAGATGCGCTCGATCTCCCGCCGGCGGTCCGCGTCGAGCTCGAACTCGTGGTACGCGATGCGCCGCCGCGCCTCGTCGCGCAGCCGGTCGGAGAGTTCGGGGCGGCCTGTGCTGATCCAGCGCCCGATGGCCCCACGCTCGAACCGGCGGGGATACCAGGTCTGGGCCTTGTAGTAGTCCAGCGTGCTGTCCAGCCCGACGAAGCTGCGCGCCACGCCGGCCCGGATCTCCGCCAGCCAATCGTCCACGACCTCTTCGCCCAGCCACGGTCCCTGGATCGCGGCCTGCACCCAGTCCCGGATTTCGATGTCGACCAGGAGTTGCTCCGCGCTGAAGATTTCGTCCAGGCTGAGGGTCCCTGCCGCGCCGAAGTGCCGCTGGCCGAGCGATGCCCCCCAGGCCATGATCGCGGCCTTGTCCGCCGCGGCCTGGCTGTCCGGCGTCTTCGACATGACATGTGTGTTGCCCGGGCCGCGGCTGGCGGGCCAGCCGTAGAAGCGGTTGAAGTCCGCGCATAGCATCTGGTAGCGCAGGTTTTCCGGCGAGCCGAAGACCTGGCTGCCCGCGTGCAGGTCGAAGGGGAAGATGTCGACGTGGAACGTGACCGGCTTGCCGGTGAGCAGGCGCAGCGTGACCAGCCCGCCCATTAGCTCCGCGGCCGCAAGCGCGAGCGCGCCGAAGGGGTGGAGCGGCGCGTTCGCGCCGGTGGACGGCATGCTGCTGACCGAGATGCGCGCCAGCCGGTCGAGGCAGGCGAGCACGACATCGAGCGATTCGCCGCCGAGTCGCAGGGGCGACGGCAGGTAGACCGGCAGGCCGTCGATCGGGCTGCCCATCACTTCGGCCATGTCGAACAGGTGGTTGACCGTGGCTGCGGATGTGGGGTCGACCGGCGATGCGCCCTGCCGCGAGTGGAGCGCGGCAATGCGGTACTGCGCAAGCGGGTGCAGGTCCGGGTGTACGTCAATCGGGATGCCCGGCGGGACGCCATACACCCGGTCCTCGGTGAGGGTGTCGACCAGCTTCGTCATTTCGATCAGGCGGTCGGTCTTGTAGGGCACGACCTCGCCGGTCTTGAGGTCCTGCACCCACAGCGAGTACGAGCTGATGCTCAGGCTGAGCTGCCCGTCATCGGCCGGCTCCGCCTCGCGCGGTCGCGCAGCGATGTGCCGGCGCATCTCATCCACGTAGGACTCGACGACGGGCGCGTCGAAGAAGACGCGCTCGCCGTTCACCCGGAAGCCCGCTGCCGCGAGGCGTGCGCGCGCCGCGTCGTGGTGGATCTGCATCCCTATATCGGCCAGGATGGAGAGCGCCAACTCGTGGATGCGCGCGGACTCGTCCGGCGTGATGAGCGGGTCGCGTCGGGTCCGGATGGGCGGGAGGGTAGGCGGAAGTTGGGTCACGGTGCTCTCTTGGGGTGTATGCTTTGTGCAACGCACCGCAGGTGCGCTGCACAAAGCATAAAAGAATCTATGCGAACTGCGGCAGGCGCTCGGCCTGCGCGACCAGCATCTCGTCCAGGATCTTCTGGGCCGCGCGCGGGTTCGGCACGTTCGGGTCGACCATCAGCGCTTCGAGCGCGGTCTGCCGGTTGCCGGTGGCCGCGGCATCGACGACCAGGTCCATGATGTAGAGCTGCAGCTCCATCAGCGCGGCGATTGCGGGCGGGAGCGCGCCCATCTGCAGGCCGTAGATGCGGTCCGCTCCGATGATGGCCGGGATCTCGACGATGCCGCCCGGCTTGAGATTGCTGACGAACCCGTCGTTCGGCAGGTTCAGCGACAGCACGTACGCATTGTTGTTGGTCAACAGGCCGGACACGATATCTGCCGTCTGCCACTTGAGGCCGCCCTCGATGAGCAGGTCCTGCATCTCTGTGGGGTCGAGCGGACCGCTGCCCGCCGCGAGGCGTTCGTACTTCTCATCGCGCTTCCGGTCAGCATCTGTCCCGCGGAAGATCCAGTCGGTGTAGCCCGGCTTGTGGAACATCGCGCCCCAGCCCAGGTACTCGCCCACGTGGGTGTCGCCCGGGCCTGGCCAGTAACCGAACCGGCGCAGACATTCCTGCGAGAGCGGCTCCCAGTCCGGGTCGAGTGTGTCTACGCAGCGGCGGACCTGGGGATAGAGGTCCTCGCCCGTCTTGGCGTCGCGCACGTCCATCACCCAGTGGCAGTGGTTGATGCCGGAGACCTTGATGTCGATGTCCTTTTGCTGGCGGCCGAGGAACTTGTGGGCCAGCGTGTTCTGCGTGATGTATGCGCCCAGGCAGACGCCCACATTCTTGACCTTCGAGTACTTGCTGACGGCCAAGCACAGCCGGCTTTCCGGGTTGCTGTAGTTCACCAGCCACGCATCCGGGCACAGCTTCTCGATGTCGTGCGCGATCGCCAGGATAGGCGGCACCTGGCGCATGGTGTGGAACATGCCGCCCGGCCCGCCGTTCTCGCCGTACAGGTCGCCGCAGCCGTGTTTGCGCGGAATCTCGATGTCGAGCTGCCACATCTCGTAGTGCTTGCGCTCGATGGCGGTGATGACGATGTCGGAGCCGGGCAGCGCCTCGGTGCGCTCCGTGGTCGCGGTGACCTCGAAGTCTGCGCCGTAAGACTGGTTCAGGCGGTCCACCAGGCGCGTCATCCGGCGGATTTTCTCCGGCGCGATGTCGACCAGCGCGAGCTTGGCCCCGCGCAGCTCAGGGCGTTCCATCAGGTCGCGCACGGTCATCAGGCCGAATGCGTGGCTGCCGACGCCGATCATGGTGATTTTGGGGGACTTCATGTAATTTTCTGCTCCTGTGATGTGTTCGACGGATTACAGATTACAGATTGAAGATTGAAGATTGCTCTCTTTCTTGCGAACCATTTCCTTGGCGACATCACCCTGCAATCGGCTGCCCCAATCTGTAATCTTCAATCTTCAATCTTCAATCGTCTACCCCTTCACGCCCGTAATCACGATGCCCTGGATATAGTAGCGCTGGGCGATGAAGAAGAGGAAGATGGGCGGTAGCATGGCGATCATGGAGACGACCATCAGTTCGGACCAGAGCACGCGGTACGCGCCGCGCAGGTACGACAGCGCAATCGCGAGCGGGTACGACTCCAGCTTGTTGAGGTAGATGAGCGGCCCCATGAAGTCGTTCCAGGTCCAGCTGAATGCGAAGATGGCCGTAATGCCGATGGCGGGTTTGGCGAGCGGCAGGATGATCCGGAAGAAGATCCCCACGATCCCGCAGCCATCGATGCGCGCCGCGTCGTCCAGCTCGCGCGGGATGGTCGTGTAGAACTGGCGCAGCAGGAAGACGAAATAGGCCCATCCGAAGAACGCCGGGATGATGAGCGGCTTGTAGGTGTTGACCCAGCCGAGCTTCGAGAACATGATGAAGAGCGGGATCATCGTCACCTGGCTCGGCAGCATCATGGTCGCCAGCACGATCAGGAAGAGCACCCGGCTGAACGGAAACCGGAGCCGCGCAAAGGCATACGCCACGGTCATGTTCGACAGGATGGTGCCGATGGTGACCATCGCGCTGTAGAAGAAGGTGTTCCAGATGAAGATATAGAACGGCACGGGATAGATGGTGACGGCCCGCACGTAGTTCTCCCACACGAACGGGTTGGGGATCCAGATGGGCGGGAAGACCTTGACCTGGTTCGGCGCCTTGAGCGACGTGGAGACCATCCACGCCAGCGGGATCATCACGACGATCGCGCCAAGGATCAGAAGGGCGTGAATGCCCAAGTGCTGGACTTGCTCCGTCCGCCGCTTGCTGCCGGTAATGCGGCCGAAGAAACCGCGGTTGGTATCAGTGTCGGCGCCGGCCGGTGAGGTGGCATGGGTCGTCATTTGCGCCTCCCGCCGATCTCGGTCTCGTAGTAGACCCAGGCGGCCGATGAGCGGAAGATGATGAGCGTCATCAGCAGGATGATGATGAAGTAGATCCAGGCCAGCGCGCTGCCGAGGCCCATCCGGTACTGCCGGAACGCCAGGTTATAGAGATAGAGAACGTACATCAGGGTCGAGTTGGCCGGTCCACCTCCGGTCATGACGTAGACGCTGGTGAAGGCCTGGAACGCGCCGATGATGTTCGTGACCAGGACGAAGAACAGCGTCGGGCTGACCATCGGCAGGGTGATGTGGCGGAAGCGGCCCGCCGGGCTGGTGCCGTCGATGGTCGCGGCCTCGTAAAGCTCCGTGGGGATGCCCTGCAGGCCGGCCAGGAAGATGAGCATGTTGCCGCCCGCACCCCAGATGCTCATCAGCACGAGCGACGGTTTGGCAAGCTGCGGGTCGGTCAGCCAGCGCAGTTTGTCGATGCCGAACCAGGAGAGGAACCAGTTGAGCAGGCCGAACTCGGGGTTGAACAGCCAGAGCCAGAGCAGCGACACCGCGATGGCCGGGATGACCGACGGCAGGTAGTAGAGGATCCGATAGAAGCCGACCCCGCGAATCTTCTGGTTGAGTAGCATCGCGAGGAAGAACCCGGCCGCCATCGTCAACGGGATGCTCAACAGGACGTAATAGGTCGTGTTGTAGAGCGATGTCCAGAAGAGCGACCGCGTGGTGTCGGTGGAAAAGAGTGTCGTGTAGTTCTTCAGCCCGACGAACTTCGACGTGAGCATATCGCTCTCGAACAAGCTCAGGCCGAGCGACCACAGCATGGGTCCCAGGAGGAAGGCGACGAAGCCGATCACCCACGGGGAAATGAGGATATACGCGATGATGGCCTCGCGCTTGCGCTCGTTGAGCGGGGGAAGATGCAGCCGGGCAGCCCATCCCGTTTGACCGGGGTCAGGCTCGAGCCGCTTGCGTCCCGCGTCTCCCTTGACGTGGCTGATCGTCATGATGACCCTCCATCTGGTCTCCGGGAACGATGTGCGGCTCCGTAGTGGGCCGCGTGCCTGTACATGGCGGCGATGTTCTCCACCGGGCAGTCCGGCAGGATGTTGTTGGCCGGCAGGATGAACAGCGGACAGTGGTCCGCCACGGTGTCGATGATGCGCTCGACATCGTGCTCGACGTCGGCCACCGAGCCGAACGGCAGCGTAGTGGTAACCGACGGCCCGGCCCAGAGCACCGGCGGGCGGCCCGCATGCGTGCGCAGCCGGGCGAGTGCAGCGAGGTCGACCCCGAACTCCTCCTGGAACCCCTGGAATCCGTCCACGCCGCAGCCCAACAGATAGGGGATGATCGGCCGGAAGTCGCCGTCGCTGTGCCAGACCGTGCGGATGCCGGCCTCGACCAGCGGTTCGAGCGAGTAGCGGACGTGCGGGAAGTAGACCTCATCGAGCAGCCTGGGGGAGGCAAGGGGCCCGCCCCCGCCGCAGATGTCCGTGCCGATGAGCGTCACCGGCACGAGCTCCAGCTCGCGGTACACCTGCATGGCCATCTCCGCCTTGCGCCGCGTTATGGCTGCCAGGCTCGCGAAGAAGCGATACGCCTCCTCCCGGTACAGGTGCATGAACAGCAGGTAGTTCTCGTAGCCGAACTCGGGATACCACTCGAAGCGCGGGTGGACGACCTCCCAGAGCGTCGGCAGATAGACCAGGTCGGCCATCTGCGCCTGCATCGTCAGGACGTGCTCGCGGAACCCGGCGCGCCAGCCTTCGGCATCGAAACCGGCGGCAGCTTCTGCGGGGGGCAGCTGTGCCTGCGCATAGGCCAGTACATGCTCGACAGTGGGATAGCGTGCCTTGTACGCCTCGAACGCCTCGTGCGTCAGCCCGTCGCGGTAGTCGCCCGGCTCGCGCGGGACGTGCAGCGCGATCATGGCGTCCACGCCGAGCCGCCGGTGTGCCTCAATGGCCCACCGTGCAGGGTCGCGCCAGTATTCGTCGGGCGTGCAGCCCGCGAGCACCTGGTGTTGGGCGTCGCCCAGCACCCAGCCGCCCAGCAGGGGCGGCCGGTCGGCCCGGCCTTCCTGCAGGGTTGCCAGCAGGCGCTCGCGGTGGGTCAGTGGGGTCATAGCGCTCAAACAAGTGTTTGTAGTAGGCGCAGGTGCGCCCGGGGCTCTCGTGGCCGGTTCAGGCAATGCCTGCCGACTCGTAGTACTCGGTGATCCGATCGGCGGCCAGATTGACGCCCTCTTCGATCCCCAGGTCGCCGGTGATCCAGACCTGCTCCCAGATGGGGTTCCAGATTTCGGTCGCGATCTTCTGGTTGTCCTTGAATTCGGGAACGAGCCGCGCGACTTCCATGACGCGGGAGAAGGCCGAGACATCGTAGCCTTCCTTCGCGCCCATGGATTGGGTGTCCCACACCGAGGTCAGGCTGCGGCGGGCAGGCTGGAGGCCCAGGATGCCGGTGCACATCTCGGTGGAGGCCCACTTGTCGGTCAGGAACTTGACCAGCTGCACGGACTCGGGTACGTGCTTCGTGCCCTTGTAGATGGAATAGCCGTTGGTGAAGGTGAGGCCCGACTTGGTGCCGTCCGGTCCGTTGACCAGGTCGGTGAAGCCCCATTTGAAGTTGTTCTCGGCGATGTAGTTCGTCACCATCCAGCTGTGCGATTCCATGAACGCAACTTTGCCGGTGGTCAGGATGTTGTGCCAGCCGAAGTCTGCGATGGAGCCAGGCGCGGGCGCCACCGGATCCTCGCCGTAGACCATATCCCAGTTGAACTTGAGTCCCTCCAGCGCAGGCGGCTCCCGGAAGAGCGGCTTGGTGCCGAAGAGGTCCCCGTCCATCCACTCGCCGTGGTTCATCCAGGCGTAGTGGGCCAGGTAGTCATGGCCGATATAGGTGCCCCACTGGGTGACATTCCCATCGGCGTCGCGCTTGGTGCACTTGCGGCAGGCATCGAGGTATTGCTCCCAGGTCCACGTGCCGTCGGGCACGGAGACGCCAGCCTCATCCAGGATATCCTTGTTGTAGCCCAAGCAGACCGTGGAGATGTACTTGGGGACGCCGTAGAGCTTGCCGTCGAGCACCTGCCCCGCGATGTTGCCGGGGAAGAAGTCGGCCATGTACTCCTTGTCGAAGTACTCGTCGAGCTGCAGCAGCTGGTCTTTTTCCATCAGCCCGCTGCTCCACCAGATGAAGAAGGCATCCGGTGCTTCGCCTGCGACGGCCATGGTATACAGCTTGTCGACGTAGTCTGCGCCCTCGGCATCTTCATACGTGACCTTAATGCCGGGATTTTCCTCTTCGAACTTGGCGATGATGGTGTCGGTCCAGAATTTCAGGCCTTCGGGACCGACCCAGCTGCCTTCGGCCAGGCGCAGGTTGACGGGCTCAGCGGCGGCCGGGGCAGCGGCCGGTTGTTCGGCGGCCCCTTGCGCGGGGGCCGGAGCAGGGGGAGCTGGCGCAGGCTGGCAGGCTGCCAGGAGTGCGCCGCTTGCCGTCGCGGCGGAAAGCCGCAGGAAGTCTCGTCGGCTGATGTGCCGTGCCATCGGGGTTCTCCTTTCAGGTTCTTCGCTGTCCTTGAAGCAGGATGTCGGGTTGCTGTTCGATCTAGCGCAGCCGGCGCAGCACCAGCGATTCGGTGGTGCCGGTCAGCACAAGCATGATGGCGCCCATCACAGCCGCGCGCTGGCCGAGGGGCGACGCCACCAGCGCGGGGTCAAACGGAGTGCAGCCTCGGACGCGCTTGCGGATGGGCTCGATCAGCAGGTCCGCTGACCCGGCCACGCCGCCGCCGAGGATGATGACTTCGGGGTCGAAAATCGCGGTGACGTTGGCGATGGCGAGGGCGAGGTAATCGACGGTTTCCGCGACCACGGCGGCGGCCCAGTCTTCCCCCCCGCGCGCTGCGCTGAAGACATCCTCCGCGCTCACGTCATCGGTGGCCGGACGGCCCAGGTCGGCCAGTGCCTGCATGCCGCGCCGCGCGATGCCCAGACCGGAGGCCTGGCTCTCGAGCGCACCGTATTTCGTCACCGGGCAGTTCAGGTAGTTCAGGCCGGGCAGGATGTAGCCGATTTCGCCGGCCGACTGGCGATAGCCCCGGTGCAGCGCGCCGTCGATGATGACGCCTGCGCCGATGCCCGTGCCGATGTTGATGCAGACGAGGTCGCGGACCTCGCGGCCCGCGCCGAAGCCCCACTCACCGAGCGCCGCGAGGTTCACGTCATTCTCGACGAAGACGGGGAGGCCGAAGCGTTCATGGAGGATTGCCTTCAGGGGCAGGTCCCGCCAGCCCAGGCTCGGCACCCAGGTGACGATGCCCTCCGGGCTGAGCGTGAAGC
>CAZTMA010000009.1:0-5071 GCA_964614645.1 uncultured Anaerolineales bacterium
ATCCACAATCTTCAATCGTTTTGACGTCCGTTCACACTAGTGCTATGCTTGCCCCTATGCGCACATACGAGATTTCCCCAGCCGGTCTCTTCACCTTTGCCCAACGCGCTACGATCCTCAACGGCGCGTACGCGGATTACTTCGTGCCCCTCTGGGTCAACGCGCAACAGATGGAGGCGATGGATCAGATCTACGACGTGGATGCGCACTGGTCGGTCGTCGCGCACGCGGGCCGCGAGCCGGTCGGTATGGCGCTCCTGTCGCTGCGCGGCCTGCGCGGCTGGATCAGCGCGGTAGGGGTGGTTCCGGCCTGGCGCCGCCAGGGGGTCGCGCGGGCGATGGTTCGCCGCCTGCTGGAGAACGCGGTCCAGCTGGGCCAGGACGAGGTGTGGCTGGAGGTCATCGAGGAGAACGCGGCTGCCGCGACGCTCTACCGGGAGCTGGGCTTCCGCGAGGCGCGCGAGTTGCTGACCTGGCGCTACCCGGCGGACGGCGACCCGCTGCCCATCCCGCGTGAACTGCTGCTGCCCGCGCCGGTGGACCAGGTGCTGACGCACTTCGACGCCTGGCACGGCCAGCCCCCTTCCTGGCAGCGGGAGGAACCCACGATCCGCCAACTGGCGGCCCGGTCGAGCGCGTACGAGCTGTGGATGGAGGACAAGCTGGCAGGCTACTGCGTGGTAGGTGAGCGCCCCGACGCCATCTCGATCCTCGACATCGGCCTCAACCCCGACTTCGGGCCGGTCAAGGCGGGCCGCACGCTGCTGCAGGCCCTGGTGCACCGTTTTCGAGGCCGCGCGTTCACGATGATCAACGTGCCCGCGGACGATGAGCTGTCGCGCGCGCTGGCCGCGCTCCGTTTCACGGTGACGATCCGCCAGTGGGAGATGCGGGTTTGGGTGAAGTAAGTAACGAGTAACGAGTAACCCTAGTAAGCCTATTTCGGGATATCGGGGCTCTTGCCCGACAATCTGGTTGGTTGCCTCCATATACTGTCCTGTCCCATTTATCGCTGTTTCTTTGCATCCCCCGCCAAAGCACGGTATAATCGCGTGTCCGTCAGTGAATCGACAGGGATGGGATGGGTATGACTAACGGCACGGCCGCAACCGAACTCGCACAACAACTGGAGACCCTGCGCCGCGCGATCCGCTATCACGCGCACCGCTATTACGTGCTGGACGACCCGGCCATCAGCGATGCGGAGTACGACACGCTGTGGCGGCGGCTCGTCAGCCTGGAGGCGGAGCACCCGGAGCTGGTGACGCCCGACAGCCCGACGCAGCGCGTGCCCGGCGCGGCCAGCGACCGCTTTGCGAAGGTGGCACATCCCTCGCCGATCCTCAGCCTGGGCAACGCGGTCACGCCGGAGGACCTCGTCGCGTGGCGCGACCGGTTCCTGCGGCTGCTGCCCGCGAGCGAGCGCGAGCGGCTCCAGTACGTCGTGGAGACCAAGATCGATGGCCTGACCGTGGTGCTGCACTACGAGCACGGCCGGTTCATCCTGGGCACGACGCGCGGGGACGGATTCGTCGGCGAGGATATCACCGCCAACCTGCGCACGGTTCAGGCCGTGCCGCTGCGCATCCCGGTAGCCGAGGACGCAGGGGTCGCTCCGCCCGCACGCCTGGTCGTGCGCGGGGAGGCCTACACCGCCATCGCGGACTTCCAGCGGTTCAACGCGGGGCAGGCGGAGACGGGCGAGCGGACATACGCCAACCCGCGCAACTTTGCGGCGGGGTCGCTGCGCCAGCTCGACGCGCGCATCACCGCCGGCCGGCCCATCCGCCTGTGGGTGTACCAGATTGTCGTGCTGGAAGGCGCAGGTGCAGATGCACCGGCGAGTCAGTGGGAGGCGCTGGAATACCTCAAGCGGCTCGGCTTCCCGGTCGAGGCGCGGCGCTGGCTGTTCGACGATTTCGATGCGCTGGTCGAGCACTGCGTGGCGTGGGGCCAGACGGGCCGCCGCGAGCTGCCCTACGAGGCGGACGGGTTGGTCGTCAAGGTCAACGACTTCGCGCTGCATAACCGGCTGGGCTATATCGGCAAGGACCCGCGGTGGGCGGTGGCGTATAAGTATGCGGCGGAAGAGGCGGTCACCCGGCTGCTCGACATCAAGATCAACGTCGGGCGGACGGGCACGCTGAATCCGTACGCGGTGCTCGAGCCGGTGCAGGTCGGCGGGGTCACGGTGTCCGCGGCCACGCTGCACAACGAGGACTACGTGCGCGACCTGGACATCCGCGTGGGCGACATGGTCGCGATCAAGCGCGCGGGCGAGGTCATCCCGCAGGTGTTGCGGCCGCTGGTCGAGCTGCGCACGGGCAGCGAACAGCCGTGGGAGATGCCCAAGACCTGTCCCGCGTGCGGCGGGGAGGCCGTGCGGCTGCCCGGTGAGGCCGCGACCTACTGCCTGAACAGCGCGTGCCCGGCCCAACTCGTGCGCGGCATCGAGCACTTCGTGAGCCGTGGCGCGATGGACATCGCGGGCTTCGGCATCCGCCAGGGCGAGCTCTTTGCCTCGCTTGGCTACATCAAGGACCTGGCCGATATCTATTACCTGACGCGCGAGATGCTCGCCGGCCTGGAAGGGTATGGCGACAAGCGCATCGACAACCTGTTGGCGGCCATCGAGGACTCGAAGCAGCGTTCGCCTGCGCGGTTGCTGACCGCGCTGGGCATCAAGGGTGTCGGCGAGGTGGTGGCCGAGGCGCTCATGGAGCACTTCGGCTCCATCGACGCGCTGGCCGCCGCGACGCAGGCGGAGCTGGAGAGCATCCCGGGGATTGGTCCGACGCTCGCGGAGGGCGTCGTGGACTGGTTCGGCCAGGAGCCGAACCGCCGGGTGGTCGAGAAACTCGAGGCCGCGGGCGTCAACATGGCGCAGGCACGCGTGGAGACCGCTGCCGAGGCGCAGCCCCTGGCCGGCCTGACGTTCGTCATCACCGGCACGCTGCCGACCCTGAGCCGCGACGCGGCACGCGATTTCATCAAGGCGCGCGGCGGCAAGGTCACCGATTCCGTGAGCAAGAACACGAGCTACGTGGTGGCGGGCGAGGCGCCCGGCTCCAAGCTCGCCAAGGCGCAGCAGCTCGCCGTGCCCGTCATCGACGAGGCCGGCCTGATGGCGCTGGTGGCATCACCCGGCGGCTGATGGAGATTTACAAAATAACCGAAGGTTCGCCAACATCCGTTGCGGCGTTACCCGAATAAGTGGTCAACGTTCATCAATCGCCAGTACACACAAGATAAACACAGGCTTTCATATATACGAAAGGACTTCCGGCCTTACCATGACCGAACTGAACCAGAGATCCGAACAGAACGCCAATGCGGTCCCGATCCAGTGCCCGAACTGCGGCACGCAGTACTCCGTACCGGTGCGCACGATGATCGATGTCAGCGCCGAGCCGCGGCTGCGCCAGCAGTTTCTTTCCAACCAGATCAACGTGGCCGTCTGCCCCAACTGCCAGACCGGCGGGCTGCTTGAGGTGCCGCTCGTGTACCACGACGCAGGCGCCGAGTTCTTCGCGGTCTACTTCCCGCAGCAGCTCAACATCAGCGAGATGGAAAAGCAGAAGATGATCGGGGACCTGACGCAGTCCATCATGCGCCAGTTGCCGCCCGACCAGCGCAAGGGCTATTTCCTCGCGCCGCGGCAGTTCGTCAACCGGCAGAACCTGATGGATGCGGTGCTGGGCACGATGGGCTTCACGCAGGAAGAACTGGATCGCCAGCGCAAAAAGGCCAAGATGGTCGAGCAGTTCATGGTGATGGCCGACGACCCCAAGGGCCTGCAGATGATGCTCAAAGGCAACGATGCGCAGATCGACGCCGAGTTCTTCAGCATCATGGCGAATATGCTGCAGCAGGCCGAGGCTACGGGCGATGAGAAGACCGCTGAGCGGCTCACCCTGCTGCGCGAGGGGCTCATGCCCATCACGACCTTCGGCAAGCGGCTGCAGAAGCAGCGCGCGGCCGTCGAAGGCCTGCGCGACATCAAGGACCCCGATGAGTTCCTGGCGCGGGTCATTGCGGGTGACGAGGACGAGGTGGCTGCGATGACCTTTGCGGCCCGTCCGCTCATGGACTACGCCTTCTTCCAGAAGCTGAGCGAGCGTGTCGATGCCAGCGCGGGGGCCGAGAAGGCACGGCTCACGCAGCTGCGCGACCACCTGCTCGAAGTCACCCAGCAGCTCGACGAGGCCACGCGCGAGACGGTTGCCGAAGGCGCGAAGCTGTTGCAGGAAATCATCAACGCGCCCAGCCCGCGTTCTGCAGTGCAGGAGCACATGGCCGAGATCGACGAGGTCTTCATGAATGTCCTCGCGGCCAACATGCAGAAGGCGCAGCAGGAGAAGAACGAGTCGTTGTTCGAGCGGCTGGCGATGGTCTACGATGAAGTGATGGGCATGATCCAGCAGGGCCTCCCGCCCGAGGTGCAGTTCGTGGACGCGCTCCTCAACGAGGAATACCCGGAGGGCACGCGGGCGATGCTCCAGGAGAACCGTGAGGTGCTGACCCCCGAGGTGCTGGACCTGATGGACCAGATGTCCAAGGAGCTGGCCCAGCGCGAGGATGACGAGGCTAAGGAGACGGCCAAACGCCTCCGCGACATCCGCACCCAGGCCATGCTGCTGGCATAAGGGGCTTGAACCGCAAAGGCGCGAAGAACGCTAAGGGTTTCGTTGATAGCCTTCGCGAACTTCGCGTTTTCGCGGTTCTCAGGAGGACCAGGTGAACGCCGAGATCATCACATCGGGCACCGAGCTGCTGCTCGGTGAGATCGTGGACACGAACTCCGTCTACATTGCGCGTGCATTGCGTGACATCGGCGTCAACCTCTACTACAAGACCAGCGTCGGCGACAACATCGGACGGACAGCCGAGGCCCTGCGCATCGCGCTGAGCCGCGCGGACGTGGTGATCGTCACCGGCGGGCTTGGGCCGACCGTGGACGACGTGACCCGTGAAGCGGTGGCGGAGGCGACGGGCGCGAGCCGGGTCGAGTGGTAGTCGCTGGTGCGCTTGACCACCAGCACCTTCAGGGGCCGTTCCAGCGCGCGGTTCG
>CAZTMA010000009.1:5081-61698 GCA_964614645.1 uncultured Anaerolineales bacterium
GACGGGCTGTGAGCTGGCGCTAAGCGCCGAGTGCCTTACGCAGATCGAGGCGTTGATGGCACGTTGGGGCCGGCCGTTGAAGGACAACAACCGCCGCCAGGCCTACCTGCCGGCCGGCGCGCTGGCCATCCCAAACCCCGTCGGCACTGCGCCCGGCTTCATCCTCGAAACCCCTCGGGGCGCCATCATCGCGGTGCCCGGCGTCCCGCGCGAGATGGAGCGCCTGATGCAGGACACGGTGCTCCCGTATCTGAAGGCGCGTCTCGGCGCAGAGCAGGGCGTCATCAAGGCGCTGGTGTTGCGCACGGTCGGGCTGCCGGAGAGCTGGATCGACGAGCAAATCGACGTGCTGATGCGCTCGGCCAATCCCACGGTCGGGCTCGCTGCGCACCTTGGGATGGTGGATATCCGCATCACCGCACGCGCCGCGGACGAGGCGACCGCGGATGCCCTGATTGCTCCGATGGCCGCGGAGGTAACCGCGCGGGTGGGCGCGGATGCCATCTACGGGACCGGTGCAGACCGGCTGGAAGCAGTGACCGGTGCATTGATGGCGCAGGCGGGGCGCAAGGTCGCCATCCTGGAGAGCGCCACGCAGGGCGAAATCGCACGGCTCCTGTGCAGCACGCCGGAAGGCGCCTCCATCGTCACGCAGTCGCTCGTCGTCGACGGGCCGGACGCGCTGGCCGCAACGCTGAACCTGTCGCCCGCGAAGATTGCGGAGTTCGGCTGGGTGAGCGAGATCGTAGCTGCGGAAGCCGCGGCCACCCTGATCGACACCTACGAGGGCGGGTGGGGGCTGGCCGTCCTGGGCAGCGCGGCAGACAGCGGCGATGTGTACGGCGAGCATCCGGGCGAGACCTACCTCGCACTCGGCACGCCCAGCACGACGCGCGTGCTGCACTACCCCTACGGCGGCGCCGGCGAGCTGGCCCGGCGATGGATCGTTCTGCGGGCGCTCGACGTCTTACGCCGGGAGGCTCTGAAACGCATTGCGCTCCAGGCTTTGCAATAGGCAGCCCAGACGTCAGTCCCAAGGATACCCAAGCGATTATCAGCCACAGAGGTCGCAGAGATCACCGAGCGGAATGAGCTTGGGCCGCGTGCGACCGCATCTCTGTTAGCTCAGTGTTCTCTGTGGCAAACCCACTTCTGCACAAGGAAGACCCAATGAGCGAGATACCGTTCCAGCTCAAGCTGGTCCAGATCGAAAATCCTGAAGAGCTCAACTTCGTGCTCGGCCAGAGCCACTTCATCAAGACCGTGGAGGATATCCACGAGGCGATGGTGACCGCCATCCCCGGCGCAAAGTTTGGGCTTGCGTTCTGCGAGGCCTCCGGCGCGGCGCTGGTGCGGTCGACGGGCACGGCCCCCGACCTGCAGGCGCTGGCCGAGCGCAACGCGCTGGCCCTCGGGGCCGGCCACTCCTTCATCCTGTTCCTGCGTGATGCGTATCCGGTCAACATCCTGAACACGCTCAAGATGGTCCCCGAGGTTGCCACCATCTTCTGTGCGACGGCCAACCCGGTCCAGGTCATCCTTGCGGAGAGCGAGCAGGGCCGGGGCATCCTCGGCGTTATCGATGGCATGCACACGCAAGGCGTCGAGGACGGGGAGGGCGTGGCCTGGCGCAAGGGCTTCCTGCGCATGATCGGGTACAAGCTAGGTTGAGGCAACTATGAACAGATTTCAGCGTGTGCGCAGGATTCCCGGCACGCACGGGTCTCCCGCGCGGCTGCTCCTGCTTTCCGTAACGATTGCGATGTTGCTCCTGACGGCACTCCTGGCTGCGGCGTGCAGGCCACGCCCAGTCGAGGTCAGCCAGGGGCCTACCATCCAGACCTCACCCATCGTGATTACCTCGGAGCCGACCGCCACGTCCGAAGTGGCGGCGATGGAGACCGCGCCAGCCGCTTTATCGACACCCGAGGGCACAGCCACCTTCACGCCCGAGCCGGCCGAGACCGCAACGCCGAGCATCACACCGACCGCCACCGAGACCAGGATTCCCAAGTCGGTCAAGGAAACTGAGAATATCCTGGTGATGGGCATCGACCCGCGGCCCGGTGACCTGGCGTGGCGCACCGACACCATCATGATCGTGGCCATCGATTACGAGGCGAACCAGGTCGGCATCGTGAGTCTCCCGCGCGACCTGTGGGTGGAGATTCCGTGGTACGGCATGGGCCGCATCAACCAGGCGGACTTCGAAGGTGAGTCCCTGAAGTACCCGGGCGGCGGGCCGGCCCTGCTGGGGAAGGTCATCGAGGACAACATCGGCATTCCGACGCATCACTGGGTGCGCATTCGCCAGGAGGGGCTGGTGGAACTCGTGGATGCGCTTAACGGGGTGACCATCACGCTGGACTGCCCGTTGCACGAAATCACGCCGCATCCGAGCATCGAGGGCCAGTATGTGGCGTTCGATCTGCCGGCGGGCGAGGTGTTCCTGGACGGCGCGGACGCGAAGAAGTTCGCCACCTTCCGCTATAACTCCAACGATTTCTACCGGGCGAAGCGCCAGCAGCAGCTCATCTGGGCCATCCGCGACCGGGCGCTCCAACTGGATGCCATCCCGCGCATCCCCGAACTGTGGCGCGCGCTCGCGGACACCTTCAAGACGGACCTGAGCGTGCTCGACCTCATCCGGCTGGCACGGGTGGGCGCGAACCTGCAGCCCACGCAGGTGCACGGCCTCGTGTTCAGCACCGATGCCATCGAGTATGCGGAGGTAGGCGGCGCACAGGTGCTGCGCGTTGGCGACGAGGCTCTGCTGCAGCAGGAGTTGAGCGGACTGTTCGCGGGCACGCCGATTCAGCTGCAGGGCCGCGAGGGGTCGGGCAACTGCCCGGCCACGCCGACGCCGACGCCGACCGTGACGGAGTGAACAGGTGAACAGGTGAAGAGGTGAGCAGGTGAATTCGCAATTGTAGCTGATGCCGTTGAGGCAATGTTTGCTCGCAGACGCCCTAACCGGCTAAAGCCTCGCCTCCGGCATCACCTGTTCACCTGTTCACCTGTTCCCCTGTTCACCGTCTGCGGCGCGCCACGAAGATCATGCGATCGCTCGTATCCTCGAACGGCCCCATATCCCAGTCGCCATAGACCGCCTCGACCGTGTATCCCGCCTGTTCCAGCAGCAGTTCGCCCTCGAAGCGCCAGATGTAGCGGGCATCATAGGGCACAAGGGTCCGGCGCACCCGGCCATCCGGCGCGATGGCGTCATAGATCATGTTGACGTGCATGACCTGCCCGGCCAGGTCGAGCGTTCGCGTCACGAACTTCATGATGGTTTCCCCGGTGTCCGCGTCCTGCCACGTCTTGTCCCACTCCATCCGCCCGTCGAGCGCGGCCAGCTGTGCCACGTCCGGGTGGAACACATCGATCAGGAGCAGCCCGCGGGGCGCGAGGTGCTCCCGCCAGTGACGCAGCGCGGCCAGCTGGGCCTCCCGGTCGGGCAGGTGAAGGAAGGTGTTCATCACGAGGTAGGCGAACTTGTACGGCCCGCCCAGCGGCACGGTCGTATAATCGCCCTGGATAAGCCGGACGCTGTCTGCGACGCCCACCGCCTCTGCACGGGCCTGCGCGCGCGCCAGCATCGCCGGGCTGAGTTCGACGCCTGTCACCTCGTACCCGGCCTGTGCGAGCGGGACGAGCGCGCGGCCGGTGCCGCATCCCAGTTCGAGCAGCGGCCCGCCGGTGCGCGCAGCATACGCCTCCAGCACGGGCAGGTCGTCCTCGTAATCGGCATATTCCGCGTCAAAGAAGGTCGCCACGCGGTTCATCGCTTCGATCAGGGCATGGGCTTCGGTCATGTCAGAGCGCCTTTCCGGGGAATGGGAAACAGGTTGAGTGTAACAGGCGGGAAGAAGTTACACAAGTGGCGGGCGTATGTTATGATTTCGCTATGACGACTGAACCTGCGATTCGTATTATCCGGAGCGACCGCCGCCACCGGACTGTGACAGCGCGGCTGGCCGATGGCGGCACGGTGCTGGAGGTGCTCGCACCCGCCGGAGCCACCGACGCGGAGCTTGCACCCATCATCGAGCAGCTCAAGGGCCGGGTCCTGCGCCGCGCAGAGAAAGCGGAGACCGCGGATGACGGCGCGTTGGCGCGGCGCGCGGCCGAAGTGAACCGGCAGTATTTCGACGGCCGGCTGCGCTGGCAGGAGATTCGCTACGTCACGAACCAGCAGCGGCGCTATGGCAGTTGCACGCCGGCCACGGGCGTCATCCGCATCTCTCACCGGGTGGCGGCCATGCCTGCCTGGGTGCGCGACTATGTGCTGGTCCACGAGTTAGCACATCTGCTGGAAGCGAATCACGGGCCGAAGTTCTGGCGGCTCGTGAACCGTTACCCGAGGACAGAGCGGGCGCGCGGTTATCTGATGGCCCTGGGGCTGGAAGGCGAGGAGCCGGACGACTCCGACATCGGCGCGGCCTGAATGCCATTCCTGGCGCAATCGCACAGGCTTTGACACTCCAACTCCGCTCGTGTAGAATGACCTGACATAGGGCGGCCCCCGGCCGGGTGGCCTGCATTGTTGTATGGGGAGATGACGTTGGCAAAGTTCTATTATGGTGGACAGGCGGTGATCGAGGGCGTGATGATGCGCGGGCGCAAGCGGCTCGCGGTCGCCGTGCGCGCACCGAACGGCAACATCGAACTGCACGAGGAACCCCTGACCGCTGCAATCTACACGAAGAAGTGGGGCCAGTGGCCCTTCATCCGGGGCCTGGGCATGCTGTGGGATGCGCTCGGCCTGGGGATGCGCGCGCTGCTCTGGTCGGCCGACGTGTCGTTGCAGGAAGAAGGCAGCGAGCCGGTCAAGTTTAGCGGCCCGGTGGCGTGGACGACGATTGCCGCCTCCCTGGCTTTTTCGGTGGCGCTGTTCTTCCTCCTGCCGACGGCGGCGGCCAAATGGCTGGCGCCCGGCGGGTCAGGCGGCCTGGTCGCGAGCATCGTCGAAGGCATCATCCGGCTGGCCCTGTTCCTGGCTTACGTCTGGGCGATCGGCTTCATGCCCGACATCCGGCGAGTGTTTGCCTACCACGGTGCTGAACACAAGACCATCAACGCTTACGAGGCGGGTGCTGAGCTGACGCCCGAGTCGGTGGCGCGCTTCACCACCGCGCACACCCGCTGCGGCACGAGCTTCCTGCTCTCGGTCATGCTGATTTCGATCATCATATTTGCGCCGTTCCACTTCGACAACCTGTTCCTGCGGCTGGCCTCGCGCCTGCTGCTGATTCCGGTTGTCGCGGGTATTGCCTACGAGTTCCTGCG
The DNA here is from genome assembly GCA_964614645.1 of uncultured Anaerolineales bacterium. GTDB lineage: Bacteria > Chloroflexota > Anaerolineae > CG2-30-64-16 > CG2-30-64-16 > MWBF01. The sequence continues at coordinate 10,371 of CAZTMA010000009.1, forward strand.
CTTCACTGCGGCCCGCGTGGACAATCCCATCGTGCGCGCGCTGATTACCCCCGGCCTGCTGCTCCAGCGGCTGACCACTCGCGAGCCGGAACTGCCCATGCTCGAGTGCGCCATCGCCGCGCTCATGCCGGTGCTGGCAGCAGATGGCATCGAGGTTGCCGCGCCGGTGAACGCGCCGGTGGTCGGGGCGCCGGTCAGCGCGTAACCCGTCTGCATTACGCGACAGATTCAATCAAAAGGAGTTCCCCTACATGAGCAAAGTCAGTATTATCGGCGCCGGTTTCGTCGGTTCCACGATCGCCCACTGGGCCATGATCTCCGGTGGGTGCCAGGTGGTCCTGGTGGATGTCGTTGATGGCCTTGCGAAGGGCAAGGTTCTGGACCTCATCCAGGCCGGCCCGATTGCCGGCCACGCGATTGACGCGGTCGGCACAACTGACTATGCCGAAACTGCCAACTCCGACCTGGTGATTATCACGGCGGGCGTCGCGCGCAAGCCGGGCATGACGCGCGAGGACCTGGTGGGCATCAACGCCAAGATTGTGACCGACGTGGTGCAGAATGTGGTGCCGCGCTCGCCCAATGCGCTGCTGCTCATCATGACCAACCCGCTCGACACAATGACCTATCTGGCGTACAAGCTCAGCGGATTCCCGCGCGAGCGTGTCATCGGCCAGGCGGGCGTGCTGGACGGCGGGCGCATGCGCACGTTCATCGCGATGGAGACCGGCATCAGCCCGGACAATATCCACACGACCGTGCTCGGCGGCCACGGCGATGAGATGGTGCCGCTGGTGCGCTACTCCACGATTGCCGGCATGCCGCTCTCCTATTTCCTGTCTCCCGAGCAGATTGACCACATCGTCGCCCGCACGCGCGACGGGGGCGCAGAGATTGTGCGCTATCTCAAGACCGGCAGTGCGTATTATGCACCGGGCGCGTCGGCCTGCAAGATGGCACAGGCCATCATCAAGAACTCACACCAGATTTACCCGGCCTCCGTCTATCTCCAGGGCGAGTACGGGCTGGAAGACATCTGTTTCGGCGTCCCGGTCATCCTGGGCGGCGACGGCGTCCACCGCATCCTGGAGCTCGACCTGGATGAAGAGGAGCGCACCGCGCTGATGCGCTCGGCGGACCTCATCCGCAGCACCATGGCGCACCTGAAACTGTAGCGTCTCCGAAAGAACCTTTTGCGGTGCGGGCGCCGGTCCGCAGGCGTATTGGCGCCCGCACCGCAAACATCTGTCATATCCTTCCCGGTAGAGAGGTAACAACCCCATGAGAGGCCCTGTCGCCAATCAACGCCTGCAGCAATGGGTGGACGAGACGGCCGCGCTGTGCCAGCCGGACGCAGTCTATTGGTGCGATGGCTCGCGCGCTGAATACGACCGCCTGATGGCCGAGATGGTCACCTCCGGCGCCAGCATTCCGCTGGCCAAGCGCCCCAACTCCGTCCTGTTTCGCTCGGACCCGAGCGACGTGGCGCGCGTCGAGGCGCGCACCTACATCTCGACGCCCAGCAAGGACGAAGCCGGGCCGACGAACAACTGGATCGCGCCGGACGAGCTGAAGCGCACCATGACCGGGCTGTACGATGGCTGCATGCGCGGCCGGACACTTTACGTCATCCCGTTCTCGATGGGTCCGCTCGGCTCACCCATGTCGAAGATCGGCGTGGAAATCACCGACAGCCCATACGTCGTCTGCAACATGCATATCATGACGCGGGTCGGTGACCGGGTGCTCGAAACGTTGGGGGCCGACGGCGAGTTTGTGCCCTGCCTGCATTCGGTCGGTGCACCGCTGGGGCCGGGGGAAGTGGATGAGCCGTGGCCCTGCGCGCCGATGGAAGACAAGTACATCAGCCACTTCCCCCATGAGAACCTGATCTGGTCCTACGGGTCGGGCTATGGCGGGAACGCATTGCTCGGCAAGAAATGCTTTGCCCTGCGCATCGCCTCGGCCATGGCGCGCCGCGAAGGCTGGATGGCCGAACACATGCTGATCCTGCGGCTCATCAGCCCGGAGGGACGGCAGTACCACATCGCGGCTGCGTTCCCCTCCGCGTGCGGCAAGACGAACCTGGCGATGATCCAGCCGACGATCCCCGGCTGGCGCGCGGAGTGCATCGGCGATGACATCGCGTGGATGAAGATCGGCACGGACGGCCGCCTGCGGGCCATCAACCCCGAGGCCGGTTTCTTCGGCGTTGCGCCGGGCACCTCCTACAAGTCGAACCCGATGGCGATGGATACGGTGCGCGAGAACGTCATCTTCACCAACTGCGCGCTGACCGATGACGGCGATATCTGGTGGGAGGGGATGGGCGTGCCCACACCGGAGCATACCGTGGATTGGAAGGGCCGCGATTGGACGCCCGAGAGCGCGGTCCCGGCGGCACATCCGAATGCACGCTTTACGGCGCCGGCCTCGCAGTGTCCCGTCATCAGCCCGGACTGGGAAAATCCTGCGGGCGTACCCATCGATATCTTCATCTTCGGCGGGCGCCGCGCCGGTGTAGTGCCGCTCGTCACCGAAGCCTTCGGCTGGGACCACGGGGTGTTCATGGGTGCGACGGCCTCGTCCGAGACTACTGCGGCCAACATCGGTGCGGTGGGTGCGCTGCGCCGCGACCCGTTTGCGATGCAGCCGTTCTGCGGCTATAACATGGCGGACTATTTCCAGCACTGGCTGGACATGGGCGACCGGCTGGGCGATAAGGCCCCGCGCATCTTCTACGTCAACTGGTTCCGCAAGTCGCCGGAGGGCGCCTGGCTGTGGCCGGGGTACGGCGAAAACAGCCGCGTGCTCAAGTGGATGTGTGAGCGCGTCGAGGGCCGTGCCGGCGCGCAGGAGACTGCCATCGGCTACCTGCCGCGGGAGGAAGACCTCGACCTGAGCGGGTTGGATATCCCCGCGGAGCACCTGCGGGAGCTGCTGCGGATAGACACCGATGCCTGGCGCAGCGAGGTCCCGGATTTCCAGCGCCACTTCGCCCAGTTCGGCGCGCGCGTGCCGCAGCGGATGCACGACCAGGTGTGCGCGCTGGAAGAACGGTTGACGAATTACGAATGACGAATTAAGAATGACGAAGGATGACGGCCTTTGTCATTATCTGTACTACGACCTCATCATGGCGCTGTTCGTGGCAGTGCTGCTCATCAGCAACATCGCCTCGTCGGCCAAGATCATCGATTGGGGCGTATCGCTGCCCCTGGTCAACCTGCCGCTGGCGTTCGATGGCGGCACGCTGCTGTTCCCGATCAGCTACATCTTCGGGGACGTGCTGACGGAGGTCTACGGCTTCGCACGCGGGCGCCGCGTCATCTGGGCCGGGTTCGCGATGTCAGCGCTGATGGGCCTCACCTTGTGGTTCGTCGGGCGGCTGCCCGGCGAGGCGGTGTGGCAGGCAACAGCCGGACAGCCTGCATACGACGCCATCCTGGGAGGAGTCAGCAGCGGCGGCATCATCGTGGCCAGCCTGGTGGCGTACTTTGCCGGGGAGTTCACCAACTCGTACATCCTGGCGCGCGTCAAGGTGCTGACGAGCGGGCGCTACCTGTGGGTGCGCACCATCGGTTCCACGCTGGCGGGGCAGGGGCTCGACACGATCCTGTTCGTGGTGATCGCCGCCGCGCTGGGCGTGTTCCTATGGAGCGCCGTTGCCAGCATCATCGTGGCGAACTATATCTTCAAGGTTGGCATCGAGGTGCTCCTTACGCCGCTGACGTATCGCGTGGTGGCTGCGCTGAAACGGGCAGAGCAGGAAGACCACTTCGACCGTCACACGGACTTCAACCCGTTTCGGCTGGGGGTTGATAACAGGTAGAGCCGGCGCAACGTATCCAAGCGGATAAACGGATGGCGGATGTGGGCAACTGGCTCCATCCGTTTATCCGTTTGGAAGCGAAGCGGCATCCGTTGCATCGCAGACAGGGATACCATGACAGAGCTCGATTTGGGCCGCGACCCAGTTTTCGACTTCCCGCCGGACCACCGCGCGGGCTTCGTCGCGGTCATCGGGCGGCCCAACGTGGGCAAGTCCACGCTCATCAACGCGCTGCTGGGCCAGAAGATCGCCATTGTCTCGCCCAAGCCGCAGACCACGCGTAACCGACTCCTGGGGATTTTGACGCAGCCGAGCGTGCAGATCGTGTTCTTCGACACGCCGGGCATCCACGCACCTTTACATAAATTAGGCGAGGTCATGGTGGAGACGGCGCGCGCTGCGCTGCCCGATGCCGACGTGGTCGTGTGGGTCGCAGATATCACCGCACCGCCGAACGATGAGGACCGCCAGGTGGCCGCGCTCTTGACGGGCTCCGGCCCTTCCCTGGCACAGGTGTTGCTGCTCAACAAGTGCGACCGGCTGGCAGCGGGGGAGCAGCGCGACGCACGTGCTGCCGCATACCAGGCGCTGGCCCCGCACGCCCGCGTGCACTTCGTTTCCGCCCTGGAAGGCACCGGCCTGGATGCCATGGTCGCAGACATCGCCAGCCTGCTGCCGTTCAGCCCGCCGTTATACCCCGAGGACCAGGTCACGGATCAGCAGGTGCGCTTCATGGCGGGCGAGCTGGTGCGGGAACAGGTGTTGCTGAACCTGCGCGACGAGGTCCCCCACTCGATCGCGGTGTTCGTCAACGAGTTCACCGAGCGCGAGGAAGGCATCACCTATATTTCCGCGGTCGTCTTTGTCGAGCGCGACTCGCAAAAGAGCATCGTGTTGGGCAAGGAAGGCACGATGATCAAGCGGATCGGCCAGGCCGCGCGCCAGCAGATCGAAGAGCTGCTGGAGACGCGGGTCTATCTGGACCTGTGGGTGAAGGTGCGGCCCAAGTGGCGCAAGAATGAGGAAGAGTTGCGCCGGCTGGGTTATGCCCTGCCCAGGAAGAAGGTTGCGAAAGGAGGCGCATCGCGAAAAAGGCGTAAGCCACGTTCGTAGGATGTAAGTTAGTGCAGGTGCTGAAGCACCCACTACAAACCAGGCATAGTCTCACGGTCACTCATTGCCCCCAAACAACGCCAGTTCAAGAGGAGGAACACGTGGACTTCAATCGCATCATCAACGGCATGATTCGCGCGGCTCGCCTCGACAAGTCCTTCTATGAAGAGGTCGAGCACGACACCAGCTACACACAGGACGCTCTGGCGGTCGTCATCCTGGTTTCGGCCATCGGTGCATTCGGCAGCTTCATCGGCCAGTTGTTCGCCGGCAACGGCATCGGTGCAGCGATTCTGGCCTTTATCGCGGCGATGCTCATGGCGGTCGCCGGCTACTATCTCTGGGTCTTCATTGCGCAATACATCGGGACGCGGTTCTTCAAGGGCACGGGCGATTTTGGCGAGGTACAGCGGGCATTCGGGTTCGCCTACGCGCCGCAGGTCCTGAACATCCTGAGTGCCATCCCGTGCGTCGGCTGGCTGATCGGCATCGTGGCCTGGCTGTGGTCGATCGCTACCGGCTTCGTCGCCATCCGCCAGTCACTCGATCAGGATGACACCAACGCCGCCCTCACGGTTGTGGTGTCAGCCATCGTCGTATTCTTGATCCTGGCAATCATCGGCGCCGTCTTTGCCGCGCTGGGCATCGGCGTGGCCGCGATCGGCGGAGCGTTCCGCGGTTAGTTTACGGGTATTTGGAGGAGGTAGACCATGCTTGTTGGTGAGCGCATGACGCGCAACCCTGTGACGATTCTTGAGACGGCCAGCATCGACGATGGCATCCATCTGATGCGCGAGCGCCGCGTGCGCCGTCTGCCCGTGCTCGACAGCAGCGGGAAGATGGTCGGCATCGTGTCCGACAAGGACCTGCTCCATGCCGCTCCTTCTCCCGCCACCTCGTTGAGCGTCTACGAGCTGCATTATCTGCTCGCCAGGCTCACCATCAAGCAGGTGATGTCCAGCCCGGTCATTTCGGTCACCGCGGATACCCCCATCGAAGAGGCAGCCGCGGTCATGGCCGACCACAAGATCGGCGGCTTGCCGGTGGTGGATGGCGGTGCGTTGGTCGGCATCATCACCGAGACGGATATCTTCAAGATCCTGGTGGAACTGCTGGGTGCGCGCCAGCCCGGCCTGCGCGTCACGCTTGCGGTGCACGATGCGAAGGGCACGCTGGCGAGCATCACGCAGGCGCTGGCTGCGCAGGAAGCCAATGTCATCAGCCTCGTCGCGTACGAAGGCGTCGGTGAGTTCGACAGCCGCATCACGATCAAGCTCAGCGAGGTAGATGCTGAGACGGTCCGCCGCGTACTTGGCGACCTCAACGTGAACATCGCGGACCTGCGCGGGGCATAGAGTTCTGGCGGTTGAAACCGCTGCCACCGCTACGAAGTCTGCCTTCGCAGACTCGATACATGATAGTCTCCGAAGGGAGACTTGGCAACAGGTAGCAGCGATTTCAATCGCCCGGCAACCAGGCAATCGGAAAATGCAACCATACCTCGACCTGATACAGCACATCCTGGAGCACGGCCACGACAAGGCCGACCGCACGGGCGTCGGCACGCGTTCGCTGTTCGGCCACCAGATGCGCTTCGACCTGGCAGCCGGCTTCCCGCTGCTGACGACCAAGCGGCTGCACACCAAGTCCATCATCCACGAGCTCCTCTGGTTCATCGCAGGCGATACAAACGTGCACACCCTGCAGCAGAACGGTGTGCGCATCTGGGATGAGTGGGCCGGGCCGGATGGTGACCTGGGGCCTGTGTACGGCCGCCAGTGGCGCTCGTGGGCCACGCCGGACGGCCGCACGGTCGACCAACTGAGCGATGTCATCGCGCAGATCAAGCGCAACCCCGACTCGCGCCGGCTGATCGTGAGCGCGTGGAACGTGGCGGATATCGAGAAGATGGCGCTGCCGCCGTGCCACGTGCTGTTCCAGTTCTACGTGGTCGAGGGGCGGCTGTCGTGCCAGCTCTACCAGCGGTCGGTCGATGTCTTCCTGGGGCTGCCGTTCAACATTGCATCTTATGCGCTGCTGACGATGATGGTGTCGCAAGCCTGCGGCTTGCTTCCGGGCGACTTCGTGCACACGTCGGGCGACGTGCACCTGTACCTGAACCACCTGGAGCAGGCGCGACTGCAGCTCACGCGCGAGCCGCGGCCCCTGCCGCAGATGCGTATCAACCCCGCTGTGCGCTCCATCTTCGATTTCCGCTATGAGGATTTCGAGCTGGTGGGGTACGACCCGCACCCGCATATCAAGGCGACAGTGGCGGTGTAAGCAAGCCCAACAAACCCCGGCGGTAGGGGCGAGGTCTCCTCGCCCCGCTCACAGGCCTGGGCGAGGAGACCTCGCCCCTACCAATTCATACATCAAACGTGACCCGGCCGCGCCAACCCTCGGGCGTCTCGTCCACTGCCAGGTCATAATACGTCACCGCCTTGATGCCGGTGTGCGCGGGCGTTCCGGTGTGGCCGTATGCGAACGCAAGCAGTCCTCGCTCGGACATCTCGAAAAGCTCGAAGCGCGTATACATCTCGCCCTCCAGCTCCTGGTTGAGGAGCAGGCGGTTGAGCCATGCAACGAGCAGTTCAGGCCAGCCGTCTCCCCCGGCCTTGATGGCGCGCGCCCGTGTGACCGGCCGGGCCGGGTCAGCATCCTGCAGCGCGTACATGCCGGCAGCGGCGTTGGCGAAGAGGTTGCGCACATCTGCCCCGCGCACGTCGATGGCCCAGTCCGCCGTGTGGATCAACTCCTGCCACGCGCCGCTGCCTGGCGGGTCGGCGTGCGTCGGGGGATCAGCCAGCACCTGCCGCGCGGCATCCGCGTCCGTGCGAATCTGCGCGACCAGGGCCGCGATGTCGCTGAAGCGCTGCTCCCCGCGCAGCCGCCGGATGAAGCTCAGCCCGACCGTCTCGCCGTACAGGTCGCCGTCGTAGTCGAGCAGGTAAGCCTCGATGGAGGGTTGGCCGTTGTCGAAGCTGGGCCGCACGCCGATGTTGACGACCGCAGGATAGCCTGTAAGCGCAGCGCCATCGTCGTGCCACGCCCAGCAGGCATACACACCGTGTGCGGGCACGAGCCGGTCATCGGGCAGTGCCAGGTTTGCGGTCGGGAAGCCGAGCGTGCGTCCCCGCTGTGCACCCTGCACGATCTCACCCCAGACCTGGTATGGGCGACCCAGCAGGCCGGCTGCCGCCTCTACAGCGCCCTCGTCCGACAACAGGCTGCGCACGCGGCTGCTGCGCACCGGCTCGCCCTGCCAGTCATACGGCGGGACCACGTGTACGCGATAGCCGAGCGCCTGCCCCAGTTCCGCCAACCGCGTTGCGTTCCCCTCGCGGCCGCGTCCCAACGCAAAGTCAGGGCCGACCCACAGCTCGCGCAGCGGCAGATGCCGCGTTAGCTGCTGCATGAAGTCGGCCGCGGGTGTGGCGGCAGTCTCCAGGGTGAAGGGGAGGACGATCACAAAGTCGAGGCCCAGCGCAGCCAGCACTTCGGCGCGTTCCTCGTTCGAGGTCAGCCGGAGCACCCGCACGTTGGGACGCAACACAGCCAGCGGGTGCGGTTCGAACGTGAGCAACCCTGCCAGCCCCCCTGCCGCATGAGCTGCCCGCGCCAGGTCCGTCACGAGCATCTGGTGACCGCGGTGGACGCCGTCGAAGTTCCCGATGGTCAGGAACACCGGCTGCTCGAAGGGCGCTTGCGGAAAGCCCAGGTGCGTGTCCATTATGCCGCGCCGTCGCTCTCGCTGGCGAAGACCTTCTCCGGCCGCCAGGTGCCGCTCTGCTCGGCGTAGGTCAGGATGGCGGTCACTTCGCCTGCCGGGTTGATGGCATAGCCGGTGGCGGTTGCCGGCGGCGCGCCGCACGGAATCGCCTGGCCGAAGCGCAGTTGCCGCTCTGCATCTGCGGAGATTTCGACCGGCGTCAGATGGCCGAGCGCCGCGCTGAGCGGGTGCAGGTGGGGCTCTATGTCGCCGTTGGCTGCGGCCTGGGCCACCGTGTCGAGGTCAAGCGCATCTGCGACGTGGAAGCGCCCGCTGCGCGTGCGCTGCAGCGCGGTCATGGTCGCGCCGCAGCCGAGCGTCTGGCCGAGGTCATGGACGAGACTGCGGATGTACGTGCCGGGGTCGCAGACGACTTCCAGCGCGACGTCGGGCAGCTGCCAGGTGAGGACCTCGATGCTCTGGATGCGCACGGGCCGCGGGGCAGGCTGCACGGTCTCGCCGCGGCGCGCGCGGCGGTGCAGCGGCACGCCGTCCTGCTTGATAGCCGAATAGGCGGGCGGGGTCTGCAGGATGTCGCCGGTGAAGGACGCCAGCGCAGACCGCAGGTCGCCGGCCGATAGCTCCGGCACGGGGTGTGTGGCCACGATTTCGCCGTCCGTATCATATGTATCGGTGGTGATGCCAAGGCGGGCTGCGGCCCGATAGGTCTTGGAAGATGCCATCAGATATTCGGCCACGCGGGTCGCCTGGCCCACACAGACCAGCAATACGCCGGTAGCCAGCGGATCGAGCGTGCCGGCGTGACCGACGCGCTTGACCTTGAGGACGCGGCGTACCCACGCCACCACATCATGCGATGTCCAGCCCGCGGGCTTGTTGATGTTAAGGATGCCGTTCAACGTTCTTATGCCTTCGATCTGCCGATTCAGTGAGAGCGGCTGTCTGCCACCGCTGCGCTTACAAGCGGCAGGACACGCTCCTTGACTGCCATCCATGTGCCGGGTAACGTGCAGCCCGCGGCCTGGGGATGCCCCCCGCCGCCCAGGCTGAGCGCCACCTGCGCAATGTCGTAACCGGGCCGCGCGCGCAGGTCCACCTCGACCTCGCCATCCGGTTGCTCGTTGAACAGCACGGCGGCGCGTGCCTCAGATGCGTTGATGAGCTGGCTGACCAGCTTGCCGTCTTCTTCGCTCGTGACGCCGGCGGCCGCACGCATGGCCCGCGTCACAATCGTCCAGACCACGCCGTCCTCCAGCCGTAACTCGCTGAGCGCCAGCCCCCAGAGCCGCAGTATGGCGGCCGGCTGGTCGCTGAGCGTGCGCTGCACGAGGTCCGCGATGCTGATGCCGTAACCGGCCAGCCGGCTCGCGTCGACCAGCACTGCGGCATCGACGTTGCTTGTGCGGAAGGCCAGCGTATCGGTGACCAGACCGGTCATCAGGCAGAGGGCCGCCTCAGCCCCCACAGGGACGCCTAACGCATCGGCCAACCGCAGGACGAGCTGCGCGGTTGCGGCTGCGGTGGGGTCCACATAGTTGAGCGTGCCGAAGCGGAGGTTGGTGATGTGGTGGTCAAGGACGACGACCGGCGCGGGCGGGTAGAGCGCCGGCTGGTAGATGCTGCCGAGCCGTGCCGCGTCGCTCGCATCGAGCGAGATGACGACATCCCATGGGCCGGGGGGCGGCACGCCGGTGACCCCATCCACACCCGGCAGGAACTGCAGGACGGGTGGGACGGGGTCGGCGCACGCGAGGGTTGCTGCCGGCGGCTCGGGCAGGGCTTTGAGCAGCCATCCGAGCGCCAGCAGCGAGCCGATGGCGTCGCCATCGGGGTGGATATGACACATTGCCAGCACGCGCCGCGCGCGGCGCAGGTAGCCGGCAATCTCAGTCAGCGGCGTGTTCTGGTTGTCCGCCGCGGTCGGTCGCGCTGCGGTCGGATTCGCTGGCGTCGGCATGTTGTTCCTGGTCGGACGGCGCCGTGCTCGTCTGCACGATGGTATCCAGCAGCGCATCGATGTGCTGGGCGCGGCGCTCGGTCATGTCGATATGAAAGAACAAATCGGGCACGAAGCGCAGGTCCAGATTCTCGACCAGCGCACGGCGCAAGTAACTCTGGGCATTCGCCAGCGCGGTCAGCACCTGCCGCGATTGTGCATCGCCCAGAGCGTGTTCCACGTAGACATGCGCCGTGTGCAGGTCGGCTGAGACCTGCACATCGGTGACGGCAAGCATCGCATCTTCCAGCCGCGGGTCGGTCAGTTCGGCGCTGATCATTAGCCCCAATTCCTCGCGCAGCAGGTCAGCGATGCGTTCCTGACGACGGCTAACCATGGCTTAACTTACACGTTCCTTCTTGTAGGCCTCCAGAATGTCGCCCACCTCAAAGTCGTTGAAGTTGTTGAGGTTGATGCCACATTCGAAGCCGGTCTTGACTTCAGGCACATCTTCCTGGAAGCGGCGCAGGGTCGCGATGCGATCCTCGACCAGCACTTCGCCGCCGCGCTTGAGGCGCACGAGCGAGTTGCGGTGGATTTCGCCATCGGTGATGTAGGAGCCGGCCACCTTGCCGACCTTCGTCACCCGGAAGACCTGGCGCACCTCGGCGTGTCCGGTGATGACTTCGCGATACACCGGCTCCAGCAGGCCTGTGAGTGCCTTCTGCACGTCCTCGATGATGTTATAGATGATGTTGTACTGGCGGATATCCACGCCTTCGTTTTCCGCCAGGCGCTGCGCCGCAGGCTCCACATTGACCGAGAAGCCCAGGATGATAGCACCCGATGCGACGGCCAGCATCACGTCGCCTTCGGTGATGTTGCCGGTGGCCTGGTGAAGGATCTTGACCTTCAGCTTCTCGTCGCCCAGCCGCTCCAGCGAGTTGACAATCGGCTCGATGGACCCCTGCACGTCAGCCTTCAGGATCAGGTTGAGTTCCTTCACCTGGCCGCTTTGCGCCTGTGCAAAGATGCTTTCCAGCGTCATGGCCGGGGCGGTCGTCTGCGATGCAGTGGCGCGGCGCTCGGCCTGCCGTTCGCCGGCCAAGTTGCGTGCGGTGCGATCGTCCGCCACGACGGTAAAGGTCGTGCCTGCGACCGGCACATCGTCAAAGCCGAGAATCTGCACCGGCGTCGAGGGCGCGGCCTCCGTAATCGGCTGGCCTTTGTCATCATACATGGCGCGGATTTTGGCGTATGTTTCCCCGGTCACAATGCTGTCGCCCTGGCGCAGCGTCCCGTTCTGCACCAGCAACGTCGCCATCGGCCCGCGGGTCTTGTCCAGGCGGCTCTCGATGACCGTGCCGGTGCCTTCGGCCTTCGGGTTGGCGCGCAGCGGGTCGATGTCCGCGGCCAGCACGATGCTCTCGAGCAAGTCGCCGATGCCGCGGCGCATCTTGGCCGACACGGGAACGCACATCACGTCGCCGCCGTACTCCTCGATGAGCACGCCGTTGTCCGCGAGCTCCTGCTTGACACGATCGGCATTGGCCTGCGGCTTGTCCACCTTGTTGAGCGCCACGACGATGGGCACCTGGGCCGCCTTGGCGTGGTTGATGGCTTCCTTCGTCTGCGGCATGACGCCGTCATCCGCGGCTACCACCAGCACGGCGATGTCTGTTACCATAGCGCCGCGTGCGCGCATGGCCGTGAAGGCCTCATGGCCCGGCGTGTCGAGGAAGGTGATCTTGCGATCGTGCCATTCGACCTGGTACGCGCCGATGTGCTGGGTGATGCCGCCGGCCTCGCCTTCGACAACCCGCGCCTCGCGGATGGCATCCAGCAGTGTCGTCTTGCCGTGGTCGACGTGGCCCAGGACCGTGACAACGGGCGGGCGGAGGACGAGGTCCTCTTCTTTCTCCGCGGCCATGATGCGCTGGCGCAACGTCTTAGGCGCTTCCTCCGGCGTCGCCGGGACTTCCGGCTCCGGCGCTATCTCGCTTTTGACGGTGACGCCGAGTTCCTCGCCGATGAGCTGGGCGGTATCGAAGTCGATGGATTCCGTAATGGGCACCATCATGCCGTAGTTCATCAGGGTCTTGATGACCTCGATAGGGCTGCGGTGCATCTTGTCTGCCAGCTCGCGCACCGTAATTGTGTTCGGGATGATAATCTCGCTGATCGGGCCGGCCGCGCCCGCGGGCGTGCGCGGCGCCTCAACGGTGGTGAGCCTCGGCACACCCGCATCGGCGCTCCGCGTGCCGTTGGACTGCTTCCGGCGGCCCTGGTTGCCCTTGCCCCGGCCAGGCTGCGACGACCTGCCCTGGTAGCCCGATGAACGGCGCTGGTCAGTGCCGCCGGGTCGGGCGCCACCGCCACTGCTGCTGCCTGCGCCACCGCCACCGCCACCACCGCCGCCCGATGGTCGGGCCGGCGCGTTGTTGAAGGGGCGGTCGGTGCGGCCGCGGTTAGCAGCCGGCCGCGCACCGCCTGGCTGCGGCACGACCGTGTCTGAGACGGTGGGGTCAAACACGCGCTGATTGAAGACCTCATCCGGATTCTCGGGCTCATTGCGCCCGCGACCGGCTGGCTGGTTGCGGAAGCCGGGCGCGCCGCCGCGGCGGTTCGGGTCGGCCGCACTGCCGGGGGGTGTCGTCGGACGCGTGGGCGCAGGCCCGGTCGGCTTTGCCGTGGCGGGCTGGCGGGGCTGACGCGGTGCGGCAGGGCTGCCGGACTCGTTCTTGGCCTGTTCTCCGGCCGGCCGGTTGGGCTGGCCCTGACGCGCCCCGGTTCCACCGTTGGGATTGCCCCCGCGCGGCTGGTCTGCCACCGGGGTATTATTCTGGCGCGGCGCGCGCGTATCCTGCTGCGTGCTCGTCTGATCGCCCTTCGGATTGTCCTTAGCCATGTTGATACCTCCTGAAAGCCGGCGTAGGCCAGGGAGCTTCGATAATGCCGCTAGAGGACGCTGAAATTGGACCGACCGACCGGTCAGGCTGTTCAGCGCCCAGGATGTGACCTGGTGACTCTACGGCAGCCGGACAGGATGTCACCGGCGCACGTGCGCCAACGGACAGGTAAACCTGAACGACCACCGGTTTGAGGGGAGTGGAGCGAGGAAAGTGTGAGGAAGGGGTGTATGAGCGTGGGCAGCGCCTGGCTACCCTTCGAACGCATCCCTACTTCATATTCCCAACCTCGCATCGCTCCGGCCTCAACGCCGCGACATACATCTGCCCAAAATGGGCCTTTGGCTCCGGCCATGTGGCCAGCATGAGAAAACTCCTGTTACCGATTTTCCACGACTTCCGGCAGCGTAGCGGCATAGGCTTGCAACTCTGCCAGATCTGCCGCGCTCAAGCTTGTCTTGAGTGCGGCGCCGAGCCGCTGGCCCTGCAGGGCTTGTTCCCAGCAGGCTCGCGCTCGGCAGAGATAGGCTCCCCGGCCGGCCAGCTTGCCGGTCGGATCAATGCGCACCGTCTCATCGGGTGTGCGCACGATGCGCACCAGTTCACGTTTTCCGCGTTCCTGGCGACATACGACGCAGGTGCGCACCGGCACGTGCTTGGGCCGGGGACCCTTAGCTTTCAACTCAATAGTCCTCGAAGTCGCCCCAACCGCCGCCGCGCGTCGGCTTGCGCTTCTTGCGGGCCACCACGGCCCCAATGTTCTCGTCGAAGACGAGCTCGCGCTTCTTATCCGTCTTCTTGCTGCGCTTGGCCGGCTTCTTCGCGCCCTCGCCGCCTTCCTCGCCCTCTTCACCGTCTTCGAGGTCACCCGCTTCGAACTCGGCCACGTACTCGCCCTCGACGAGCTGCTCCATGGCCTCGACCGGCGCCTCGACTGCTTCAGCGGCAACCGCATCAGCGGCAACCGCATCGGCGGCAACCGCATCGGCGGCAACCGCATCGGCGGCAACCGCACCCGGCTCCCCGGCTTCCGCGGTTACAGGCGTCTCCGGCTCGGCGGCGACCTCATCGGTGCTGCCTTCTGCAGGAACGGCTTCGGCTGCGACTTCAATGGGCAACTCGACGATTTCGGTGTCGTCCTTCAGCGCCTCGGCATCGGCCAGCATCTTCGCCGCCTGTTCCAGCGTCACCGCGGTCTTGTCGCGCTCGCGCAGCAGCCATTCGGCACGGCTCAGCAGATCGTCGGTGCCGGGCAGGGCAGCGGCTTTCTGTTCCAGCGACCGCTGCTTCATCACCTGGAGCTGCTGGCGCTTGATTTCGGCCAGGCCTTCGGTGGCGGCTTCCGTTTCGCTCTTGATGTCGATGCGCCAGCCGGTCAGTTTGGCGGCCAACCGCGCATTCTGGCCCTCTTTGCCGATAGCGAGCGAGAGCTGCCGGTCGGGAACCACGACAATCGCAGTGCGCACGTCGCCGTCTTCCAGCAGAATGGTGTCACTCGGCCGCGCGGGGCTGAGCGCGTTGCTGATGAACTGGCGGATATCGCTCGACCACTCCACCACGTCGATCTTCTCGCCCATCAACTCATCGACGATATTTTGAATCCGCGTTCCGCGCAGGCCGACACAGGAACCGACCGGGTCCACGCCCGGCTGGCTGGCGGCCACCGCAACCTTGGAGCGTTGGCCCGGCTCACGCGCGATGCTCTTGATTTCGACGGTCCCGCTGTAGATTTCCGGAATTTCGCGTTCGAGCAGGCGGCGCAGCATATTGCGATGCGTGCGTGACAGCCGAATCTGCGGGCCGCGCGTGCCCTTGCTAACCTCCGCCAACAGCGTGCGGACGTTCTGGCCGATGCGATACCGGTCGTTCGGCAGCTGGTCTTCAGCGGCCAGGATGCCTTCCGCTTTCTTGCCCAGCGTGATGGTCACCTGGTTGCTGCGGTAGTCGATGGCTTGCACGGCGCCGGTGATCAGCTCGCCCTCGCGCTGGTGGAAATGATCGTAGAGCGCGTCACGCTCGGCTTCGTGGATGCGCTGCAGGATGACTTGCTTGGCAGTCTGCGCGGCAATCCGGCCGAAGTCGCCCGGTTCGCGCGGATCAAGGACCGTGCCGCCCAGCTCAGCCTCCGGATCGATCTTCTGCGCTTCCTTCAACCCGATCTCAACGCTGGGGTCCTCCACGGGCTCAACGACTGTCTTCTCACAGAAGACGCGCAAATCCCCGGTCAGCGGGTCAACCTGGACCTGTACGACCGCGTTGTTGTTCGCGTAGTTCCGCCGGTAGGCATGAACCAGGGCTTCCTCGATGGCCCCCAGAATCACATCGCGCGGCAAGTCCTTCTCGGCGCAGATCTGGTTGATAGCCATGATCAGCTCGCTTCTCATCCCTTAGTTTACTCCTGTTTCATCCTGCATTGCTGGCCCCGGATAACAAAGAAAGTGGGGTTGTCCCCACTTCCTCGAAATCACGGTGCCTGAAGGCTAACAATGGACTGAGTTTACCATAGTGTCCCAAGAAATGCAAGTTAATCACGACGGTCGATTCAAGGCCTTCGAGACTGATGCCAGGGTGAAACCCGCGGGGACGACCTGGTGATCGGCGGTCCGATTGGGTGTGGGTTCCACCCTGGGTGAGTTTAGTTCAGCTCGAACTGTCCCGTATACAACTGGTAATAGCGGCCGCGCTGGACCAGCAGGTCGTCATGGTCCCCGCGCTCGATGATCTCGCCGCCTTCGATCACGATGATGGCGTCGGAATTGCGGACGGTCGAGAGCCGGTGCGCGATGACGAACACCGTGCGATCTTTCATCAGCGTGTCCATGCCCAGCTCGATGTGCCGCTCCGTGCGCGTGTCGATGGAGCTGGTCGCTTCGTCCAGGATCATCACCGGCGGGTCCGAGACTGCAGTGCGCGCGATGGCCAGGAGCTGGCGCTGGCCCTGGGAGAGATTCGCACCGTCACCCGTGATGACCGTCTGATATCCCTGCGGCAGCCGCCTGATGAACGAGTGCGCATTGGCGCTCTTGGCCGCCTCGATGCACTCCTCGTCGGTGGCGTCCAGCCGGCCGTAGCGGATGTTGTCCATCACCGTGCCGGTGAACAGGTGGGTGTCTTGCAGCACGATGCCGATGGAATCGCGCAGGCAATCCTTGTGGATCTGCCGGATGTCGATGCCGTCAAACGTGATGCTGCCCTCCTGAATCTCGTAGAACCGGTTGATGAGGTTGGTGATGGTGGTCTTGCCTGCGCCGGTGGAGCCGACAAAGGCAATCTTCTGGCCCGGCTTGGCGTAGAGCGAGACGTTGCGCAACACGACCTGGTCCGGCTCGTACCCGAACGTGACATTGTGGAAGCGCACATCCCCGCGCAACTCGACATACTGCACCGAACCGTCGGGCTGGGGCACCTTCCAGGCCCAGTGCGTGGGGCGGTCGCCGTTGCGGTTGACCTCGAAGCTGCCATCTGCCAGCTTCGTCGTCCCAACGATGACGACCTGGCCTTCGTCGACTTCGGACTGCTCGTCCATCACTTCGAAGACCCGCTCCGCGCCCGCGAGCGCCGACATGACCGCGTTGAACTGGTTGGCAATCTGCTGGACCGGGAAGCCGACCTGCCGGGAATACTGGAGGAATGCAGCCAACGAACCGATATCGAAACGGCCCCAGACGGACAGCAACCCGCCGACCATCGCCGTGGCGGCATAGGCAATGTTGTTGAGATTGCCCATGACCGGGAACATGACAGACGCATAGAAGTTGGCATCCGTGGCGGCCACGCGATAGGTCTCGTTCCGTTCCTTGAAGCCTGCGATGGCCGGCCGTTCATAGTTGAAGACCTTGATGACCTTCAGCCCTTCGACCATCTCCTCGATGTAACCGTTCACGATGCCCAGGTTGCGCTGCTGCGCCAGGAAATTCTTGCGGCTGCGGTCGGTCAGGACGCGCATGACGATGACCATGACGACGATCACCCCGCCGGTCACGAGCGAGAGGATCGGGCTGAGTATAATCATCATGATGGCGGCGCCGACGAAGGTCACCGCACTGGAGACCAGTTGCACGAGGCTCTGCTCCAGCGCCATCTGCAGGGTGTCCACGTCATTGGTGTAGCGGCTCATGAGCTCGCCGTGCGTGCGGCCGTCGAAGTAGCGCAGCGGCAGGCTCTGCATCTTAGCGAACAGGTCGCGGCGCATAGTGTTGGTGGTTCGCTGAGCCACCTGAACCATGATGCGCTGTTGGCCGTAGGTGGCGGCGACCCCCAGCAGAGCAATCACGGCCAGCACGCCCAGCATGCCGAACAGCCCGCTGAAATCGCCCGGCAGGATGTAGTCATTGATGATCGGCTTCAGCAGGTAGTTGCTGGCCAGGCTGCTGGCCGTGCCGACCAGCATCAGGAACATCACGACCAGGAGTAGCAGGCTGCGCCGCTTGAGATAGCCCAGGAGACGCAAAATGACCTTGCGGGCATCCTTCGGCTTCTGAAAGCCGCCACGGAAGCCGCCCGGACCGTGGCCGGGGCCGCCCTGAGGGGGCCGGCCGCCGCCGGCTGGCATCGGTGGTTTGCGAGTATCGGTTTTGCGTGCTTCCGTCATTGCGCCAGCACCCCTTCCTGCTGCGATTGGTGGATCTCCTGATAGACCGCATTCGTTGCCAGCAGCGTGCGGTGGTCACCGATGCCCACAATTTTGCCGTCATCGAGCACGATGATCTTATCGGCGTCTCGCACCGAGCTGAGTCGCTGCGCAATGACAAAGACCGTCGTCTGCGCCAGGTTGCGGTAGAAGGCTTCCCGGATGCGCGCCTCTGTGGCGGAATCTACTGCGCTGGTGCTGTCATCCAGGATCAGAATCTTCGGATTCTTGACGATGGCGCGGGCAATGGTAAGCCGCTGTTTCTGCCCGCCCGACAGGTTCACGCCGCCCTGCCCCAACTCGGTATCGTAACCGTCGGGGAAGGACATGATGTAGTCATGTGCCTGCGCATCGCGGGTTGCAGTTTCGAGCTCCGTCTGCGTCGCATCCGCCCGGCCCCACAGGAGGTTATCGCGGATGGTTCCGGAGAACAGCGTATTCTGCTGCAGCACGACGCCGATGCCCTCCCGCAGGTCCTCCAGCGCGAAGTCGCGCACGTCGATATCGTCCACCAGCACGGCTCCCTCGGTCACGTCGTAGAGCCGGGGGATGAGGTTGACCAAGGTAGACTTGCCCGTGCCTGTCCCACCGATGACGCCGACCACCTCGCCGGGTTGGACGGTAAAGGTGATGTCTTTGAGGACGTCCTCGCCCGTGTCGGTGCGGCTGTACTTGAAGGTGACATCCCGGAATTCGACTTTGCCCCGCGTGACCTGCGGCCGCGGCACCCCGGCCGAGAGGTCCACGGAGTCCATGATGTCCACGCTTGTCTCCATGACCTCAAGCACGCGCTCGCCGCTGGCCTTCGCACGTGCGGACATCACGAAGACAAAGGAAACCATCATGATGCTGAAGAGAATCTGCGTCACATAGCTGATGAAGCTGATCAACTCACCGGCGCCCAGCGTGCCCCCAAAGACCATGTGCCCGCCCTGCCAGAGAATGACCAGCGTCGCGCCGTTCATGACGAGCATCATCAGCGGAAAGTTAAGGATGGCGATGCTGACCGCGTTGATGAAGGCTTGGGTCAGCGCATCGTTGTCCTTCTGGAATTCGTTGGTCTCGTAGTCCGCCCGGACGAAGGCCTTGACGACCCGCTGGCCAATGAGGTTCTCCTGCAGAGTGCTGTTGATGGCGTCGATGCGCTCCTGCACGATGGCGAAGCGCCGGACGGCTGTGCGCAGGATGAGCCCGACGCCCACCGCCAGGATCGGCAGCGCCACACCCAGCACTACGGAGAGTTCCCTGTTGATGTTGAACGCCAGGAGGAAGGCGATGACCAGCATGAGCGGCGAGCGGAACAACATGCGCAGCGCCATCATGAACGTCATCTGCAGGTTGTTCACGTCGTTGGTCAGGCGGGTTACCAGCGAGGCTGTATTGAAGCGGTCGATATTCGTGAACGAGAATTCCTGGACTTTGGCGAACAGCGCGTCGCGCAGGTTGGCGCCAAACCCCATGCTGCCCACAATCGACAACCGCATGAAGATGGTGCCTGACACGATGCCAATGAGCGCCAGCAGGACCATCAAACCGCCAATCCGCACGATATAGTTGACGTCCTGGGTGACAATGCCGGTATCCACGATGCGCGACATCAGCAGGGGCATGCTCAGCTCCGCCAGCACATCGATGAGGATGAAGATCGGCGTCAGGAAAACATATTTGCGGTATTGGCCTACGAAGGGAGCGAGTTTCTTAATCACATTTGCTCCTTGACCACGGACTCTGCCACAAGCCCCGCAGCGGCGGGTTCGATGGTGCGGTTCTGCTCAAGATTCGTCTGCATCCGGGTGAGCGTTGTCCGCATCTGCTGAATCTCGACTTCTGACAGCCCTTCGAGCAGCACACGCTCCAACTCCCCGAACGCCTCGTGGATCTGGGCGATGAGCGCCCGGCCCTTGTCGCGCAGATAGACCCGTGAGATGCGCTCGTCGCTCGTGTCCGCCCGCCGCTCCAGGTAGCCTTCCTGCTCCATGCGCTTGATGACCTTGGTTGCCGCGGCAGGCGAGATTTTCAGCCGTTCGGCAATCTCCGAGTGGGTCATGTTGTCCTGTTCTGAAAGATTCATCAGCAGAAAGGCCTGTCCCCGGTACAGGCCGATCTGGTCCATGAGCTGATCGGCGCGCGTGTGATGCAGGCGGCAGACGTGCGCCATAAGCCGGCCGAGTCTCGGTTGGTCATCGACTATCATTACTTCACCTGTATAAGATTAGATGGTTAAGTATTATATGGAGGACCATGCAGAATGCAAATTCGGCCTGAAGGTTTTTGGGCTGGGGGGATTGCACGCGGTGGCGTGCATCTCTGTTCACCTGATGGCAGCGTGGTGGCGGGCGATGATGGTCTGACCAGCAGGGCCAAGCACGAAGTCGACGAATGCACGGGCCTCTGTCGAGGGTCTGGCGGGCATATAGAGGTAGAGCGTGCGCAACAGGTGATAGGCTTCGCTGGTTGCGGCGGCCGCGACCCCCTCCACCGGAACCGCACGGACACCCTCGGCCAGGGCAGTTGCGCTCACGTAGCCGACGGCAGTTCGGTGACGGGCGACATAATCGACCACTGCTGCTGTATTCGGCATCACGATGGCGTTGAGCGTCACCCGATCGCCGCCCATCACCAGCGCCTCAAAGGCGGCCCGCGTGCCGGAGCCATCCTCGCGGCTGACGAGCAGCGGCTCGCTGCTGTCGCCGCCCAGCGCGGCCCAGTCGAGCGTCTCCCCGCGATAGAGCGCACGGAGCTGCAGGATGGTCAGGCCGGAAACCGGGTTCTCGGGATGGACGATGACTGCCACGGCATCGCGGCCCACCGGCACGGCATTCAGGCCGTCGGGTGCGGCTGCATCCGGCGCCAGCCAGGCGACGGCCGCGAGATCCACTGCGCCGCGGCGCAGCTCCGCGACCCCCGCACTCGACCCGCCCCCGCGCACATCCACCAGGACGTGCGGCTGGCGCGCCTGGTATGCCGCCGCCAGTTCGTTGAGCGCGGCGCTCATGCTCGTGGAGCCTGCAATGCGCAGGGCTGCGGGCGCGGGTGTGGCCACGCCGCGCGCTGTACACGCAGTGAGGGTGAGCAGGAGCAGGACAAGCAGGCTAAGGCGACGCATTTTGGGACTCTTTATCGGCCTCACCCCCCGGCCCCCTACCGCACCGCTGCGAGCAGCAGGGCTGCGGTCCCGGCGATGACGCAGTAGGCAGCGAACACATACAGCTTGCCCTGCCGCAGGTAGGCCAGCAGGTAGCGGATGCACAGGTAGCCGGAAATTGCGGCGGCCAGAAAGCCGCCGATCACAACGGACAGGTCGGGCGCGGGCTCGTGGTTCAGCAGCACCTTGAGCAGTTGCTGCGACCCCGCACCGGCGATAATGGGGGCGGACAGCATGAAGCTGAAGCGTGCGGCGGCCTCGCGCGTCAGCCCGCGAGCCAGGCCGGTCGCAATGGTTGCACCCGACCGGCTGATGCCCGGCGCAATCGCGAGCGCCTGGCCCATACCGATGGCCAGAGCATCCGGAATCTTGAGCGAGGCCAGCCCGCGCGTGCGCTGCCCCAACCGCTCGCTGACAATCAGGATGAGGGCGGTTACAAACAGGAAGGCGGCGACGGCCACCGGCGTGCCGAACAGGCTCTCGAAGAACTCATCGAACAGGACGCCGAGAACGACGGCGGGCAGCGTGCCCAGGATGATGCCCCAGGCAAGGCGGCTGTCGGTCGCAGCCAGCCGCCCTCCGGGTTCGGCGTTCCACGGGCCCCGCACCGTCAGGCTGGCGAAGAACCCTCGGATGACAGCCAGCCAGTCGCGCCAGAAATAGGTGATGACGGCCAGCAGCGTGCCCCAGTGCACCATCGTGTCGAACAGCAGGCCGGGGGCAGGCCAGTTGAGCGCCCACGGCACCAGCACAAGGTGGCCGGAGCTGCTGACCGGGATGAACTCGGTGAGACCCTGGATGATGCCGAGGATGATGCCCTGAATTAGGTTCATCGCGTGCCTTTCTCTACATGGAACCGCGAAGACGCGAAGTGCGCCAAGCTCTCATCACTTTTCGGCTTTGCGTTCTTCGCGCCTTGGCGGTTCAATCTTGCGACTCTTCAGCCGTGCCTCGTGCTGCGCGTGGCGCACGGCCTGGTCGGGCAGGGCGTATTCGGCCAGGAACGCAGTCCGGAACGCGGGGAACGTGCCGCCGGATATGTGCCCGCGAATCTCTTCCATCAGCCGCAGCATGAAGTGGACGTTGTGCACGGTCGCCAGGTGCAGGCCGAGGATCTCGCGCGCCTTGAACAGGTGGCGCAGATATGCGCGGCTGAAGTTCTGGCAGGTGTAGCATGTGCAGCCCGGCTCGACCGGCAGCGGGTCGGCGGCATAGCGGCTGTTGATGAGGTTCAGGCGGCCGCGCCGTGTGAGCAGGCCCCCGTTGCGGGCAGTGCGCGTCGGCAGCACGCAGTCGAAGATGTCGATGCCGCGCGCAACGCCCTCCACGATGTCCTCCGGCGCGCCGACGCCCATCAGGTAGCGCGGCCTATCGGCCGGCAGCTCCGGCACGACCGCATCCAGCGTCGCGTACATCTCCGCCTTTGTCTCGCCCACGCTCAGGCCGCCGATGGCATAGCCGGGAAAGTCCAGGGTCCGCAGGACACGGGCGCTCTCAATACGCAGGTCTGCGAAGATGCCGCCCTGTACGATGCCGAAGAGCGCCTGGTCGGGGCGGCGGTGAGCGGCCTGGCAGCGTGCGGCCCAGGCGTGCGTGCGGGCCATTGCCTGCTCGTTGTAACGGCGGTCCAGCGGCTCCGGGCACTCGTCGAAGCACATGACGATGTCCGCGCCCAGGTCCTCCTGTGCGGCGATGGAGCTTTCCGGCGTGAAGCGGTGCAGGCTGCCGTCGATGTGCGAGCGGAAGGTGACGCCATCCGCATCCACCTTGCGCATCTGCGCGAGGCTGAACACCTGGAAGCCGCCCGAGTCGGTGAGCATGGGGTGGGGCCAGCGCATGAAGCCGTGCAGGCCGCCGGAGTCGCGCACGAGCGCAGTGCCGGGCCGGAGATACAGGTGGTAGGTGTTGGACAGCACCAGTGTCGCGCCCAATTGCTCCAGGTCACGCGGGGTCAGCGTCTTGACCGTAGCCTGCGTGCCGACGGGCGCAAAGACCGGCGTCTGCAGCGTACCATGCGGCGTCGTGAAGGTGGCGCGGCGCGCGGAAGTCGTGCTATCCTGCGAAAGGAGGGTGAAATCGAACATGGCTGCGCAAGGTTAGCACCAGCGCACAGCGTTGTCAAAATGGTTAGCTGTGCTATACTCGATGGCGCCGCGCGTCACGCGACAAGGAGGCACTATGTCATATGGTGAGATCTTCGTCGGCACGTTCCGCCAGATCTGGCAGCACAAGAAGCTGTGGCTTTTCGGCCTGCTCGCCACGCTGTTGAGCAGCGTCGGACTGGGCATCTACCAGCTCTTCGGAATCCGCATGCAGGGCGACTACATGAGCATGCTGCCGCGGATGATGGAGAACCCGGACAGGCTGCCGCGTGGCTTCGGCGTCAACCTCATGGCCAGCCTGAGCAACCTCTGGATCGGGCTGTCCCTGCTCATCCTGTTCGGCCTCGTCGGCTACATCGTCAGCCTGGTCATGCGCGGCGCGATCATGCACGAGGCCGCGATTGCCTGGGCCGGCGGAGAGACCGACACGAGCCGCGGCGTGGGCGCGGGCGTCGGCAGGGCGGTCTATGTGTTCCTGTTGGACCTGGTGTGGGGCATCGTGCCGTTTATACTGGGCTGCGGCGTATCGACCGGCTTCGCGGTGCTCATGTTTACGGCAGTGGCCACCAGCGGAAGCGAAGGCTGGGGCGTCTTCCTGGCCCTCCTGTTGTTCGCCTTCCTCTGCTCGGCCGTGTTGATCGGCCTGCTGCTGGTCGTCTTCACGGCCATCTTCCCGCCGCTAATGTACCAATCGGCGGTGGTCGGCGGCCGCAGCTTCGCCGCGGCGGTCCGCGAGGGCTGGCGGCTGACGGTGAGCAACCTGGGCACGATGCTCATCTTCTGGCTGTTGCTGACGCTGCTGACGGTCGTGCTGAATGCAATCATCCAGGCCGTCACGCTGCCGTTGACGCTGCCGTGGATGGGCACGTGGATGACGGAATGGAGCGCGGCCCTGGATAACTTCATGCGGGACGGCCAGCTCGAGATGCCGCCGCTGCAGGCCGGCTGGCTGATCGTCATCGGACTGGTGTCGGTGGTGCTGTCCTTGGTGGTAAACAGCTTTCTGGTGACCTTCCGGCACACGCTGTATGCGGAGGTCTACCGCCGTCTGACGGGCGCCGTACCGCCGGTCGTAGCCGTAGAGCCGGTCGAGCCGGCTGCACCGCCCCCAGCACCCGGCGAGTCGATCTTTGTGGATGACGAGCTGGCCGCGCGCGAGGACGACGCGCCGGCAGTGGGGTGAGGTCAAAAAAGAGCGTGGAACCTGTCAGGTTCCACGCTCTTACCCACAACATAATACCGGACGTAGGTTCTCAGTCCGTCTTCTTGGCGGTCGTGCCGCCCGCCGGCGCTGAAGCGTTGCCGCTCGTCTCGGGCGCGGCCTTGCTCGTGTCGGCCTTTGTTTCCGCCGGCCGTGCTTCCTCTTCCTTCTTCTTGCCGCCCGGAATGCCCGTGGACGACTTGCCCTTGTTGTCCGTTACATAGAAGCCGGAGCCCTTGAAAATCACCCCGACCGGTTGCATTACGCGGTGAACGTGACCGGCGCATTCGGGGCACTCGGTCAGCGACGGGTCGGTCATGCGCTGCAGGCGCTCGAACCGCACGCCACACTGTTCACATTCATACTCATAAGTCGGCATCGTACATCCCCCACCTGGGAAGCCCAACCTGGGCTGCATTTCCTAACACTCAGACCTCCGAGGTCATGCGACGCGGTCGCCTGGACACCTCGGAGGACAAGCAGAATTATACCCCAATCGGCAGGGTTTGACAAATCAACGAAGAAACCCGTTTTCGCAGGTGAAACCGCAGTTTCACACGAAGACGGGTTTCTGAGACGACCGCCTAGAACAGGCCGACCACCCGACCGGTTTCCAGGTCGAGGTCCACGTCGTAGAACACGGGCCGGGTCGGCAGGCCGGGCATAGTGCGCATTTCGCCGCACAGCGGGTACAGGAAACCTGCACCCACGCTGGCCCGGATGTCACGGATCGGGAAGACGTAGCCCTGCGGCCGGCCCTTGAGTGCCGGGTCGTGCGACAGGCTGAGATGCGTCTTGGCCATGCAGATGGGCAGCTTGTCGAAGCCCAGCCGCGTGTACAGCGCGATCTTCGCCTCGGCCTCAGGCGTGTATGACACGCTCTCTGCGCCGTAGATGTCTTTGGCGATCTTCTCGATCTTTTCCTTGATGCTCCACTCCAGCGGGTAGAGGAACTGGAAGTCCGAGGTCTTCTCACAGGCCTTGACAACCGCCTCGGCCAGCTTGACTGCCCCATCGCCGCCCTCGGCCCAGTGGTTCGAGAGCACAGCATCCTCGGCCCCGGCTTCCACGGATACCTTCCGGATCAGCTCGATTTCCGCGGGCGTGTCGGTCTTGAACTGGTTGATGGCGACGACAACCGGGAGGCCAAAGCGCCGGACGTTCTCGATGTGGGCAACCAGGTTGGCGCAGCCCGCTTCCAGCAGGGGCAGGTTCTCCTCGGTGTACTCGAAGGCCAGCGGCTTGCCCGCCACGACCCGCGGGCCGCCGCCGTGCATCTTCAGCGCGCGCACGGTGGCAACCAGCACCACCACATCCGGCACCAGCCCGGAGTAGCGGCACTTGATGTCCAGGAATTTCTCCATGCCGATATCCGCACCGAAGCCGGATTCCGTCACCACGTAATCCGCAACCTTCAGCGCAATCTGGTCGGCCAGGATCGAGGAATTGCCGTGGGCGATGTTGGCGAACGGCCCGGCATGGACGAAGGCCGGCTGGCCCTCGAGCGTTTGCATCAGGTTGGGCAGAATGGCATCCTTCATCAGGACGGTTGCGGCCCCTGCCACACCCAGGTCCTCGACCGTGACGGCCTCACCGGCCCGGCTCGTGCCGATGACGGCATGCCCGATGCGCTCGCGCATGTCCTCCAGCCCCGTCGTCAGGGCGAGGATCGCCATGATCTCCGAGGCAACCGTGATGTCGTAGCCCGTGTAGCGGGTCTTGCCCTTTTCTTCCGGCCCCAACCCAATCTGAATCCGGCGCAGGAAGCGGTCGGAGACGTCGATGACCCGGTTCCAGGTGATGGAGTCGGGGTCGATGTTGAGCATTGCGAACCGCTCGCGTTCCGCGGGGGTTAGCTCCTCCGGATCGGTCTTATCGATGCCGAGCTTCGTGAGACGGCGGAGCATGGAAGGCGAGAAGCTGCGCTTGCCGGTCTTGTCGGGCGGGCAGAGCCGGTCGAACATGACCTGCGGGCTCGGGACCTCGGATTCGTGCAGGATGCGGGCATCCACGGCTGCGGCAATCAGGTCATGCGCGGCGGTAATGGCATGGATGTCGCCGGTCAGGTGGAGGTTGAAATCCTCCATCGGGATGATCTGCGAATAGCCGCCGCCGGCTGCGCCGCCCTTGATGCCGAAGGTCGGACCCTGGGATGGCTGGCGGATACAGCAGACGGCTTTTTTGCCCAGCACGCCCAATCCCTGGGTCAGGCCGACCGTGGTGGTCGTCTTGCCTTCGCCCAGCGGGGTCGGCGTGATGGCTGTCACATCAACATACTTGCCGGATGGGTGGTCTTTGAAGCGTTCGATGACATCCAAGTGCACTTTGGCCTTGTACTTGCCAAAGGCTTCGAGGTCATCTATGCCCAAGCCCAGACTCGCGGCAACGTCAACGATCGGCTTGAGCTCGGCTGCCTGGGCAATGTCCAGGTCGCTTGGCACAGGGTTCAGGCGTTTCATGCGGTTATGGACCTCCGTGATGGGCCAATGAGGATAAGTGGGCATGGGCTAATCCCATGAAGATTGTGCCATTATAGCGGGTTCACGGGCATTATGCAATTACGAATTGCTGCGAAAAACAGCGCGACCTTTTGTAGCGGCCATCGTCTAAGTGAGTAGTAATTACTGTTGAGGACAATTCACACGCATCAGCGTCCACCCTGGAGCCATAGGGGGTGATGCCGCAATGGAGGCTATTGGATGGCACTTTATGTTCGGACTCTCAAAGCAGAGGAAACCAGCCGGGTGGAAGAAATCTTGCGCGGCCTCGACCCTGAATTGGCCCGCCGGGCTCGCATCGTCCAACTGTCGGCGCAGCGGATGGGCGTCCACGAGATCAGCCGCATGGTGGGGCTCCATCCCATCAATGTGCGCAAGTGGATCCACCGCTTCAACCGGATGGGGGTCAACGGCCTCTTCCCGCGGCGTTCGCCGGGCCGCCCGCGCCTGTTCACCGAGGAACAGCGCCGTGCCATTGTGGGGCTGGCAACCACGGACCCGCAGGAGTTGGGGCTGGGGTTTGAGTCCTGGTCGCTGCAGCGTCTGCGGATGCACCTGGTGAAGCAGGGGATGACCTCGGACATCAGCGCGGAGACGATCCGGCAGGAACTGCTGCGCAGTGGCCTGGTTTTCGAGGATCGCCGGTGGGTGACGCCGGAGGCGACGCGCTGACGGGGTGAAGAGGTGAAGAGGTGAACAGGTGACGGGGTGAACAGGGGACGCTGTATGGCGGGTTGGCTCTTCTGTCCACTGTAGCGGGCCTTGCCCACAAGAGAGAGGCCCTGCCCGTCCACATCACCTGTTCACCCCGTCACCTGTTCACCTCTTCACCCGGTCACCTTGTCACCCCGTCATCGTATCACGGCTGCAGGAGCAAGGGGAACCAGAGCCTGTAGGGCCCCTCGGTCTCCTGGCTGCTGCCGAAGATGCTGAAATTCCCCGGTTGGTAGACCTGCACCCAGCCCACCATCACGCCCCCACCCCTCGTTGGCGTCAAGGCCACGTCTTTTAAGGTCCCCGTGCCCGCCGGGATGACTTCCGGTTTGCCCCAGCCCAAGCTGTCCTTGTGGGACACGCGCACGAGGTCGCCCTCGTCCCAGGCAATGTGCAGACGGGTGTCGTTCACGGCCGCAATCCGCGGGCCGCGCGCGGCCCCGGCGACCTGCACGACGGTCTCGGGGTCGGGCCAGTAATATTCCTTGCCAAATGCATACCGTACCGTCGCCCCCCCGTCGACCCAGGTCATGTGGCCGAAACCGTTGGGGGTCACGGTGACATGGGCGCCGATGGAATCCGTGGCCGGTTCATCTGAGATGTTGATGGCGAGCGTCCAGGCGCCCGCAATCTGTTGGCTGCTGTAGATCTCGAACAGGCCATTCTGCTGTTCCTGCGCGGGCAACCGGTCCTGCCAGGCCACGAAGACCACACCCTGAGGCGTGACGGCGATAGATGGCGACTGCCCCCGTGCATGGGGAATCGCGTTGCTGCTCCAGAAGCCGCCCTGCCAGTTCCCCAGGTAAATCGTCCAGTAGCCGGGCGCGTTGTCCATCCAGGCCGCGTACAGCGAACCATCCGGTCCCGAGGCCAGGACCGGGTTCACCGAGACGCCGTAGGTGCGCGAGACATTGGTGGGCAGTGACCACCCAGTGTCGCGCAGCGTGACGTGGAAGATGTCGTAGTTGCCGAGAAACTGGTTGGTGAAGACTGCGTGGAGCACGCCGTGACTGTCCAGGGCCAGCGACGGCGAAAGACCTGCGGCTACGCGGTGGGCATCGGTCCAGGCGGCGCCCGGCGCGCGCACAGCGTAGTAGATGGTGCCCTCGGATTCCCACAGGGCGTGGGCTCTGCCGTCAGGCGTGTAGGCCAGGGTGGGGCGGGCCGCGTCAGGCAACCCGGTGGCGATCGCGAAGGGCATGGACCAGGGTGTCACGCCGGCCTCCGCGCGGGCGGCCGGCAAGCGCGCCGAGAGGATACCGCCTGCCAGTATGACTGCAAGCAGCAACCGGATGATGTTATGTGCAATGCCTGGCCCCATAGTCACCGGCCTGCTGGCCGCCTCCCATTGCCAATACTTACCGCATCAGGGTCCCAGTGGATGTGATGCGCTCTGCCCACAGCACTCCGTTATTCAACCGCACGCCCCGAATCATCACATCGCCTGCTGCCTGGTCAGCCAGGCGCGCCAGGCGGTCGCTCCCCAACCAGACGGGCATCCCGTCGATGGTCCACCAGGCAGTCGTGCCCGCCGATTGCAGTTCGCCGGAGATCGCAACGGGGACGGGCTGGTCCAGGCGGATGACGTCGGCCGCGTACTGGTCGGGGCCGATCGTGATGCCCTGCAGCTCCATCCACTGGCCTGCCCGGGCAACGGCCCGGCTCTCATCCACGAGCGTGTTCGCGCTGACGTGCGCCGTGCCGAAGACCGGCTCGGACCATGCGCTCGGTGGAAACACGATCAAGTCCCAGACCTGCCCCCCGTCTGAGTCGTTGGCGATGCCTGCCACGAGCGCGCTCAGCCGGGCATCCGCCGAGGTGTCCACCGCACGGACGAGGTGCGCAACCAACGAGCCGTCGGGTTGGACGATGGCCTGCACCTCGACCTGCTGGCCGATGACCAGCTCACCGATGATGACCGCCTGGGGACTGAGCTGGAAAATCTGCCCGGCAACGCGCCATTCGGGCTCCATGGCCTCCAGGGCACCCTCAAACTCCACCGGCACCTGGCTCGGGTCACCGGCAATCGCCTCGATGACGAGAGCCTGCCATTCCAGGGCATCGGACGGCTGTTGTGCGATGACCCAGACCAGCCAACCGGGCCGCGGCGCACCGTGGATGGTCGTTTCAGGCGTTATCCGGACGAGCATCTCATTGATGACCCAGAGGTCGCCTGCCTGTTTCGTCAGCAGGCCCGAGAACGGCCAGATGATGCCCTGCACCCCGGCAGGTCGCTCGACCATCACGAATTCCGCGAGAATGGGGCCCCCGGGCGCCTGCCGGCCCTGGACGACGACCCAGGCGCCGACCTCGGCCAGGCCGCGCTTCTCGATGAGCACAGTGTCTTCGGTGACGACCACCTGCGCGTCGCCTACCCACCAGTTGTCCCCTTCAACCAGCTTGAGATACCCTTCGAGCCGGGTGGGCTTGGTGTCCGGCACGTCGTCCTGGGCGCGTGCAGGCAGCGCGCCGCCTATGCTCATCAGCACCAGGCCAAGCACGATCAAGGCAAACCGGCCAAATCCGTTACTCTGTCGCATCATATCCACACCAGCCAAAGCCTTGACTCAGATGTCGCTCTGCGCCGTACCGCCCTGAATGTCAATACGTCATGGCTCCGGTGTCGCAGTCGGGGGCTCCGGTGTCGCAGTCGGGGGCTCCGGTGTCGCAGTCGGCGGCTCCGGCGTCGCCGTTAGCAGCTCTGGCGTCGCAGTCGGTGGTTCCGGCGTCGCAGTCGGCGGCTCTGGCGTCGCGGTCGGCGGCTCCGGTGTCGCAGTCGGCAGCTCCGGTGTCGCAGTCTCCGCTTCTGCCGTTACAGGTGTAGGTGTCGCAGGCGGGGGCGCAATCACCTGGACGATGAGGGCGACAAGAGTGCCGTCCGGCTGCGGGATCGCCGACACCTGCACGGTTGCACCGATTTCCGGCGTGCCGCGAATCTCGGTCGCGCCATCGATAGTCACGGGCGTCCCGCCGATGACCCATATGCTCCCGTTCATGGACTCGATGACGCCCTGGATGGCCAGTGGATCCACGCGTATGGCCTCAATACGCAGGGCTACGACTTCGCCGTTCGCGCGGCGCTCCGCATCGACTTCGACCATGTCGCCCAGGCCCGGATTGTTCTCGAGCGTCGTCTCGCCTGTCACCTTCACCGTGTGGTCACCGATGGACCACCATTCTCCGTTGATGGCTTTGACCACATCGGTGAACTCCACCGGCGACGGGGTCGGATTCGGCTGGCCAATCCGGCTGATGGACAGGCCGATATACCGGCCCTCAGGGGTGATTTCGACAATGGCCTCGACCAGCGACCCGACGCCCGGGTTGCCGCTGAACTGCGTGTTGCCATCGCACTCCACGGTCTTGCCGTCGATGGTCCACCAACTGCCTTCGATGCGTTCCACATAGCCGACGATGCGGCCCTTCGTCTGCTCGCGCGGGGGCTTGGGCAGCTCGGTCGGCGTGGCGCTCACAGTCGGCGTTGCTGTCGCCGTGCGCGTGGCCGTGGGCGGCAGCGTGGCCGTCTGGGTCGGCGTCAGTGAGGGCACGCGGCTGGGCCGGTCTTCCGGCTCATCGTAGACAGCCGGCCTGCCCCCACCGACGGAGACCGGCGAGGTGGGCGTGCTGGTCGGTGACGGGCTGGGCGTGACCGTCGGCGGTATGCGTGTCGGCGTCGGCGTGGTGGTGGGCGTGGCCGCCGGCGCGAGCGCTGCGCCCGCCGGCGGCTCGACTTCCACCCAGACGGCGACGAGCGTGTAGTCACCCGGCGCGCGCATGGTGCCGTTTACAGTGGCGCCGATGACGGGCGCCCCGATGATGCGGGTGTTGCGGTCAATCAGCACCTCCAGACCGGACACGGTCCACCGGTCGCGGCGCAGCGCGGTGATTTCGCCCTGGAAGGCAAGGCTGCGAACTTTCCGGCCGGTGTCAGCGACCGAGCGCGCCTCCATGAGGCGGCGCTCCTGGAGGATGTCCTGATAGGCCTCCCGCCGGAGCGGGTCGCGCATGAGCGTCAGTCGCAGGTCTTCGACGGTGGTCTTCAGCGGGTAGAGCAAGTCACCGGGGAGGGTGCTCTCGGCTGCGCTGGCGACGCCGGTCAGCAGCAGCCCGCCGATGAGGATGAGCAGCAGCATGGCCAGAGCGCCGGCTCCCACGGGGCTGCGCTGCGCGAATCCATCGCCCAGCAGCCAGACAGCGAGGCGCTTCAGCCAGCCGTGCAAGGCCACCGGTGCGCCGGATGGCACGGAGGACAAGCGCGCCCCTGACTGTGCGGCAGGCGAGGCCATCTGCTGGGCCGCCAGGATGAACTGGGCACGGCGCTCGTGCGCAACGGCCGGTGCGCGCGGCGGCACAGCCCTGAGCTGGCGGACTTCCACCAGGGCCCGCAGGAGCGGCTCCAACTCAGCGGCATCTTCCGGATAGCGCGCGAGGCAGGCCGAGACTGAGCTGCCGTCCTGGATCAGGTCGGCACACTCTGCAAGCAGGGTGCTCAGCCGGTCATCCGCTCTGCGTATCATGGTGTCATCACGCGTTTCAGGGTCAGTACCGCCCGGTACTGCAGGGCTTTGATCGCGCCCTCCGTCTTTCCCATCATTTCGGCAACTTCTGCAATGCTGAACTCTTCCAGAAAGCGCAAGCTGATCACCTGGCTTTGCTCCTCAGTTAACATTCTGAGAGCATTGCGGAGGCGCTGGGACTCCAGCCGCAGCACGGCTGCGCGCCACGGGTCACCGTCGGTCGCCTGAATTGGCGCCGCGCCGTCCAGCTCCACGAAAGTGGCACGCTGGCGACGCCGGTAGAAGTCGATGACCAGGTTGTGCGCGATGCGATACAGCCAGCCGGAGAACGAGGTGCGCCAGGGATGCCCGGCCCGAATCGCTTCCAGCATGCGCATGAACACCTGGCCCGTCAGGTCTTCAGCAACCTCGGCCTGCCCGACCCGGTGATAGATGTACGCATAGATGCGATCGACATACTGGTCATAGAGCTCGGCCAGCGCTTCCGACTCTGCCTGACGGGCACGTTCCAGCAGTAACTCCTGCGGGTCGACTTCCGTGCGCGTGCTCTCACCTTTGATGACGCCGAAGGCGGCAAAAGATAACGCGCAAAGCAACCAATTTGGAAGCGACATTTGGCCCAGTCCGCTAGGTCATTTTCTGGTCGTAGTTGCCAGTTGCCACGTGACCAGGATGCGTTGCACTGCAGTGACCGTTGCAAGCACTGCGATGATGCCAAGTGCCCAGGGTGTCAGGTTGAAGATCAGGCCGATAATCAAGATGACGAGCCGTTCGAAACGGGTCAGCATGCCTTCCTTGCAGGCAATGCCGATCCCTTCTGCACGAGCACGAGTGTAACTGACCATAAGGGAAGCGGAGAGTGCGACCGCAGCCAGCAGGACGCCGCGGTCATCGTTGAGGGTCAGGAAGAGCCAGATGAGGGCCAGATAGATGACGATCTCGGCCCAGCGGTCGAGGGTCGAGTCCAGGAAGGCGCCGAAGCGGCTGGTCGTGCCGGTGAGCCGTGCGAGCGTGCCGTCCACGGCGTCGAAGCCCAGGGTGAAGATGAACAGCAGGCCCGCAAGCTGGGTGCGCCCGGTGGCGAGCACGGCGGCAACCACCACCGTAAGAAAGAAGCCGAAGACAGTCAGTGCATTTGCGGTCAGCCCGAGGCTGCCGAAGAAGCGAGCGACCGGCTGCAGGATACGCGCGCCCCAAGTGCGGGCCAGGTCTGCCACCATGTCTTACCTCATCCGATAGGGAGTGCCACTCAGACGCCAAGCGTAGAATGCATGACATCATCTTACATCATGCGATGCTGAGTGTCAACCGTTTTTGCTCCGCGCATACCGATTCACCACAGCGGCCACAACTGCCAGCCGTCCGCCTCGCCGCAGGTCAGCCAGAGGACGCGCTCCGGCGCGAATGGCGGCCCATTGTAATCCAACCCGCAGGCCAGTGTCCTGTCGAAGCGCACGGTCCACAGCCCTGGCTCGTGGCGGTTGATATGCGTGCCCAACGCCAGAGCCCACAGGAGCAGGGCCAACACCAGCCCGGCAAGCGCCCCGAAGCCGTAGTCGAATCTTTCGCGCCTCATGCAGCTATTTTACCATGATCGTTGTATAATCCGTGCGGCAGCATCCAGTGCATGATGGCTGCCAGATGTAGTATGGGCATGTAGCGATGTAAGGAGTTGTATCATGGATGAAGAACTGAACCTCGAAGCACAACCGGCTGTGCCCCCAACCACACCATCCAGCGAGCCGCTGATGAGCGATGCTGACACGGTGACCTCAGTCGAGGCGGAAGGTCGCGACCTGGAAACAATCACCGCGAACGTGGTGCACCTGAAGGACTCTTCCGTCAACCAGGTCCAGGCGGTGGAGGTGCACGCCTCAGGCGGCGACATCGGCCGGGTGCAGGCTGCCAGCATACAGGTCAACGACGGCGGCATCGGCGTGGCCCAGGGGCAGGCCGTGAGCCTCAACAACGGCGGCATCGGCCTGTTGGTCGCGCGCGAAGCGACGGTAAGCGAAGGCTCCGCCGGCTTCGTGCTCGCGCTCAACATCACCGGCAACCCGCAGATCGGCTTCGACCTGCGCGCAGGCATTGCGGCGGGCGCCATCATCGGCGTCCTGATCGGCCTGTTCAAGCTGCTGGCCGGGCGCAGGTAGCCATATGGAATCTGTGAACAACAGCGCTGCCATCCCGCTGCCCCTGCTGCTGGCAGGTGTGCTGCTGGCCGTCGTGATCATCCTGTGGCTG
Source organism: uncultured Anaerolineales bacterium (assembly GCA_964614645.1). Taxonomy (GTDB): domain Bacteria; phylum Chloroflexota; class Anaerolineae; order CG2-30-64-16; family CG2-30-64-16; genus MWBF01. The sequence goes on from CAZTMA010000009.1 coordinate 44,945, forward strand.
GTGCGCCGGGGGCGCACAGTCACGCCTGCCGGCAAGTCGCAACCGGTTGCACGGCCGGCAGCGGCTGCCCCTGCCTCGCCAGCGCCGCCGGCTGAACCCCCTGCCGAACCGGCCGCCGGCCAGACCTGGGCGCCGCCCTCCTACAGCGCGACCAGCTCCGGCGTCGCGGGCCCGTCGCTGCGCATCGGCATCGGCTTCATGCGTGTGCACGAGGGCAACCTGCTCGTTAGTTGGAACGCGCTCAACGACGGCAGCGAGCCGCTGGCCGTCCAGTGGGGCGCGCCGCAGGTGCAGCTCGCAGGGGGCGACGCACTGGTGCTGCGCTACACGACCGATACCGATGGCGAAACCTTCACTGTTCCCGAGACGCGCACCTGCCAGCCCGGCGACATCCTGAGCCGCAGCGCGAGCATTCCGCTCGCATCGCTGGGCCGCGACCTTGCGGGACTGCGCGTGACCGTGGCGGTGGGCTACGGGCAGGCCGATGGTCTTCCGGACTCAGCAGCGGATGCTCCTGCGTATGCCGGCTGGCAGAAGACGGCCCTGTCGGCCCCACGCGCTGCGCCGCGGAAGTAGCAGCGGCGCAGCGGCAGGAGGGTGTCCATGCAGCCGAACTTCTTCGAGCGCGTCTACCTGCTCGTCAGGCAGATTCCGCGCGGCCGGGTCGCCAGCTACGGCCAGATTGCAGCCTTGCTCGGCCATCCGCAGGCCGCACGCACTGTCGGCTGGGCGCTCAGCGCGCTCCGTGGGGCAGATGTCAGCGATGTGCCGTGGCAGCGCGTCATCAACAGCGCAGGTCGCATCAGCATTTCGCGCGCCGACCTGGGAGCGGACCTGCAGCGCGCGCTGTTGGAGGAGGAAGGCGTCGAGTTCGATGTACGCGGGTATGTGGACTGGCGCCGTTATGGCTGGGAAGGGCTGGGCCTGCCGGACATAGAGGCCCTCTGGCAGAAGGATCAAGGATAACTGGAGTCGAGGCTTTAGCCGGTTACTCCGTCTATGTGCGTACAGGCCCTAACCGGCTAAAGCCTCGACTCCAATGTTTCGCACGTGAGCAGTGGAGTCTGTGCTGCATCAACGGAAACTTTACATATCCGAACGTTTGAGCTATTATTACGCCATTATTGCGTAACTTTCGCTCAGGACAGGAGTCGCCCATGAGAGAAATCACCATTGCCCTTGCGCAGACTGCGCCGGTGCTCAACGACAACGAGGAAAACCTGCGGCGCATGGCCGGGTTCATCCAGCGCATCTGCCAGGAGCAGCAAACGGACCTGATCGTCTTCCCCGAGCTGGCCCTCTCGGGCCACGAGTGCGGGCTGAACTTCACGCGGCTCGCTGAGCGTGTGACGGGGCATGCCGTTTCCTTCCTGGCAGGGAAGGCGGCGGAGTTCAACGTCCACGTGGCGTTCGGCATGCCCGTCAAGGAGAAGGTCGAGAGCATCCTGTTCAACTCCGTGGTCCTCATCGGGCCGGACGGCGAACTGCTCGGCGATTACCGCAAGCTGCACCTGCGCGGGGAGGAGCGCCTGGCGTTCCGCCCGGGCTACCGGCTGCCGGTGTTCGAGACCGAGTTCGGCGGGCTGGGCCTGATGATCGGGTGGGACCTGGCCTTCCCGGAGGTCGCCCGCAGCCTGGCGCTTGACGGCGCAGACCTGATCCTCGTGCCGTCCGGCTGGGAGACCGCCAATATGGACGAATGGCGCGCTTATGCCGTCGCGCGCGCGTGCGAGAACGGCGTCTACATTGCGGCCGCGAATCGCGTCGGGGAAGAGCCGAGCTACAGCTTCGGCGGCGAGTCCATGCTCGTCGGCCCGCGCGGGCAGATTCATACCGCACTGGATGAGGCGGTCGAAGGCTATGCCGTGGCGACGGTCGACCTGGACGAAGTGCGCAAGGTGCGCGAGGAGACGCAGATTCTGCAGTGCCGCCAACCTGCAGCCTATCGTGCGCTGGTGCGCAAGTACTGACGGTTTGCCTCACCACCCATCCCCTCTCCTGACGGGCGAGCGTGCGAAACTTCAACTCGCACGCTCGCCCGTCAGGAGAGGGGGAGTCAGAGGTGGTGAGGTCAAGCTCGTGGGATGTGCTATAATCCTCCCCAATTTCAGGGGAGGCTCTTATGCACAGCATCGATCTACGCAGCGATACAATCACAAAGCCCACCCCCGCCATGCGCCGCGCGATGGCCGAGGCGGAGGTGGGTGACGACGTCCTGGGCGACGATCCCACCGTCATCCGGCTGGAAGAGATGTCCGCCGCACGGCTGGGCAAGGAGGCCGGGCTGTTTGTCGCCTCCGGCACGATGGGCAACCTCGTCAGCCTGTTGGCCCACTGCGGCCGCGGGGACGAAGTCATCCTGGGTGACCTGGCACACACCTTCGTCAACGAGCAGGGCGGCATGGCTGCGCTCGGCGGCATCCAGCCGCACACGGTCCGCAACCAGCCGGACGGCACCCTGGCCTTCGATGACGTCACCGCAGCCATTCGCGGCAACAACATCCATTACCCCCGCACGCGCCTCATCACCGTCGAGAATACGCACAACCTGTGCAGCGGCGCCGCGCTCACGCCGGAGTACATGGCCGCGCTGGGCGAGCTGGCGCGCGGGCACGGCCTGCGCGTCCACGTGGACGGCGCGCGTATCTTCAACGCCGCCATCGCGCTGGGCGTCGACGTCGAGCGGCTGGCGCGCGATGCCGATTCGGTGACCTTCTGCCTGAGCAAGGGGCTGGCCGCACCGGTCGGGTCGGTCGTGGTCGGCAGCCGGGCGTTCATCGCAGAGGCACGGCGCATGCGCAAGGTCGTGGGCGGCGGGATGCGGCAGGTGGGCGTGCTGGCAGCCGCAGGCATCGTCGCGCTGGAGCAGATGGTGGGCCGGCTCGCCGAGGACCATGCCAATGCGCAGGCGCTGGTCGATGGCCTGGCCGGCGTGCCCGGCATCGCCGTGGAACCCTCGCCCTGCCGCACGAACATCGTGTACATGCGCGTCACCCATCCGGAGCTGGATGCACGGGGGCTGCAGCGGCGGCTGGACGCACAGGGTGTGCACATGCTGGCCCTTGGCCCGCGCCTCATCCGTGCGGTGACGCACTACCACCTGACCCGCCCGGACATCGACGTGGCGGCGCAGGTGATCCGGGAGGTGCTGGCTGCGTAGGTGATTCCCCGCGCAATAGCGTGCTGCTTTACTGTGCACGACATCTCCGTCTGGTAGAGTCAACACACAAAGAGACTATCGAAAAGCCCCTGGCGGTTGATGGAGATTACCAAGCAATCCAGCAATGGGTCAGAGGAGTTTGCATCCTCAGATGCAAACGGCGTTATCGCTGAGGCGAGCCGTTCCGCATCTGAGGCGTGCCGTCCCGCATCTGAGGATGCGGAACTCCTCCTACCGAGAATAGTGAACCTTTCAGTCGCCGGGGGTTCTTAGGGAGCTCAGTTCAGCCATGCCCGAATCCGGTAACCCGTCGCCTGCGCAATTCAGCGTCTGGCGCTCGCTCAAGCTCGGCTCGTTTCACATCGGCTCGTCGCTGAGCGACCTGCTGGCCTCGGCCGTGTGGAACCGCATCCTCATCAGCGACCTGGGGATTGCGGCCGCGCCGGTGGCATTGCTCTCGGCGCTGCGCTATTTCCTGGCGCCGCTGACGCTGTGGGCGGGGCATCGCTCCGACACGCAGCCGATCCTGGGCAGCCACCGCACCGCGTACATCTGGCTGGGCAGGCTGCTGATGCTGCTGGCCCTGCCGCTGCTGCCGCTGTCTACAGTGGCGCTGGCGCGCGACAGCGGTGCGTCGCTCGGCTGGGGATTGGCGCTGTTGTCGTTCCTCATCTACGGTGCAGGCACGTTGATGTCGGGTGCGCCGTTCCTCGCGCTGGTGCACGACAGCGCACCGTACAGCCGCCGGGGCCAGGCAGTGGGCATCGTCCAGCTGATGCTCGTGGGCAGCTTTGCCTTCATCCCAGCGCTCTATGCCGGGCTGATGCCGCGCTATGACCAGGCTGCGTTCGTCCGGCTGGTCTGGATCGGGATGGCGGGTGCAGCGGTCTTCTGGATCGTGTCGGTACTGGGCGAGGAGCGCCGCGCCCTGGCCGCTGCACGCGCGCAGGCCGCCGTGGGGCCGCGGCCCTCATTTCGTGCGGCTTTCGGCGCACTGTGGAGTGACCGGCGGGCACGGCGCTACATGGTCTTCCTGGCTGCGTCCGCCTTCTTTGCATTCATGCAGGACGCGATGCTCGAACCGTTCGGCGGGGATGTATTCAAGCTTGCGGCGGGGGAGACCACCCGCTTCAACGCCTACTGGGGCATGGGTGTGCTGGTAGGGATGGTGGGCACGCTCGTCGCGACGCGGCGGCGCCGCCCGGACCAGCAGGTCAACACCACGTCCTGGGGCCTGGTGCTGCTGGGTGCACCGCTGCTGCTGCTGGGTGTGGTGGCACTGCGCGAGGCGCTGCCGCTGGTTATGCCCACGCTGGTGTTCTTCGGCCTCGGCTTCGGCATCTTCACGGTGGGCGGGGTCAGCCTGCTGATGGCCGTCAACCGCGAGGAACAGGCAGGCACTTACCTGGCGCTGTGGTCGGTCGTGCAGCTGATCTCGCGCGGCGCGGGCATCGCGGCCGGCGGCGTCATACGCGACGTGGCGCTCGCCCTGAGCGGTGAGTTCCGGGTCGCGTATGCGGCGGTGTTCATCATCGAGGCCGTGGGCCTGTTCGTGGCCATCTGGCTGCTGCGCCGGGTGGATGTCTCCACGTTCGCGCGCCGCGCGCACCATTCGGCGGTCGAGGCGCTGGCCGCGGCAGAGTAGGGGCGGACCGATGTGTCCGCCCCGTGCGTGGCGGTAGCGCGATGGCGGGGGGCGGACACGCAGGTCCGCCCCTACGTGAGCGCTTTCAACGCCGCCTGAATCTCCCCCTGTGCAGCGGCGATGGCCGCACGTTGGGCCTCGTCGTCCTGTTTGAGCTGCACCAGCCGGTCCTCGAGTTCCTGCAGCGTGCGTGCGTAGCGGGCGCGCAGCTGGCCTTCCTCGCCGCTCTCGCGCAGCGACGCCAGGTTCCCCTGGATGACCTTCTGCTGGCCGAAGATTTCCTGGCGCTGGGCCTCGTTGCGCTTGACGGCGGCCTCGTGTTCGCCGATCTGGTCGTATAGCGCCAGCACCCCGCGCAGCCGCTCGAACGTGGCCTCGTCCAGGACCTTGTCGCGCAGCCAGCGGGCGAGCTGGTCCAGGCTGTGCTTGCGGATTTCCTCCCGGCGGGCGAGCATCCGCCGCTGGCGGGCCGTGAAGTCCGCTGCGCCGTGGGCAGGCACGCTGACGACATAACGATAGTATTCCGGCGTCTGGTCCGCAGCCTCGGGCGTCTCGAAGGGGCTGTAGTTGGGCAGCCGGGGATGTTCGAGCGTCACGGAGGCAGGTGCGTCGTTCCGGTTCTCGATGCGGTACGCGACCGATTGCACGTCCCACTCCTGGATGACCAGCAGCCCGTCCTTGATGTCCACCGCCGCCAGCCGCCGTTCGACCTCCGGCGTCTCGGTTACCGTGATGCCGAGGTCCACGGCATAGGCCAGGAACAGCTCGCCGCCCGGCGCCGTGAAGGGCAGCATGGCCTCGCCCGCATACTCGCCCGCCTCAGCCACCGTGAGCGGCCCGCGCTCCAGCGTCAGCCCGGTTTCATTCTTGAAGCGCATCGTGATGACCGGGTGCTGGGGGTGCTTGCGGCCGTTGTAGATGCGCTCCTTGCGGAACTTCAGCGGCGTCTGCAGGATGGGCACCATGGCCGACCGCCCGCGGCGCACCGTCACCGGGTTGGCCACGACATAGCTGAAGAACTCGCCCTGCGCCTGGCCCGTGGCGGTCACAGCGGTGGATGCCGCAATGTCGTCGGCGCTGAACGCCGCCGCCTGCACGCCTGCGCCGAATGCGCGCTCCTCCGCCACCATGCCGCGCTTCGCGCTCCGCAACATCGTTGCGGCCCGTGGAGCTGCCTCGACGGCCTCCTCGAACTCCACCGGGCCGGCCACGCCCCGCGCTTGCTCCTGCACGACCGGGCGGGGCGGGGTGAAGGGGGTGTAGAGGTCGTAGATGAAGCTGACCGGCATGCCGGCGACGAAGGTGAGGCTGACGTTCTCCAGGTCCTCGTCGAGCGTGTTGTCGAAGAGCCCCCAGCCCTGCAGCAGCCCGGCGGTGGATTCGCCGGCGGTTGTCTCGGTCTCGTCGGCCACGAGGCGGTAGCTGACGCGCCAGACGGGGCTCGGTGCGATGTAGCTGACCGTCAGTTCGGACTGCCCCGAAAGGCGGATGGTCACCGCCCGCTTCGCCTCCTCGGTCAGGCTCGTCTCCAGGAAGTAGGCCAGGTCGGCGGCCCCGCGCTCATCTTCGATCACCAGGCTCAGGACGTCGCCCAGCCGCAGCGGGCGCACCGCGCGCGCCTCCGGCAGCCAGAGCGACAGGATGACTGCGGCCATCGGCTCGCGCTCGGCGGGCAGGTCGACGCCCACGACGATGCCGGTGAGGGTGTCGCCGGTCGTCGTCAGGTGGACGCGACGCCCCCGCAGGTCACGCAGCAGGTCGCGCAGGCTGGCGTAGTCGGAGAGCTGGATGGAGGAGCGCGCCAGCAGGGCGGCCTTGTCCTCCGGCGTCTGGTAATCGACGCCCAGCACCTGCCCACCCGTCGCAACGGCCGTCAGACTCTTCAGGACGTCGTTCATTTCCTCCGTGCGGAAGGCCAGTGCGACCGTCTCGCCCTCGGTCGTCCCCTGGCGCACGAAATACCCCACGCCGTGTTTGTACAGCGTCATCTTGCGAATCGGTAACCCCGCCATTACGCACCTCCTGTCATACACGATTGAAGATTGAAGATTGCAGATTGAAGATTACTACAGGTTGCAGGTTGAAGGTTACAGGTTACTGTTCACTGCAGGGCATTGCGTCTAGCTTTCAACGTGCAACTTTCAACCTGCAACGTTCAACCCGTAATCTTCAATCTGCAACCTTCAACCCGTAATCGCCGCCCATTGCCGCGCCAGGCCCTCGGCCAGCCCGACGACCGGGCGGAACCCGAGAAGTTCCCGGGCGAGCGCAGTATCGGCCCAGGTATCGCGTACGTCGCCGGGCTGGGCGGGCAGCGTCCGCAGCCGCAGCGGGCGGCCCGCCAGCCGGGCGATCTCCGCCAGCACCTCGTTGACCGAGGCGCGCACGCCCCCTGCAATGTTCGCCACCTGCCCGGTCGCCCGGCCCGCCAGGCAGACCTGACCGGCAGCCATGAACCCTGTCACCACATCGCTGATATAGGTGAAGTCGCGCGTCTGCGTCCCGTCGCCGTACAGCGTAATCTGCTGGTCGGCTGCTGCTGCGGACAGGAACCGCTGGAAGCCCATGTCGGGGCGCTGGCGGGGACCGTACACCGTGAACAGCCGGAGGGAGACTGTCGGCAGCCCGTAGACAGCGGCATACAAGCGGCAGAGGTGCTCGGCGGCGAGCTTGGTGACCCCGTACGGGCTGACGGGCGCAGGGGCCATGTCTTCGTGCAGCGGCATGTCCGGCAGGTTGCCGTAGGCGGACGAGGACGACGCATAGACGATGGGCGTCTTGCCCGCAGCCAGCGCCGCCTCCAGCAGCCGCTGGGTGGCGAGGATGTTGTTGCGGGTGTAGACCTCGAACTGCGGGCCCCAGCTCCCGCGCACGCCCGGCTGCCCGGCCAGGTGATACACCAGTTGGACATCGGCCAGCAGCGGCGCGAGGTCGGCCGTCACGAGGTCTGCCTCGATCAGCTTGAAGGCAGGGTTGATGCGCGCATAAGCCAGGTGCTGCTCTTTCACCTCACGGGCGTAGTAGTCTGTGAAGCAGTCCACGCCGGTCACGCGCCAGCCGTCCGCCAGCAGGCGGTCGCACAGGTGCGAGCCGATGAACCCGGCTGCACCGGTTACCAGCACAGTCCCGCGCTGCTCCCTATTCGTCGCCATCGAGCTGCTCCCGAATCACGTAGATGGGCTTGTCCTGCGCCTCATGGTAGGTGCGGGTAATCATCTCGGCCAGCAGGCCCATGCTGACCATCTGGACGCCGAGGATGACCAGGAGCACGGCCAGCAGCAGGAGCGGCCGCGTGCCGATGTCCTGCCCGAGCGCCAGCTTGACGAAGGTCAGGTACAGGCCGATGATAAAGCCTGCTGCGAAGCATATCAGGCCCAGCCCGCCGAAGATGTGCAGCGGCCGGGTGGAATAGCTCAGCATGAAGCGCACGGTGATGAGGTCGAGGAACACGCGCAGCGTCCGGCTGATGCCGTACTTGCTCTTGCCGAACTTGCGCTGGCGGTCGTTCACGGGCACCTCGGCCACCCGCACGCCCATCCAGCTGGCCAGGGCGGGGATGAAGCGGTGCAGCTCGCCGTACAGCCGGATGCCCTTGACGACTTCGCTGCGGTACGCCTTGAGCGAGCAGCCGTAGTCGTGCAGGGCGACGTGTGTGGCGCCGGAGATCATGCGGTTGGCGGTCATCGAGGGCAGGCGGCGGCTGAGGAACGGCTCCTTGCGCTCGGTGCGCCAGCCGCTCACGATGTCGTAGCCCTCGGCCAGCTTGTCCAGCAGCTTGCCGACATCTCTCGGGTCGTTCTGCAAGTCCGCATCCAGCGTGATGACGACCTGCCCGCGCGCCGCTGCGAACCCGGCAGCAAACCCGGCCGCCTGCCCGAAGTTGCGGCGGAAGCGAATGACGCGCCAGCGGGGGTCCTGCCGGTGGACCTCGGCCAGCCGGGCGAAGCTGTCGTCCGCGCTGCCGTCATCCACCACGATGACCTCGTAGGACCGGCCCAACTCAGCCAGCGCAGCCGTGACTTCCTGGTACAGCGGCGCGATGTTCCCGCTCTCGTTGTAGACCGGAATGACGATCGAAAGCTCCGGTGCCATCTTATGCCTTTCGTTGCGGCCGGGAAGGGCGCGCGCCCGTGCGCCGCAGCCCTTGCGCCAGGTACAGGACGCCACCCACCAGGCCCGTTGCGACCGTGATGGCGTAGACGCCGAGCGACAGCGCCAGCGCCTGCGGCTGGGCCACGCCGGATGCGGCCAACAGCGTGACGTAGGTCAGCTCGCGCACGCCGAGCCCGCCGAAGGCGGGCAGGAGCAGGGCCACCGACGTCAGCGGCACGAACACGAAGTAGAGGGCGGCGGGCAGGTGCAGTCCCAGGCCGGTCGCAATCGCCGCATTCCAGCCGATTTGGAGCAGGTTGAACACGAGCGACGCCGCCAGCCCGCGCAGCAAGGCGTCCCGGCCATACTCTCCAAGCCCGCCGGCAATGGCGGGCAGCTTCGAGGCAGCCACGAGGCGGCCCAGCAGCCCCGTATCCGCCGCCCGGCGCTGCCACCAGGGGCGGCTGAGCAGCCAGGCGCCCAGGATGCCACCGGCGAACAGCAGCGCCATCAGCCAGAACACCGGTCCGGCGGCCAGGTCCGGCCGCAGCAGCCCTGCGGCCAGCCCCATCGCCAGCAGCACGATCAGCCCCAGGTAGCGGTCCACGACGACGCTATTGAGCGCCCGGCCCGTGGCCCCAGCGTCTTGCGCCAGCTCGACCACCCGCACGGCGTCGCCGCCGAAGCCGGTGGGCAGGATGACGTTGAAGAAACCGCCGACCAGATACCACAGCGTCAGCTCGCGCAGCGGGCGGCGGATGCCGAGCGCATCGAGCAGCACCTGCCAGCGCACGGCACGCACGGCAAAGCCCAGCAGGTAGAGCAGCCACGCAACGGCCAGCCACCCCACGCTCATGCCCCGCACGACCGCAGCCACCTCACGCCACTGGACCTGGCGCAGGACCAGGGCCATCAGGACGGCGCTGATGATGATTTGCAGGATGCCACGGATGTGTCGGCGGGTCAACGGGGCCTCTGTCGGTGCGGGAGTTCCAGCATAGTGCGCGTAGGGGCGAGGTCACCTCGCCCCTACGGGTGTATCAGGTATTCTTAGTGTACCGCAGGTGTCCCACCTTGCCAACTGCACGCGTCCCCACGCTGTTGGCCCGCGCTGACCTCACCGCAGCACCAGCGGCAGCCACACGCTTGTGTCCCCGCCCTCTACGACAAACGGCCCGTCCGCCACCGCAGACCCCGTATTGACCCCGTCCGTCGCCGTCACCCGCACCAGGTATGTCCCGCCCGCCACCTCGCTCGCCGGCAGGTCAAGTGCGGTCGCCGCCAGGTCGCGCGCCACCGGCAGCCAGGTCTGCCCCTCGTCCGGGCTCAGGGAGACGTGATAGGTCAGCACCGGCCCATCCACATCCGTGGCCGACCAGCGGACGGGAACCACATCATCCCTGCCGAACGAGCCGCCGTGTGGCCCGAGCAGCGTCACCTGCGGCGCAGCCGCCGTCACAGCCCGGCCCGCCAGCAGGCGGCTTCCCTGCCACAGCTCGATCCGCCGCGTCTCCGGACGCCACGCAATCCGGTGGCTGAACTCCATCCGCGCCAGCGGCCCGCCGTTGGGGTCGGGCTGGTAGAAGGACAGGTCGAAGCGCGCCGCGCTCAAGAGGTGACCGCCGCCGTCCAGCAGCCGGATCTCGTATGCGCCGGCATCCCCCGGGGCCAGGTCGACCGCCGGCTCCAGGAGCGTGATGAACGGGTGGAATTCCGCCGTCCCGGCGCGCGTCACCGTCCCGCTCACGAGCAGGGCAGCCGGCCCTGCCGCCGCCTCGCTCGTCAGCGCTGTGCTGCCGGCAGCCGCCATCTGCCGGTTCTCCAGCAGGTTGAGGTAGCCGTCGTCGAATACTACGCCGGTGGCGTGGTCGAAGGTGTTGTCCAGCCGGTACCAGCGGAAGGGCGCGACCGGCCCGGCACTGCTGTCCATGATGTAGTTCAGGTCGTCGCCCACGGGCAGCCAATGGTAGACCCACAGCCCGGACGACGCCGGGTGGCGGATTCTGCCATCGGGCGTCCGCCAGATGGACCCGCCCTCGGCCCGGCAGGAGACTGCCGCATCGAGCGCGCTCACGCACGCCGCCTCGGTCGCAATCGGCTCGCCATCGCAGGCGGGATAGTCCTCCGACCACTCGGAGCAGCCGCAGTTCACCGCACAGACCTTCGTGAAGGTCGTGCTGCAGTCCAGCTCGTCGCCGTTCATCCAGCAGTAGCGATGCACCGACCCGTCCCGCTTGTCGCCATCCTCCCAACAGCCGTACACGCGCGTCCCGTCCTGCTGGCAATAGTGCTCGTGCCAGCCGCCTGCGACGTCGAGCGAATAGATGTCGCCCATCAGCGTGATGGTGTGGTTGAACTCGTGCGCCAGGACCTCCGAGTAAGTATTCCTCCCCGCACTCATGAAGGCCGCATGGGTGCCGTTGGTGGTCCCGCCGCCGTCGCCGCACCCCCCCAGGGCCACCGCAAAGCGGAAGCCCTCCGCCTGAGCCATGCCCAGGATGTAGCTGAGGAACTGGCTGCGGGTCTTGTAGCACGTCTCGCCCGTGCAATCGTCCGGCGCTTCGTCTTCATTATCCTCCCACAGGACGCCCTGGGGCGCGACGCTGTACCACACCTCGCCGTCGGCCATCGGGAAGCTGCCCAGCAGGAATTCGAGCTGCAGCCGGGCCGCACCTGCAGTGTCCGCCCAACTGGGGAAGGGGACGTTGTCCGTCGGGTCCTGGCAGCGGAAGAACAGGAAGCTCCACGGCTTCGTGTCTTGCACCACGTATGACCCTGTCTGGAGAGTATTGTTGGACTCGTCCGCCTCAGGGAGGGCGGCGGCTGCGTCGACTTCGACCCGGACGCTGGCCGTGCTGCCGGTCGGTCGGGGGACCACCCGCACGCGCGGCGCGCACTGCGCGCCCACGCACCCGCAGTCGAACTGGCCGGCCGGGTCGGTCGAGGCGTGCCAGTCGTTGTCTGCGCGCTCCGGCGGCACGTGCGGCAGCAGGATCTCGTGGTCTCCGGCCTCCAGGCGGACGGGCCCCCAGAGCGTCGGATACGTCCAGCCGGACGGGGGGCTGATGGCCCTGCCGTTGGCGCAGGTGGCCGCCGTGCTCCATTCGCCGGCGGGCAGGTTGAGCCGAAGATACGCATCCACCGGCCCGGGGAAAGTGTTGCGCACGGTGACCCGGAAGGCCGTGCCCTTGCCCCGGACGAGCGGGGCGTCGTCCAGTGCCTGCACGGGGCGGACCTGCAACACGTCCAGGTCGCCGCTGGATACCACGTTCAAGGTCAGCGGCACGGTCATCGACTTGTCGCCCGCCGTGCCCCGCACCTTGAGCGGGTAGGCGCCGAGCTGGGGCAGCTGCTCACGGCCGGACCGCAGGGTCAGCCGGGCCGAGAAGGGTGGCGTCCCCGATGCCGGCGTGAAGCTATATGTGACGCCGTAGGGCAGGTCCAGCAGCGCCAGTGCGACCGGCTGCAGCGAGCCGCTGAGATAGGTCACATCGACGGCTGCCAGCACCGTGCTGGAGTCCGCCCCGCCGGCTGCATACAGCCCGGCGACATCCAGGTTGACTGTGCCGGGATTGACCGCCAGCGTGAAGTTCATGGCCGCACCCGGCGTGGTCGTCACGCTGGGTGTGCGGGTCGGCGTACGGGTCGGCGTCATCGTGGGCGTCGGCGTCCAGTTCGATGCGCTGCAGTGGATGACCAGCTTCGGCGGCGAGACCCAGTGCTCCCGGCTGCGATACCGGTACAGCATCTCCGCCGAGGCGGGCTTGATGAGCAGCCCGTGGTTGGGGTCGGCCTGGACGTCGGTCCAGGTTTGGACGATGCCCGTCACGTCGACGGACTGGCCGTTGCCGCTGACCTTCTGCTCCCCGAGATCGCGTAGCGTGCCCGGCTGATTGGCCCAGGTCGTCGTGGACTCAGAGAAAGCGCCCGCCAGCGTGTACAGGTTCACCCGGCGGACGGCGCTTGCGTCATCCGCCTCGTAGGCCCAGAGTTCCACGGCCGCCGTGTTCACGTACTGGCCGGCCGGAATCACTCCCGCCAGCGGAAAGTGGAGCAGGATCCGCCGTTCCTCGGACGCGCTCTTGTGCAATTCCAGCCGCTGCTCGGCCCCGTGGACAGCGTTCGGCAGCGCAGAGCCAACCCAGGTGTCCCGGTCGGCATACACCCACACCTGGCCGGGACATTGGCCCACCGTGCCCGATGGCGGGGTCGGCGTGGACGTCCGGGTGGGGGTGACGGTCGTCGTCGCAGTGCGGGTCGCCGTGGCCGTGAGCGTGGCCGTCGTCGTGGGCGTCGCCGTCGCCGTCGGTGTGGCTGTCCTCGTGGGCGTGCGCAGCGCTGTAGTCGTCGCCGTCGCCGTCGCTGTCTGCGTCGGCCTCGAGAGAAGGTAATTGACCACCAGGCGGGGCCGCAGGGCGTCGCCGGCCTCCCGGGCATATGTCTGCAGGAGCGCAGGCCAGATGCTGCTGCCGTCGCCCTTCAGCGTGAAGCCGTAGTTCGGCGCCCCCTCCTCCACCCACTGGCTGACCGCCCCGGTGACGACCAGGTTGTGTTCCGCCTGGCTCAGGTCCACCGTGGTCGGTGCGTCATCGGCCGTGGCCTCTGTTGCGGGCCTACTTTCCCACGTCACGGCGCTTTCGACCCAATATTCCGTCCCCTTACCTGCCTTGGTGCGGTATGCATAGACCTGATAGGCGGCCGCCGGCATGTCCCCGGCCTCAGCGCCCGCTGCCCGGTTGACCACCCCGTACAGCTTCAGCGTGGCCGAAGAAACCGTCGCGCCGGGCGGGATGGAGGATAGGTCGAAGCGGAGCAGCTCCCAGCGCTCCCCGTTGGCCGAGCGCCCGATGTACAGCTCGGTGGCCGTGCCGAAGTTCGTGGTGGGCACGTACTGGTTAACGTAGGCGTCCGCGACGGGGTACAGCGTGGCAATCGTCTCTACGCTGCCCGGCACATGCGCCTGGGCCTGGGCTGCCTGTGGGCCTGGCAGGGCGGCAAGGAGCAATCCGCACAGCACGGCCAGGGCGGGCATGAGTGAAAAAACACGCAAGGTCACACGAGGATAGGAGCGGGCAGATGAGCGCAGCATTGGCAGCCTCCATGACGTGCAGGGGAGAGGAAGGACGGTGGTTTCATGGCATATCATGCCGCAGGGTGCATCTGCTGTCAAGCGCCCTGCAGTGTGACGGATTAGCACACTTGTGCTAATATGACGTTGGAGTCACATCTTGCACCGAGCTCAGGAGGCACTGCCATGTCAACGACCGCCACAACTCCACCGCCCGCAGCCGCAGAGCCCGTTCGCCGGGCCTATCCTCGTGGCTTCACGATCATCGACAACCGCATCATCACCGACTTCTGCCCGCAGATCGGCATCGCCGGCCTGGCGCTCTACGCCGTCCTGAGCAAGTATGCGGACAACGTCACCCGCCAATGCTACCCCTCGATCCGGACCCTCAGCCGGCAGCTCGGGATCAGTCCGCGCAGAGTGCTCAGAACCATCCAGGTCCTGGAGGAGGCCGGCCTGGTCCAAGTCACCCGAGCGCGCACGGAACAGGGCCGCCACCACGTGAACGTGTACACGCTCCTGTCCGTTTCAAACAGCCAAACCGATTCGACACCCATGCTCCACGACATGCAGCACGGTGGTGTCACAGCGTCAACACCCCTGCTACACGACGTGCAGCACCCTGGTGTCACAGCGTCAACACCCGTGCTACACGACGTGCAGCACCCTGGTGTCACAGCGTCAACAGAACTATACTCAATTAACTATACTCAATTGAACAAGAGAGAGAGTGAGAGAGGGAGTGATAGTGAATCACCCGCACACGCTCTCACATCTCAAGATAATGATGCTGTAAAGGCTTACCGGGAGCTATGTGGGCGGACGCCGGACGCGATGCAGCGCGCAGTCATCAGCGAGACGGTGACCGATCTATCACACTGGGCCGAGGTCATCCGGCAGTGGCTGCTGTCCGGGTTTCGCAAGCAGAACGTGGCCGGGATGCTCGACTGGTACACCCATGGCATCCCGCAGCGGGGCGGCGACAACAACCCGTGGTCGGCAGCCGGCAAGCTGTTGGGTTTTCAGGGGAACCGGTCCGGCAACCGGTCCGGCGAGCGGCAGGCGTCTACTTGGAAGGACACCCCCGAGGAGCGAGCCCGCTTCGATGCCGAGTGGGAGGCGTACCTGCAAGAGGCCCGGGAGCGCGCACGGGCAACAGAGGAGGCTGCGAATCAGAGTGCGGACGGCTAGACTGCCAGTGGAGTCGAGGCTTTAGCCGGTTTGGTAGTGTACGCGAAAATGCTTACCTAACCGGCTGAAGCCTCGACTCCAATACTGCACCTGGCGATACAGTCACCGATAGGAGGAGTTCCGCATCCTCAGATGCGGAACGGCCCGCCTGAGCGACAGTGCCGTTTGCATCTGAGGATGCAAACTCCTCTAGGTCGGAGCTGAAGCCTCGATTCCAATACTGCGCCTGGCGATACAGTGGGTGTTCTGGCGTAGCCGCCCCGCCGGTTTCATGGTAAACTCAGCCCCGTGACCCACACAAACCCGGTTCCCTGGTATGCCCGCACGGGGCTGCACATTGCCCTCATTGTGGCGGTGGCGGCCGTGTTCCGGCTGACCCAGCTCGACAGCATCCCGCCCGGTCTCTTCGGCGACGAGGCCACCGACGGCCTGGATGCGCTGGACGTGCTGGCCGGTCGGGGCAGCGTCTTCTTCCCGGCCAACTTCGGGCGCGAGGGCCTGCACATGTGGATCGTGGCGGGGGCCTTCCGCCTGCTCGACGTCACGCCCCTCGCACTGCGCCTGCCCTCGGCCATGGCCGGGATCCTGACGGCGCTGGCGACCTACTGGTTGGGGCGCGAGCTGGCGACGCGATTGAAGATTACAGATGACCTTCAATCTTGGCGAAACGCAGTTTCGCACATCTTCAATCTTCAATTCTCGCTCGTCCCCCTTCTCGCCGCCCTCTACGTCGCGACCTCCTACTGGCACGTCCATTTCTCCCGCTTCGGCATCCGGGGCGTGTTCACGCCGCTGTGCGGCGCGCTGGCATTTGCGGCGTTCTGGCGGGGGTTCAACCGCCGCTCGGTGGGTTGGTTTGCCGTGGCAGGGTTCTTCCTGGGGCTGGCGCTGCACTTCTACACGGCGAGCCGGTTCTTCCCCTTCTTCCTGGCCGGGTTCCTCGTCGTGGAGTGGCTCGTCGCCCGGCTGACACGCCGCCCGGCGCTCCTGCCGCAGCACTGGCGGGGGCTGCTGGTCATGGTCGCCGTTGCTGCGCTGGTCTTTGCCCCGCTCGGCCTCTACTTCCTGCAGCACCCCGGCAGCTTTGCCCAGCGCGCCAGCGCGGTCACGGCCCTGGGCGCCGAGAGTCCCCTGGCGGCCATGACCCAGGCGGCCATGGCGAACGTCCTCCAATTCTTCATACCCGGCCAGGGCGACCAGGAGCAGTTCTACAACCTGCCGGGTCGGGCGGTCTTTGACCCGGTGACAGCGCTCCTGGCGCTGGCCGGGCTGGGCGTCCTGCTCTGGCGCTGGCGCAGCGGACCGGTGTTATTCCTGCTGCTCTGGTTCCCGGCGCTGCTCCTGCCGTCGTTCCTTGCGACGGACCGCTGGCCCACGCTGCCACGCGTGCTTGGCGTGATTCCCGGCGTTTACTTCTTCCCGGCGGTCGGGCTGGCGGCGGTGGTTGGGTGGCTGACGAGGGCCTCACCCCCCGGCCCCCTCTCCTGGTTGCGACCAGGAGAGGGGGAGTCAGCGGGGGTGAGGCCTGCCCTCGTCGGCACCGGGTTGCGACCAGGAGAGGGGGAGTCAGCGGGGGTGAGGCCTGCCCTCGTCGGCAC
>CAZTMA010000010.1:0-37948 GCA_964614645.1 uncultured Anaerolineales bacterium
ATGACCTCCGCCAGCGCGGCCCAGCCTGCCGGACCGTACGCTTCGAAGAAGGCGGCATTGGGCTTGTAGGCCATGACCAGCCCCTCTGTCTCCGCGATCAGCCGGAGGCAGAAATCGCGCGCCGCCTCTGCGGTCGGGGCAGGCAGGTCCGCTGGGTGCGGGTCCAGCCCGACGCACAGGAGCGACCCCGTGCGCCGGGCTACGTCGTCAAGCAGAAGGTTGAAGCTCATGGCGCTCATGCCTTGCCCAACACCATCGCCAGCAGCGCCATGCGGATGTAGAGGCCGTACTCCATCTGCCGGAAGTACGCTGCGCGCGGGTCGTCATCCACCTCCATGGCGATTTCGGTAACGCGCGGCAGCGGGTGCATGAGGATCATCCGCTCCTGTGCGCGCGCCATCGTCTCCGCGTCTATGACGTATGCGCCCTTGACCTCGTCGTACTCGGCCTCGCTGGCAAACCGCTCCTTCTGGACCCGCGTCACATACAGCACATCGGTCTCCGCCAGCACGGCGTCGAGCTCGCGGTGCTCGGCCTGGGCGATGCCCTTCTCGGTGACTTCGGCCATGACCTCATCGGGCATCCGCAAGATCTCCGGCGAGACGTAATTCAGGCGGATATCGTAAAGCGTCAGCAGCCGCGCCAGCGAGTGAACGGTGCGGCCGTACTTGAGGTCACCGAGCATCGTCACGGTCAGCCCGTCGATGTGCCCCAGTTCCTCGCGGATGGTAAACAGATCGAGCAGTGCCTGCGTGGGGTGCTCGCCGATGCCGTCGCCCGCATTGATGATCGGCTTGCGTGCATACTTGGCTGCCAGCGCGGCAGATCCCGTTTCCGGGTGGCGCAGGACGATCACATCCGCATACGCCTCCAGCGTGCGGACAGTATCGGGCAACGACTCACCCTTGGAAACCGAGGAATAGCGCACCTCGTTGATGGGGATGACGCTCCCGCCGAGCCGCTCCATGGCCGAGGTGAACGACGAGGAGGTGCGGGTGGACGGCTCATAGAACAGACTGGCCAGGATTTTGCCCTTCAGCAGGTCAAAGCTGCCGACGCGGCGGACCATCTCCTCCATCTCGTGCGCGACGCCGAAGATCGTCTCGAGATCACGGCGGTCGAACTGCTTCACGCTCAGGATATCGCGACCATAGAACGGCCCGTCCTGCCGGTCACCGAAGGGCAGATGCGGACTCTGCACGCGCATGGGTGGCATGTGAATCATGGGTATAGGCTCCTTATCTCAAAGTGTGGTTTGTGAACGAATGTTGCGGCCGGCGCCCGGCACTGCGAGCACCCGGCCATCGCGAAAAGCATCCTGGCCGCGCAGCACGACCCGCGTGACGCGGCCGCGCACGGGGTAGCCCTCGAACGGCGTCCATCCGCACCGCGAGTGCATGCTCTGGCTGCGGATTTCGTAGGTCTCCGCTTCGTCCACCTCGACCCAGGTGTCCTCCTGTGCCGGCAGGTCGAAGATGCGCCGCGGATTCTCCCACATGCGCAGGACGAGGTCTTCGACGGTGAGCCGACCCTCGTGGACCGCGGTCAGCAGCAGGGGCAGTGCGGTTTCGAGGCCTGGGAAGCCGGGCGGAGACTGTGTGCTGTCCTTCTCTTCGACCGTGTGTGGCGCGTGGTCGGTGGCAAAACAATCAATCACGTCCAGGTTGTCCCACAGCGCCGCGCGGTCGGCCGCTGTCGCGAGCCGCGGCCGGACCTCCCCGCGGCCGGAGCCGATGCGCGGGATGTCATCTTCAGTCAGGAACAGGTGATGGGGCGCCACCTCGCACGTCACCTTGAGGCCCTGCTCCCTGGCCTTGCGGATCAGCAGGATTTCATCGCGCAGCGAGACGTGCGCCAGGTGGATGGGACGGTCGTAGAGCGCGGCCATCAAGATCACGGCCGCAAGCGTGCGGTCTTCTGCGTGCGCGACGATTGGCCGGTCCGCCGGCCAGTTCGCGAAGTGGGCCTGCCAGTCGGACAGGGCATCCAACCGGAGCGGGCCGTACGTCTGGTCGAGATACATCTTCAGCCCGGCGACGCCCGACGCCAGGGCCGGCGCACTCATGCTGTTATCTGCACCCGCACCCAGGAACTGGGCATAGTCGCAGCGGGCCTTGGAGGCGGCGGCATCGAGCGCCAGTGCCAGGGTCGCAGCATCGGTAATCGGTGGACGGGTGTTGGGCATGGTCAGGACGGTCGTGAAGCCCCCCGCAAGAGCGGCGGCCGTCCCCGTGTCCCAGTCCTCCTTGTGCGTGCCACCCGGCTCGCGCAAGTGGACGTGCGGATCAATCAGGCCGGGCAGTCTCAGCATGGCTCATCACCTCCCGGCGCGGGGCAAAAAAAAGAGAGCCATGCGGCTCTCAAAAGTGAATGCTGGGCGGAAAAAACAAAACGCCCACGGGAGCCTGAGGCTCGGGGGCGTACGGGATCAAGATCAATGCGTGGCTTCACTCGTCAACCTCCCAATACAGTCAGAATGCCGCCGCTACTGCGAGTGGCAATGCCGCTGCCGCCGCTTGCCGGCGCCGGTGCACGGGAAGTCAAAGAGGTCGGCCCACCGAGATTACAGAAATGCGCGGAATGCCTCCGCGCACGGACCCATCTTAACCGGAATGCCGCGCGGCGTCAAATCCGGACGCATGGACTCAGAGGAGCCGGCGAGCGGTCTCGCAGCCTGTGTGGTTATGCTAGAAAACCTCCGTCTTATTCGCCGCGTCGGTTTCAGGGTCAGCGCCATGTGCGGGACCGGGCCGGCCATTAAGATTGACGCTCATCTGCACGGGCGCCGCGAACCGAATGCGGTGCGTCTCGAAACGGCGCAGCAGATCGAGGTTTACCTCGGTGATCACGCGCCAACGTTGCTCGAACTCCGTGATATGATAGATCACCAACACTTCCATCGCATGGTTGCCGATTGTCTCAAACCGCACATTGTGATCGTCGATCTGAGGGTGGCAACAGATGCTTTCACGGATGTCCTCCAGCGCCAGCTGCATCTGCGCGTAGGTGGTGTCAGCCGCCAACTTCAGTGTGTACGACCACACATAACCCTTCTCGGCAGACACATTGGCGATGACGCCTCCGGTGAACTTGGAGTTCGGGATCGTGACGCGGTAGCCGGTGTTCCAGTCCTGCGCCACTGTCGCACGCCAGCCGATTTCCTTCACCACGTATTGTTTGCCCTCGAACTCGATCAAGTCCCCGATCAGGAACGGCTTCTGGCCGAAAAGGATAATCCCCCCGAACATGTTCCCGACGGTGTCCTGGGCAGCCAGGGCGAACGCCAGGCCGCCGATGCCGAGACCGGCGATGACCGTGCCGACATCATAACCGGCATTGTTCAGGCCCACGATGATCGCGAGCACCCACACGATGATACGGATGCCCTTGCGGATCAGGGGCAGCAGCTGGTCGTCATAGGCCCCGCTGCTCTTGTGGGCGAGCGGCACCAGGTAACGCCGGTGGATGGCGTCGTAGAGCCGCGTGATCAGCCATGCGGCGAGGAGCGCATAGGCGACGCCCAAGGCGGCGTCCACAAAGTTCGCCATGCCCGGGGAGAGAGCCAGCCGATTGAGCGCAGTCCGCGAGGCGAGCAGGACCAATATGACTGTGAGCGGCTCTTCGAGCGAGTCGATCACCACATCGTCGAGATGCACCCGGCTTCTGGACGCCAGCCGTTTGACTGCGCGAGCAACGACCATGTAAAACAACCGGCCGAGGATCACGATGCCCAGGATGATCAGGAACGTGGTTAACCACTGGAGCACGGTATTGCCATAATAGGTACGCTCGAAGAACTCGGTCATGCACCCTCCCAGGAAGCTACGAACTTGACACAAGCATATCACAAGCGCAGCGGAGAGACAAAAGTCACAAAGGTTGCCGGCGCTCCTTGATTTGGGTAGTACTGACTCGTGGGCACCAAGCCCGAACTCCATTGCGCCAGGCCCTCCACAATGCCCTATCTCACTCCAACACGACGTTGACAAGCCTATCGGCCCGTGGTATCCTCCGGCGCACAAACGAGATAATCAAAAGCGACGATGGAGAGAGTACGGGGCGAGGGCGTGGGCCAGAGAGCGGCTAGCCGGTGTGAAGGCCGCCTGCGTCTCCCCGGAAAGACACTCCGGAGCTGCCGGGTCGAAAGGAAAGTAGGCCCAGGCCGGCGCCTCCCGTTATGAGGCCGGGTCAACGTTTGACGGACCGCAAGGTGGTTCTATGGCGTGCCATCGGGAGTGGTGCGTTCCGTCAACCAGACCGCTAAGGTCGCGACCGTGAGGCCGCGACAAACCAGGGTGGCACCGCGAGCAGGCTCCTCGTCCTTGGGCGAGGAGCCTTTATATTTCCCTGAAAGAGGTGCACCCATGCAACGGATTTACACGACCGAAGTCGCCGCGCACGTAGGCGAACGCGTCCAGGTGGCCGGCTGGCTCCACACGCTGCGGCGGCTGGGCGGCATCAGCTTCCTGGTGCTGCGCGATGTGCGCGGGGCCATCCAAGTGGTGCTCGACACGCCGGAGGCGCTGGCCGCGCTGGAGGGTCTGCTGCCCGAAACGGTGCTCACGGCCACCGGTACGGTCGTCGCGGAGCCACAGGCGCCCGGCGGCATCGAAATCCACGGCCCCACGTTCGAGATCCTCTCGCCCGTGCACGACGCGCTCCCCTTCCCGCTGAACAAGCCGGAGGTCAAGGCCACGCTGCCGACCTTCCTCGACCATGCCGTCATCGGCCATCGCCATCCCGCCCGGCGCAGCGTCATGCGGCTGCAGGCCGGCATCATGGCCGGCTTTCGCACCACGCTGACCGGCCTCGGCTTCACCGAGATCCAGACGCCCAAGCTGGTCGGCTCGGCCACCGAGGGCGGCGCGAACGTCTTCACGGTGGACTATTTCGGCCGGCCCGCGTACCTGGCGCAGAGCCCCCAGTTCTACAAGCAGATCATGGTGGGCGTGTTCGAGCGCGTCTTCGAGGTTGGCCCGGTCTTCCGCGCCGAACCGCATGACACCATCCGCCACATCAACGAGTATGTGAGCATGGACGTCGAGATGGGCTTCATCCGGGACCATCGCGATGTCATGGCCGTGCTGACGCAGGTCGTGCGCGGCATCCTGGGCCACCTGCAGGAACACTATGCGCCGGAACTGGCCGCGGTCAACGCGGTGCTGCCTGCTACACCGGAGCAATTCCCTGCGATTTACTTCCCAGAGGCGCAGGAACTCATTCTCCGGCTCCACGGCGAAGACTGCCGCGGGGAGCCGGACCTTGCGCCACAGCACGAACGCTGGCTGGGCGAGTGGGCGCGGCAGGAGCACGGCAGCGACTTCCTGTTCGTGACGGGCTACCCGATGGCGAAGCGGCCCTTCTACACGCATCCCAACCCGGCGGACCCCGCCTACTCGAACTCATTCGACCTGCTCTTCCGCGGGACGGAACTCGTCACCGGCGGCCAGCGCCTCCACCTGTACCAGGCCTATCTCGACAGCGCGGCGGCGCGGGGGTACACGGACCTCACCCCGTTCGAGACGTACTTCGAGACGTTCAAGTACGGGATGCCGCCGCACGGCGGGTTTGCCATCGGGCTGGAACGCTTCATCATGCAACTGCTCGGCCTCGACAACGTCCGGCTGGCCACGCTCTTCCCGCGCGACCTCAACCGGCTCGCGCCGTGATGGGATGACAAATAGAACGCTGATAAAGTGCGCATCAGCGCCCTGATTGAACTGATTGCCGCTGATTCGGCGTATTAAACTATAATCACTGGGATCAGTCAGATCAGCGTTCATCAGCGTTCTATTAAGCCATGATCTTGAACATACTCTACCAGGACATAGACATCATCGTCGTGGATAAGCCTGCCGGGATACCGACCCATGCGGCGGACCCGGCAGACCCTTATGCTGCCGATGCGCTGCGCGTCGTCCAGGCGCAGACAGGCCTGGGCTACCTGGGGATGCACCAGCGGCTCGACGCGGATACCTCGGGCGTGCTGCTGTTCAGCGCACGGCCAGAAGCCAACCGCAACCTCGCGGTAGCTTTCGAGGGCCGCGCGGTGCGCAAGGTCTACCTTGCCCTGGTGACGGGACGGCCCCGCCAGCCGGAAGGCGCCATCGACGCGCCGATCACGCGCGACCGGGACGGCCGTTATCGTGTGACCACGCGGACTGACCCGCGCGGCCAGTCCGCGCGGACGCGCTATCGGGTTCTCACAGCGGTCTCGTCGTCGCTGTGGCCGGTCTCCGGCCTAGCCACGGCCGATCGTGCCCGGAATACAGTGACCCTCCTCGAAGTCATCCCCGAGACCGGGCGCAGCCACCAGATTCGGGTCCACCTCGCGCACATCGGCTGCGCGGTCGTTGGTGACCCGCTCTACGGCGACGTGCAGCCGCCGCTCTTCCCGCGGCTGTGCCTGCACGCGTGGCAGCTCACCCTGCCGCATCCGGCGACCGGCCATTCTGTCACCTTCACCGCGCCGCCGCCCCAGCCGTTCGCCGGGCTGCTCGCCGGCCAGCCGGAGCCGGCACGCGCGCAGCCGGCCGCTGCGTTCGAGCTCGCAGGCCTGTCCGTGGCCCGCCGCGCGCCGCTGGCCACGGACAACAGCACGACCATCTACCGGCTCATCAACGGCGTGGCGGACGGCCTGCCCGGGCTGAGCGTGGACCGCTACGGGGATGTGCTGGTCGCGAGCGTGTACGATCAAGGACTGACCCCTCCATTTACCGAGCTGGCCGAGAGCACCGGCGCGGCCTCCGTTTACGTCAAATACCGGCCGCGCCAGGCCAGCCAGCTCAGCGACGCCGAGCTGCAGCAGTTCGCACCTGCCCAACCCATCAGCGGCCCACCGCGGCCGGAGGTCATCGCTTATGAGGACGGACTGACCTACATCATCCGGCCCGGCGAAGGATTGAGCGTCGGGCTGTTCCCCGACATGCGCGAGGGCCGCGGCCGGGTGCGCGCCTGGGCAAACGGCGCACGCGTCCTCAACACCTTCGCGTATACCTGCGGGTTTGGGGTGGCCGCGCTGGCCGGCGGTGCGACGCGCGTGCTCAACCTTGACCTGTCCAAAGGGGTGCTGGCCTGGGGCCAGGACAACTACCGCGCCAACGGATTCTCCCCTGACCCGCACGACTTCGTCTACGGCGATGTTTTCGATTGGCTGGGCCGGCTGGCGCGGCGCGGGGAGCAGTTCGAGCTGGTGATCCTTGACCCGCCCGGCTTCTCGCGCACCAAGACACGGCGCTTCGTCGCCGCGCAGGACTACGACGAACTGGCGGCGCTCGCCGCGCGGGTCACCGCGCCGGGGGGACTGCTGTACGCCTGCTGCAATGTCGCAGAACTGCCGCGGCGCGCGTTCCGCGAGCGTGTGCTGGCTGGGCTGGCAGCCGCGGGCCGCAAGGGCGAAATTGCCGGAGTCTATCACGAGCCCGCACTGGACTTTCCCGTGCCTGCCGGCGAAGAGCCGTATCTCAAGATGTTGGCCGTGCGCCTGAGTTGAGCAGAAGGAGCATAGCATGATTCGGAAGGTGTTACTCATCGCGATTGCCGTCGCCGTAATCGTGGGTATCGTGATACAATTTGTGCCATACGGCCGCGCACACGTTAACCCGGCGGTAATTGCCGAGCCTGCGTGGGACAGCCCGCAAACCGAAGCCTACTTCAGCCGCGCCTGTGCCGACTGCCATAGCAACGAGACGAAGTGGCCGTGGTACAGTAATGTCGCGCCGATGTCCTGGCTGATCCAGCGCCATGTAGACGACGGTCGCGAGGCATTCAATGTCTCCGAGTGGCGGGAGGATTATTACTCCGCGGAAGAGGCTGCCGAGTTGGTGCGCGACGGCGAGATGCCGATTCGCAACTATCTGATGCTGCACCCGGAGGCACGGTTTACAGCCACCGAGCGGGAGCAGTTCATCCAGGGACTGGTTGCCACTTTCGGTGAGGACTAGAATTCGTTGACGACCTCCGAACCATCGTACCTGGCACTTCACCGCAGCGGTGAGCGGCGGCGCCGCGCGCGGTACGCGCTGGCAGCGCTGGCCGCGTGCGAGCTGTGCCCGCGCGCCTGCCGGGTGGATCGGCTGGCCGGGCAACTCGGTGCGTGTCGCAGCGGCACGGAGGCCGTGATTGCGTCGTGGAACCTGCATCACTGGGAGGAGCCGCCGATCAGCGGGACGCGCGGCTCCGGCACGATCTTCTTCTCCGGCTGCACGGGCAAGTGTGTCTTCTGCCAGAACTACCCCATCAGCCAGTTGGGGCACGGCAACGTGGTCAGCACAGAACGCTTTGCCGCGCTGCTGCTGGAGCTCCAGCGCCGCGGGGCACACAACATCAACTTCGTCACCCCCACCCACTTCGTGCCGCAGTTGCTGGCCGCAGTGGATGTCGCCGCGGGCTGGGGCCTGCACATCCCGCTGGTCTACAACACGAGCGGATATGACCGCGTCGAAGTCCTGCGCTGGCTGGAAGGCGTCATCGACATCTGGCTGCCCGATGCGAAGTACACCGACGACGCGGTCGCCAGGCGCATCTCCGGCTTCCCGCACTATGTCACGCATAACCGCGCGGCCCTGCTGGAAATGTACCGGCAGGCCGGCGACGAGCTGGTCACAGACGAGGCGGGCATCGCGCGGCGGGGCATGATCATCCGCCACCTGGTCCTGCCAAACGGGCTGGCGGATACGCCGGGCGTGCTCCGCTGGATTGCGACCGCACTCTCGCCCCACGTCCATCTGAGCGTGATGGATCAGTACTTCCCGGCCTACAAGGCGCTGGACGATCCGCTGCTCAATCGCAAGATCACGCCGGACGAATATGAAGCCGCGCTCGACGCGTACGAGGCACTTGAAATGGATCACGGCTGGATGCAGGAGCACGAAGACTGTGTATGAGCTTGCTGACGCGCAGCGTCGCGAGGTCTTGAGCCTGCGCGCGGTCAACCTCGGTTTGTGGTCGAACGTCGGGCTGGCCGCGCTCAAGACAGCCATCGGCATCATCGGTAGCAGCTCCGCGCTGCTGGCCGACGGCATCAACTCGACCTCGGATGTGGCCTATTACATCGTCGTGCGCGTCTTCATGCAGTTGGCTCGCAAGCCCGCAGACCGTGAGCACCCCTTCGGTCATAGCCAGTTGGAGAGCATCGCGGCCGTAGTCGTCGGCGCCTTCGTCATCACCACTGCAGTCGGCATCTTCTGGGGCGCTGTCAACGAGGTATTTCGCCTGAGCACCGGCCAGACGGAGCCCAACAGTGCTGCGCCCATCACCTTGATCGTCGCCTTGCTGACCATCGTGCTCAAGCTGGCCCTGATGCTCATCACGCTCAACATCAAGCGGCAGACGGGCAATGCCGCCATCGCGGCCCTGGCCTACGATCACCGCAACGACATCTTCTCTGCGTCTGCGGCTGCGGTTGGCATCTTTCTCACCCGCAGCGGGCTGCTGCTGGGAGACCCCGTCGCCGGCGCACTCGTCGCGCTGTTGATTCTCCGCACGGGCATCAAGATTCTCCAGGACGCGTCGGCTGACCTGATGGACAACGTGCCCAGCAAGGAACTGGCGGCACAGGTCAACGACCTGCTGATGTCCCTGCCCGGCATCACGCGCGTCGAGGAAGTCTATGCCCATCGGTTCGGCCCCTACCTCGTCCTCTCCATCACCATCGGCATCGACGGTTCGCTGTCGGTGCTGGCCGGAGACCGGATCTCGTCGGAGGCCGAGCGCATTCTCATGCAGAACATCCCGCTCCTGCGCCGCGTGCACATACACTACCATCCGTACGGCATCCAGCAGGTGCCGGATCCACACGCGCAACCGCGCTCCGTCATCGACTGGTAGACTGACCTTGTTTGGTAAGGCGGAGTCCGCATCCTCAAATGCGGACGGGGCGTGCCGCATCTGAGGATGCTCCACTCCACAGCGCTGCAACACTCTCTCAGCAGTTTGAATTTGCCCCACTTAGTGTTATACTTCGCCGGTCATACGTTTATTCACATTTTGTACGCGGGAGGGAATCGCCGTGCGCTTATCTGTCCTGCAGGAAAACCTCGCAAAAGGGCTCTCCATCGTCGGGCGGGCCGTCTCCACGCGCAGCACGCTGCCGGTCTTGAGCAACATTCTGCTCAGCACGGACGAAGAACGCCTGAAGCTGGCGGCCACGAACCTCGAAGTCGGCGTAAGCTGCTGGTTGGGTGCGTCGGTCGCGGACGACGGCGCAGTCACGCTGCCCGCCCGCTTGCTCACCGATTGGGTCAACTCCGTAGCGCCTGATCGCATCGACATGGAATTGAGCGTCCGGTCGATGAGCGTGCACCTCAAGTGCGGCCGCTTCGAGTCCAATATCAAGGGCATCGACGCCAGCGAGTTCCCGCTCATCCCGACGGGGGATGGTGAACAACCGCTCAATCTGGCGCCGCAGACCCTGCGCAAGATTATCGACCAGGTAGTCTTCGCGGCAGCCGATGCGAAGGACACCAGCCGCCCTGCGCTGACCGGCGTACTCGCCCGCTTCGAAGGCGACCGCCTGACGCTGGCCGCGACCGACGGTTACCGTCTCTCCTTGCGACGCACGGTGCTGCCGGCTGCCGCGCCTGCAGACATCAGCGTGATTATACCGGCGCGCTCCCTGCAGGAGGTCAGCCGCATCAGCGGCGAGGCCGACCCGGAGCAGCCGGTCGAGCTGGCCGTCGCGACGGCCCGCAACCAGATATTGTTCCGCCTGTGCGGCAAGGGCGAGTCTGAGAAGGGCGCGTTCTACCAGGTCGCGCTCGTCTCGCAACTCATCGACGCCAAGTTCCCCGATTTCAACGCCATCATCCCGAAGGGCTATACCACGCGCACCATCCTGGACACGGCCGCGCTCCAGCGTGCGCTCAAGGTAGCCTCGCTGTTCGCCCGCGATGCGTCGGACCGGGTAGTCTTCTCCATCGCGCCGGGGGCGACGGAAACGGAGGGCCAACTGACTATCCGCGCGACCTCCGCCGAAGCCGGCGACAACGTCTCAGAGTTGGACGCGGTGGTGGAAGGTGCAGCGGTGGAGGTTGCTTTCAATGTGCGCTACATGATGGAGGTGATGGCCGTCATCGACACGCCGGAGGTCGTCCTCGAGACGACCCGCTCGGACCGGCCCGGTGTCTTCCGGCCCGTCGGCACCGGTCCCGAAGAATTCACCCACGTCATCATGCCGATGCAGCTTCAACGGTAATGACGAATTACGAATGAGGAATTAGGAATTCTCGTCTTGCTCATTATTCATTCCTAATCCTAATTCCTCATTCTCAATTCGTAATTCATCACTGTGCGCCTCACCCACCTCTCCCTCACCAACTTCCGCAATTATGCCCGGCTGGAGCTGGGCCTGCCCGACCGTCTGACCATCTTCCAGGGCGCGAACGCCCAGGGCAAAACCAACCTGCTCGAAGCCATCCATCTGCTGGCGACCGCGCGGTCGCCGCGCGCAGCCGCGGAGCGGGAGCTGATCAACTGGCTGGCGCTGGATGGGCCGGTGCCGTATGCACGGCTAGCCGCGGAACTGGGCGAGGGCCCGGCCGCAGAGCGGCTGGAACTGGTGCTGGAGCTGGGGCGCAACGGCGGCGCGGGCGGGCCGGTCGTGCGCAAGCAGGTGCGCATCAACGGCGTCGCGAAGCGCGCGCTCGACCTCATCGGACGGCTGCGCGTGGTGCTGTTCCTCCCGGAAGACGTCAGCCTCGTTGCAGGCAGCCCCTCCGAGCGGCGGCGCTACCTCGACATCGCGCTGTGCCAGGTGGACCCGGCCTACTGCCGCGCGCTGGCGGAGTATGGCAAGCTGCTGGCGCAGCGCAACGCACTGCTCAAGCGACTGCGCGATGAGGGCGGCGATGCAGGCCAACTGGCATTCTGGGATGCCGGACTGTCCGAGCAGGGTGCTTGCCTGCTCATCCGCCGTGCGAGGGCCGTCCACCGGCTGAGTGAGCTGGCTGCCCTGCGCCATCGCGAGCTGACCGGCGGCGCAGAACGCCTGCGGCTCACCTATTTGCCCAGCCCCGACCCGGCCCGGCTGCGGGTCGCACATGCCACGGACGCCGACCACCTGCTCAACTACGCCGAGACTACCGTCGCGGCCCTGGCCGAGCGCCTGACGATGCAACTGCGAGCGACCCGCACGCGCGATATCGGCGCGGGCACTTCACTGACCGGCCCGCACCGCGATGATATGTCTTTCCTGGTCGAGGGGCATGACCTGCGCGCGTTCGGCTCGCGCGGGCAGCAGCGCACAGGCGCACTGGCGCTCAAGCTGGCCGAAGTCGAGATGATGCGTGAGGAAACGGGCGAGAACCCGTTGCTGTTGCTCGATGATGTGATGTCCGAGCTGGATGCCGTCCGCCGCCATGCGCTGCTCGATGCGCTGGCGGGCGTGGACCAGGCGCTCGTCACGACGACCGACTGGGATGATTTCACGCCGGAGCTGCTGCAGGGCGCGCGGCGGCTGCATGTGGAGGGCGGGCGTGTGAAGGGGGAGGCGGAATAGAACGCTGATAAACGCTGATTGAACTGATCTACCTGATACTTCATTCACCTATAAGATCAGGTGAATCAGTCCGATCTGTGTCCTATTCAGCTTCACCCTCAATCACCGGCGCGCAGCCGATGGGATGTTTGCGGGCGAGACCCCGGCCGCGGGGATAGCCCTCCGGCGTCTGGCGCACCTTGTCGATGACTACCAGGACGCGCGTCTCCGCCAAGCCGGGCACTTCGATAGGAATAAGCTTGCGCAACTGCCCGCCGAGCAGGTGGATGGCCTGCTCCGCGGCCAGCGCCTCCTCGTGCGCAGCGGACCCCTTGTAGGCCACGACACGCCCGCCCCGCTTTGCCAGCGGCAGCAGATACTCGACCAGCGTCGGCAGCGCGGCCACCGCACGCGCAATAACCAGGTCATAAGCGGCCCGGTGCGGCTCGCGCAACGCCAGTTCTTCCGCGCGACCGTGGACCAGCTGGGCGTCGCTGATGCCCAGCCTGGCAGTCATGTGCTCCATGAAGCGGACTTTCTTGGCCGTCGCCTCCACCAGGACAAGCCGCAGCCGCGGCCAGACGATGCGCAGCGCCAGCCCCGGAAAGCCTGCACCCGCCCCGACATCCACCGTACGCGGATTGCGGCTCAGAAATTGCGGGACGGCAACGCCCTCCAGCGCGGCCAGGGCGGGGATCAGCGCCAATGAGTCCAGGTAGTGGCGCACCTCGACCTGTTCCGGCTCCGTGATGGCCGTCAAGTTGAACTGCTGATTCCAGGCGAGCAGCTCTTCTGTGTAGGTATCGAAGGCGGCCACCTGCGCGGGCGAGAGGGGAATGCCGAGCCGGGCTGAGCCGGCTGTCAGTCGTTCCATAGCGGGCATTATACCATAGTGCGCACGCCCAGATTGCGCGCCAGCAGGACGCCCGGCGACCAGGGGTCGTCACCCGTGACCGTCGCAACGGGGTCGGCCAGCCAGAACGGTGCCGCGCCGGGATCAGCCGGCCACGGCTCACCCGGAGCCGGGAGCGCGTGCGCCTGGACAGCGCCGTGCAGCCGTCGACGGTCCGCGAGGGCGGACTCGGTTTCGGCCTGCCGCCCGCCGTGCCATTCCCCTGTTGCCACCTGCTTCAGTTCTTCGAGTTCAAGGAATATTACATCATGCGGCCCGGCAATCAGCCCGGCGGCACGCGCCTCGGCTGCCGCGGCAACCGACCAGTGCTGCGCAGCTGCGAGTGCCATGACTACGCCGTCCCACGCTGCGTCCGCGGCCTCCAACAGTGCGAGCCACGTGCGGAACTCAGTGCCCGCCGCGCGCGCAGCCCCGGCACGGGCGGCCGGGTGACCTGTAGGGGGACGGGCCGCATGCGCAGCCAGTTGCGCGAGCAGTTCTGGCGAGCTCCCCCAACGCGACGCATCCGGGCGCGCTTCGCCCGGCCCGCGGTGCCCATGCTCGGTCAGCGCAGCCAGCCGCGCCGGGTCATCCGGCGGCAGCCCCGCAACCGAGAGGATCAAGCGAGCCGCGTCCGCGCTCAGCAGATGGGCCACCCCGTATGCGTCCTCAGGCACGGTCCTGCCCGCGGCGGGCAGCGCGGCGCGGAGGATGAAGTAGAGCTTGAGCGCCCGCGTTGCGCGGGGCTCAAGTTCCTCCATTACCTGCAGCAGGTCCGCCTGCGCCCACCGTTGGCCGCGCACCCAGCCCAGCCAGCGCGCCAGTTCAGCACGCAAGCTGTTGACCTCACCGGCTGCGGCCGCGATGCGCGCCTCCGTGCGGCGGATAGCCGCTCCGGCCTGCAAGCGCGCCAGCAATCCTGCAGGCGGCTCAGGCTGCGCGGCGCCCAGCCAGGCCGCCCCGCGCAGTGCGGCGTCGGCCATAGCCAGCGCTGCTGCATTGACGAGTACCTGCCCGCCAGCCTGGAACTGCCATAGCGGGCCGGCGGGCAGCGCAGGCGCGCCCAGTTCGAGATAGGCCTGGCGCAGCGCATCCTCCGCCGGCCTGCGCAGCAGCGTCCACGCCAACGGAGAGGTTGTGCCGGGGAACAGGTCTGCGGCCAGCCGGCGAGACCAGGCGCTCATGGGACGGGCGCCTGGGGAGCCGCAATGCCCATGAGCAGGAGATCGAGCATGCCGGTCATCCGCTCGCCCAGGGGATAAGGGGTCTCCGCATTGCACCAGCGGACGAGTTGTTGAAGGTACAGGGCGTCAAGGGCATCAGCCAGGACATCCGGATCCAGCAGCGGGTTAATCTCGCGGAGCTTTTGCGCGCGGCGCATCATCAGGGAGGCCGCGGGCTTGATGCTGAAGCCGCCGGCGTTGCCGGTCATCAGTTCGGGCACGGTGATGCCCTTGTCGAATATCAGTTGGATCAGCGCGCGGTCTGCTTCCAGGCTGCCCGCCAGCGCAGCCATGAAACGCTTAAGATTGGCAACTGCGGAGGCGCTGCTCCCCAACATGCTGGCCGCGCCCAACCGGCCAATCTCCCGCTCGCCCATGTAACGCAGGATGACATCCTTGGTGGCGAAATAATTGAAGAAGGTGCCTTTTGCCAGGCCCGCGCGGCGGGCTATCTGGTCGACGGTGGTCTGCTCGTAGCCTTGCTCACGGAAGAGCGCCAGCGCGGCCTCGTACAGCCGGTCACGGCGTTCCTGCTTGCCCGCGGCGCGCGTGCCCGTCGCACTCGTGACGGTCGTGCGCTTGCTTGCGGACTCGTTGATGGCGCTCGGTTCCTGATTCATGGATTACCTCTGGCAGGGGAAAGATGACTCCGGTCAACCGGCGCATTATACACGCGCGACGCAGGGGAAACAAAAAGGGACGGAACGCTTGTTGCGTTCCGCCCCAGATCCACTAAGGAGTCCGCATTTGAGAACGCGAACTCCCTCATTCAAATCGCTTCTAGCACTACTTGCGGGCCTTAGCGTAGTTCTCAGCCACCTGGTTCCAGTTGATCACGTTGTAGAAGTTCGTGATGTACTCGGGCCGGCGGTTCTGATACTTCAAATAATACGCATGTTCCCACACATCAAGGCCGAGGATGGGAGTGTCACCCGTCATCAGCGGGCTGTCCTGGTTAGCAGTGCTGTAGACTTCCAGGTTGCCGTTGGGCTTGACGACCAGCCAGGCCCATCCGCTGCCGAAACGCGTGGTGGCCGCGGCGCTGAACTTTTCCTTGAAGGTCTCGAAGCCGCCGAAGGTGCGGTCGATGGCCGCTGCCAGCTCACCCGCCGGCTGACCGCCCGCGTTGGGGGCCATCAGCTTCCAGAACAGGGAGTGGTTGGCGTGGCCGCCGCCGTTGTTGCGCACGGCGGTGCGAATGTTCTCGGGCACGCTCTCAATCTTCGCGAGCAGCTCTTCGATCGACAGGTCGGCAAACTGCGTCCCCTCGATGGCCTTGTTCAGGTTGGTGATATAGGCCTGATGATGCTTACCATGATGGATCTGCATCGTAGTGGTGTCGATGTACGGTTCCAGGGCGCCGAAGTCATACGGCAGAGACGGAAGCTGATGTGTCATTCTTTTCCCTCCATTACATACAATAGGTTCGCAAACAATGAATCCAGTATACACCAAGTTTCGCCATTTGTCAAGTTTATAAATAACTTAGTTTCTAAAATCCCTCATCAGCGTGCGCGGCCATTTTGACAGCCTTATGTCTAAGGTCTATAATTCTACAGTCTACTGATAGGCGGAGCCTGCCCAGCATGGGTGGGCTTTCTTTATTGCACGCAGAGAGGCAGGTTGGCGATGCGCTTTGCGCATCGCTAAGCAGTATGCTCAGGCTGGAAGACCAGAACGGCACAGCCGTTCAACACCGTACGGCGGGCTATACGCCGCGCCGTTCCTGGCAAACATGGCTTTTTGGACGGCCTCTGCAGACCGCAGACGCGCCGGAGCAGGCCATCAACAAAATCGTCGGCCTGGCGGTTTTTTCGTCGGACAACATGTCCTCGATCGCCTATGCACCGCAGGAGTTGCTGTTCGTGTTGGCCGCGGCCGGGGCGGGCGCACTACACCTTGCGTTTCCGATCTCGGTTGCGATTGTAGGGCTGCTGGCAATCCTGGTCATATCCTACGAACAAACCATCCATGCCTATCCGAGCGGCGGGGGCGCGTACATTGTTGCGCGCGACAATCTGGGTGAGTTACCCGCCCAAGTTGCAGGCGCGGCGCTGCTCACTGATTACATCCTGACGGTTGCCGTGTCAATCTCCTCCGGTGTGGCGCAAATCGCATCGGCCTTTCCGGGGTTGTTTCCCTGGCGAGTCGAGATCGCCATCGGGTTCATCTTGTTCGTGATGGTCATCAACCTGCGCGGGGTCAAAGAAGCAGGTGCGGTATTCGCTATCCCAACTTACTTCTTCATCTTCATGATGTTTGGGACGGTCATTATCGCCTTGTTCCGCTACATCACCGGCAACCTGGGCACCGTCATCGACCCGCCCGAAATGGAGATGCTGCACGGCGCACAGGCTGTCAGCCTGTTCCTGATTTTACGCGCGTTCGCCAACGGCACGAGCGCGCTCACCGGCGTTGAGGCCGTTTCAAACGGCATCACGGCTTTCCGTGAGCCGCGCAGTCGCAATGCAGGCATCACACTGATCTGGATGGCCCTGATCCTGGGCTCGCTGATGCTCTCGATCACCTTCCTGGCAACGCACATTGGCGCCATCCCCTCCGAGACCGAAACGGTGGTTTCGCAACTCGCGCGAACGGTTTTCGGTAATGAAGGCCTGCTCTACCTGGGAGTCATCAGCGCCACAACCTTGATCCTGGTCATGGCCGCTAACACAGCCTTTGCCGGCTTCCCGCGGCTGAGCGCGTTACTCGCCATCGACGGTTTCCTGCCCCGGCAGCTTGCGTATCGCGGCAGCCGGCTGGTCTACTCCCGGGGCATCGGCGTCCTGGCCCTGACCGCTTCGCTCTTGATCGTTATCTTCGATGCCAGCGTCACCAACCTGATTCCGCTCTATGCCATCGGCGTGTTCCTCTCGTTCACGCTTTCTCAGGGCGGCATGGCGCGACGCTGGTGGAAGATCGGTCATCTTGAGCCGGGCGTGGAGGTCAAGGAGCGGGGTTCAACCCTGCGCTATGAACGTAACTGGCAGCTCAAGATGGTCATCAATGCGATCGGTGCGGTGCTGACCGCAGTTGTCGCGTTGATTTTCGCAGTGACGAAGTTCACCGACGGCGCCTACATCGTCCTGATCCTGATTCCAATCATCGTGTTCGTCCTGTCGGCCATCCACCGTCATTATCGCAGCCTCGCCAAGAGCCTGTCACTGGATGACTACAGTGAGCCGCCCCTGGTGCCGCGCCACCGTGTCATCCTGCCCGTCAGCGGCGTGCACCGGGGCACACTGGCCGCGCTGCGCTATGCACAGAAGCTATCCGACGACATCACGGCGGTGCATGTGATGATCGAGCCGGAAGAGGCCGAACGGGTGCGCAAGCGCTGGGAGACCTGGGGCGAGGGCGTGCGCCTGGTGATCCTGGATTCACCCTACCGGCTCCTGGTGGAGCCGATGCTCGAATACATCGAGGACATCGCCGCGGAGCGCCAGCCTAATGAGACGATCACCGTGGTCGTGCCGCGGTTCGTGCCGAAGCACTGGGCGGCCAACGCCCTGCATACCCAGGCAGCCACCTGGCTCCAGTTTGCCCTGCTGGGCAAGCCCGGCATCGTCATCACGGATGTTCCCTACCAGGTCGAATGATCGACCAGGCAGAATGTGGAGTAACAATGAACGTAATCGTCGTCGGTTGTGGTCGTATCGGTGCAGAGCTGGCCTATGGCCTGTTCAAGCGCGGCCACAAGGTCGTTGTCGTGGACCTCAACTCGGATGCGTTTCGCAACCTGCCCGCGGACTTCCGCGGACGAACGCTGGAAGGCGATGTGCTGTCGCCGGATGTCCTGTTGCGGGCGGGCATCGAACACTCCGATGCGCTGGCGGCTGTAACGCCGTCTGACTCGATCAACGCAGTCGTAGCGCATACCGCGCGCGCGGCCTTTGGGGTTCAGCAGGTCGTCGTGCGCGACTTTGACCCGCACAAGCGGTCTCTGCACGAGGCTTTCGGCCTGCAGGTCGTCAGCCCGAGCGTGTGGGGCGCCCAGCGCATCGGTGAGATGTTGAGCGACGAGCCGCTGCACACCGTCTTTTCTGCGGGCAACGGCGAGGTCGAAGTCTATGAGTTCATCGTGCCGGCCGCATGGCGCGACCGCAAGATCAAGGATATCGTCTACAACTCGAAATGCCAGCTCGTTGCAGTGACACGCGCCGGCCGTGCACAGTTGCCGGATCCGGAAACGGTCGTTCAGCCGGATGATGTGTTGCATGTAAGCGCCACCCAGGATGGGATCGAAGACCTGCGCAAGCGGCTGGCCGCGGTAAAGGGGGCATAATATGTTCGTTCTGATTGCGGGCGGCGGCCGGACCGGCGCGCAACTGGGCACGCTGCTCGTGGCCCAAGGCCACAAAGTTCACCTCATCGAAAACCGGCTGGACGTGCTCGCACGCATCCACCACGAGCTGCCCACGGAAGTCATCTACGAGGGGAATCCGACCTATCCTGCGGTGTTGGAGCAGGCCGGCATCCAGCATGCAGAGGTGTTGGCGGCCTGCACGACGGATGATGCAGATAACCTGACGCTGTGCTACCTGGCGCGCACGAAGTACAACGTGCCGCGCACCATCGGGCGCATCAACAACCCGCGCAGCCAGTGGCTTTTCAATGAAATGTTCTGCGTCGATGTCGCCATCAACCAGGCCGACCTGATGGCCAAGCTCATCGCGGAGGAAATGTCGCTGGGCGACATGATGACGCTGCTGAAGCTGCGCAAAGGCGAGTACATGGTGGTGGAGGAGAAAATCCCCGCAGGCGCCCGCGCGGTGGGAATGGCGATCAAGGACCTGCCGCTGCCGCAGAAGTCGGTCATCGCCGCCATCCTGCGAAAAGGGGAGATGGTCGTCCCGCGTGGCCCGACCACGCTGGAGGTCAACGACGAGATTATCGCCGTCACGAACTCGCAGGGCGCCGAACAACTGGCGCAGCTCTTCGCACGGCAGAAGTAACGCGCATCGGTTCGTCGTAGGCGCTTTTGCGCCAGAATAGGTACGGGCGCTGAAGCGCCTACGACGAACCTGATAAATCGCTAGCTATCACCCCGGTATAACCCCCGCTCACAGATGTACTCCCGCACCGGCTCAGGCACGAAGTAGCGGATGCTGCGGCCCGTACGCAAGCGGCTGCGCAGGTCGTTCGACGCGATTTCCAGCTCCGGCATATCCAGCAGCGTCACGCGCTCACGGATGCCGGGCAGTTGCGCCTCCAGGTCCGGCCAGTCGATGTCGATGTTCGGCCGCGTCAGCGCGACGAGATGGCAGGAGGCCAGCAGCTCCGCCGGTCGATACCACTTGGGCAGGTCAGCCAGGCTGTCGTAGCCCATCAGGAAGTAGAGCTCGACCGTGGGCGGGAGTTGGGCCTTGAGGATGCGAATCAGATCCACCGTGTAATGCGGGCCGGGGCGGTCCGCGTCCACCCGCGATACATCAAAGGCATCGTTGCCCGCAATCGCCACCCGAGTCATGTGCACGCGGTCCTCCACAGGCGTCAGCCGGCGGTCGCGCTTGTGGGGCGGCTCACCCGCAGGGACCAGATACACCCTCGCCAGGCCCAACTGGTCACGCGCCTCTTCCGCCAGCACCAGATGGCCGATGTGGATGGGGTCAAATGAGCCGCCCAGGACGCCGACGCGCGTCCCGGCCGGCCATGCGCTGCCTGTTTCGGCTGCGGCCATGTTACTCGCTCCACTCCAGCTCGCGCTCACCGATGCGCACCGTCTCACCCTCGGTGACACCGGCCTCGCGCAGCGCCTCGGTGATGCCGAGCGCCTCGAGGATGCGCTGGAACCGCATGACCGCATCGTAATATTCCCAGCGCGTCATCTTGACGATACGCTCGATGCGCTTGCCGGACACGCGCCAGCCGCCATCCGGCTCGCGCTCGATCGTGAAGCTCATGTCCTCGGCCTCGCTGATGGGCGCGAGGGGCTGAACATCGGCCATGCGCGGAGGCGGCGGCAGCTCGGCCAGCAGAGTAGCAACGCGCTGGGTGAGCACGTCGACGCCTTCGCCGGTTGCCGCGGAGATTGCCAGAGGCTCGACCACGCCGCGCTCGCGGAGGCCGCGCGCCACCGCGGGCCACCCGGCCTGCACTTCGGGCAAATCCATCTTGTTATAGACCACGACCTGCGGCTTGTCGCTCAAGAGGGGGCTGAATAGCTCCAGTTCCTGAACGATGGCCTCGTAATCACCCAGCGGATCGGGGCTGAGGCCGTTCAGCAGGTGGATGAGCAAGCGGGTGCGCTCGATGTGGCGCAGGAAGGTGTGGCCCAGCCCCGCGCCGGTGTGCGCGCCTTCGATAAGGCCGGGGATGTCGGCCCACACCATGTCGCGGTTGCCGAGCACGACCAGGCCGAGCTGCGGTTCGAGCGTCGTGAAGGGATAGTCGGCCACCTTGGGCCGCGCCGCGCTCACCCGGCTCAACAGGGTGGACTTTCCCGCATTCGGTGCACCGACAATGCCAACGTCAGCCAGCAGTTTGAGCTCCAGGTGCAGCCACCGCTCCTCACCTGGCTCGCCATTCTCCGCGATGCGCGGGGCCTGGTTGATGGCCGAGCGGAATGACCGGTTGCCGCGGCCGCCGCGGCCGGCACGAGCGACCAGCGTCCGCTCGCCCGGTGCGGTGAGGTCGGCCAGGAGGAAGCCCGTTTCTATATCGCGCGCTACCGTCCCTATCGGCACACGAATGACCAGGTCCTCGCCCTGTGCGCCGGTCTGGTTCTTGCCGCGACCGGCTTCGCCGCTGGGCGCCCGAAAATGGACCTGCTTATGAAACGCCAAGAGCGTATTGACCTGGGGGTCCGCCTCCAGGTACACATCACCGCCCTTGCCGCCGTTGCCGCCGCTTGGGCCACCCCGCGGGACGTGCGCCTCCCGCCGAAACGCAACCACGCCATTACCACCATCGCCGGCCTTGATGAAAACCCTGGCCTCATCCAAAAACATCGCTGCCTCCACGACCGAAAACCCCGGTCATCTGAGCCAGAATACACGCGTTAGCAGGCGTTGTCAAAGCACCTGGGCTATCCGGCTTTGCTTACACATCTCTAACGTTCGTCCAACATGCTTCTAACGCGGCCGCGTTAGGATAAGGCCGTGAGTTGCGGCAGTCACTGCAACGCTCAAACAACGGTTAACTATCAATAGACGATCAATACTGACTCAGGAGGATTGAGATGGCTAACCTGGTTCGTATGGATCCGGCACGCGAGATGATGTCGCTGCGCGAGGCGATGGATCGCCTGTTTGAGGAAAGCTTCCTGCGGCCCGGGCTGCTGGGCAACGGCGAGTCGGCTGCGGGGATGCTGCCGATTGATGTGTACGAAACCGAGAACTCGGTCTTCGTCAAGGCTGCCGTGCCGGGCATCAAGCCCGAGGATATCGACGTCACTCTGACCGGCGACCTGCTGACCATCAAGGGCGAGTTCAAGGCCGAGCAGAAGGAAGAGAAGCGCAACTACCTGCGCCAGGAACGGCGCTACGGCAGCTTCTCCCGCCAGGTGACCTTGCCGGTGGGCGTGAATGCCGACAGCTGCAAGGCGTCATTTGAGAACGGCCTGCTGACCCTGGAACTGCCGAAGGTGGAACAGGCGAAGGCCAAGAGCATCAAAGTAGTGGCTAAGTAAGGACGAGGAGGATAAGATGGCTGACATGTTGGCACGTTGGGATCCATTCCGCGAGGCGGTGACGCTGCGTGAAGCGATGGACCGGCTCTTTGAAGATTCGTTTGTGCCCTCACGGCGGGGCAACGGCCAGACGGGCGAGCGCGAGCGGGTTTGGCGCCTGCCGTTGGATGCCTACGTGACGGCGGACGATATCGTGGTGGTCGCGAATGTGCCGGGCGTCAAGCCGGAAGAGGTGGAAATCACCATCGAAGGCGACACCCTGACCATCAAGGGCGAGCGGCCCGCGCCACTGAACAACGTGGACTACGTGATGCAGGAGCGACCCTTCGGTAAGTTCCAGCGCACCCTGTCGATCAACATCCCGGTCGACGCGGACAAGGCAGAGGCGCGCTATGAAAACGGGATGCTGCTGCTTACCATCCCGAAGGCCGAGGCTATCAAGCCCCGCACCATCCAGATTTCGACCCGCCAGCAGGAACTCGAACAGCCGGCGAAGTAACAGGCAGCGCTAAAAGGAAAGAGACCTCGAAGGTTTTTCGAAACCTTCGAGGTCTCTTTGTTGTGTATTTGAGTCGTTACTGCTGCAGAGGCCGCTCGCCCAGCGTAACCGTCACATCGGACTGCTCGCCATCGCGCAAGATCGTCAGCGTCAGGGTGTCGCCTGGCTCCTTGCCGGCCACCAGTTCAACGAGAGCCTCCATGGTGGTCATGTCCTCGCCGTCAACAGCCACGATGACGTCACCACCGATGGGCATCCGCTCGCCGTTGAGGTTCAACGCCCGGAAACCACCGCGGAGGCCCGCTTCGTCAGCCGGGCTGCCGTTGACCACGTTCAGGATCAGGACACCCTCTTGCGCGGCATCCAGGTCCATCGCCTCGGCCAGGTCAGCGGTCAAGGTCGTACCGTTGATGCCCAGCCAGGCACGCGCCGCCATCTGCTGACGAGGCTGTTCGGTCGCACGCTGCGCCGAAGGACGTGCCGCCAGCGTCACTGTGACGGTCGTCTCCTCACCATCGCGCAGCACGGTCAGCGCAATGTCCTGGCCTACGCGACCGTTGCGGGTCAGGTAGGTCGTCACATCTTCGAAGTCACGGACCGGTTGGCCGTCCACTGCGATGATAATATCTCCGCCGACCGGAACCTCCTGGCCGTCAATCTCAGCTTGCTTGGCGCTGCCGCGCAGGCCGGCCTTGTCTGCCGGACCATCGTTCGTGACCTCGACCACCAAGGCACCCCGCTGGCTGGCAGGCAGATCCATCGCAGCCGCCAGCTCGGAGGTCAATGTCGTGCCGGAGACACCCAGGTACGGGTGCTCGAAGCTGCCCTTGCTGATGAGCTCAGGTACGACCTTCTGCACGATGACCGAAGGGACCGCGAAGCCGACACCCGCTGAGCTGCGCGTCGAGGACTCGATTGCCGTCGGCACACCGATCAACCGGCCCTGCAGGTCCAGCAGCGCGCCACCGGAGTTGCCCGGGTTGACCGGCGCATCAGTCTGGATGATGTCGGGAATCGTATAGCGTGTGGCCGACATCATGGTGCCGTCGCCGACGGGCAGCGTGCGGCCCAGTGCGCTGATGATACCGAACGTCATGGTCGTGTCGAGGCCGAACGGGTTACCGATCGCGACTGCGAACTGGCCGACCCGCACCGCGGTGGAATCCGCGACGGTCACAGGCTTGAGGTCAACGCCGGTCGGATCAACCTTGATGACCGCAAGGTCGCTCTCGGGGTCGCGGCCGACAACCTCTGCCGTCAGGCTCAACCCATCGGAGAAGATCACCGTCAGGCGCTCAGCACCGGCCACCACATGATTGTTGGTGACGATATGACCCTGGTCATCCCATACAAAGCCGGAGCCCAGCCCCTCAGCATACTGCGGGGTATCCGACTCGGGATCCGGGCTGAAGCGGCCGAACTGCTGTGCAGCCAGGGCGCGCGTGCGAATGCTGACGACAGACGGGCTGGCCTGCACGTACACGTTCTCCAGCGCAGCCTGCAAATCCAGCACGCTTGCCTGAACCGGCGCAGCCGAGGTCTCAGCAGTGGTAGTTGCGGTCACTGCGCTCGTAGCCGTAGCCGCGGGCGCGGCTGTCGCGGTCGCCGCGGCCGTGCCGGTGGGTACAACCGTTGCCGTGGACTCGACCGTTGCTGTGGACTCAACAGTTGCCGTCGTCGTGGCCGTTGCCATCACAGTGGAAGTCGTCGTGGCAGTCGGCGTTGCCGTATTCGTCTGCCGGGCCGCAACCGCGGGACCGGCTGCCAATGCTAATACGCCGACGATGCCGATAAGCAGCAGGGCGGTCAGTACATAGCGGGAAGTCTTCATACTCCATCCCTCACAATCTTCTGAATTTACAAAGCGGAGTGCGCGCCGCGCGGCGGTTCACTCCTTCTTGCTCAGATAATTATAGGGAAGAGTTGAATATAATGCTTTAAGCGAGCCTAAGACCTGGCTAAAGATTTCATTAAGTAGGGGAGATCCATTACACTCGATGTGAGGACGATTAACGCGCGAGCGTCGGGGCTGCCCTTACCCCGACGCTCAAAAAGGAGGAGAAGGAGAGAATTCTTTGCCGCATCTCTCACGGGCAGTGTAACAGACCTTAAACGGGGATGCTCGACGCCATCCCCATCTAAAGACTACATCTTTCTAACGCTTAGTCTACTCTTAACCTACGCACACCAAACGAAGGAGTGCACAATGCTAGACACTGAAAGCTCAGGACCGATATTGTGCGACCTGAGCTCGCAGGACTACGAATCGCTGGTGACACTCTGGCAGCAGGCCGGCCTGCCCATCCGGCGGACGGGCCGCGATGGGCCCGAAGCTTTCGCCCGGCAGCTCACCCTGGGTCTGCAACGGGTCGTTGGGCTGCGGGTCGCGGGCCGGCTGGTGGCGGCGGCAGTGTTGACACATGATGGCCGTAAGGGCTGGATCAACCGCCTCGCGGTCCATCCGGACTGGCAGCAGCAGGGGTTGGCGAGCCGTTTAGTTGCCGAAGCTGAACGCTGGTTTGCGGAGGAGCTCGGTCTCGAAGTATGGGCCGCGCTCATCGAGGAGGAGAACACACCGTCGCTGGCCCTCTTCGACCGGTTAGGCTTCCAGCGCGATGCGATCGTGTATGTCAGCAAGCGTAGGCGGGCCGAAGCATGAGCGCCCCCGGGAATATCACCATCCGGTCCATCGAGCCGGCCGACCAGCGCGCCGCGCGCGCCCTCATTCTGGCCGGGCTGGGCGAGCACTTCTCCGATCTGGACCCACTGTACAACCTCGACCTGGACGACATCTGGCAGGTCTATGTAGTCCAGGGGCATGTCTTCGTGGTAGCAGAGGAGAACGGCCGCCTGGTGGGCACGGGCGGCCTGCTCGTGCAGGCCACCGAGGGCCAGCTCGTGCGCGTCTCCGTGGCCCAGGACCGCCGCGGCCGGGGCATCGGCCGTCTGCTGGTCGAGAACCTGGTTGCCGCAGCGCAGTCGCAGGGGCTGGCGCGTGTCTGGATGGAGACTAACGATGACTGGCACGCCGCGCAGGCGCTTTACCGTGCATGCGGATTCCAGGAGTTCGACCGTCGCGAGGGCTGCGTGTTCATGCGCCGGGAATTGGACGGTTAGCAAAAGCTGATGCAACTTTCCGGGCGGACACTGCGTAGAGTAGGGTGCAAGGCGCATTTGCGCTACGGGCGGAAGTACGCGGTGGGCAGACCGGCCCACCGGCGCAATCCGCAAACGCAGTGACCACTTGTGGGAGGATAACCGTGGAGACTAAGAAGCTTTATCGCAGCCGCACCGACAGGATGATTTCCGGGGTTTGCGGCGGCCTGGGCAAGTATCTCGGCATTGACCCGACGTTGATTCGCCTGGTCTTCGTTCTGCTGCTGCTGTTCGGCGTCGGTTCCGGCCTCATTCTGTACATCATCCTGATGTTCATCGTGCCTGAGGAGCCGGAGACGACGAGCGTGCTCGACGCCATCAAGGACACGCTGGACGAGACCAAGTAAGCTGTGAGAGCTGGCACATTGTAGCAGGCTGCACATCTGGAGGATTGATTATGCGAACCGGTGTCTTCTGGGCCGTTCTGCTGATCCTGGCAGGTGTGCTGCTCCTGCTGGGCAATCTCGGCGTGTTCGACCGCTGGGAGATCAACGTCTGGAACCTGCTCTGGCCGGCCTTCCTGATTGCCCTCGGCGGGTGGTTCATCTTCGGCTACTTCGTCCGCCCGGCGCCGCTGCCCGCAGAGACGGCCGCGCTGCCGCTGGACGGCGCAACGCAGGCGCGTCTCGAGATCAACCACGGCGCAGGCGTGTTAACCGTGGGCGGAGGCGCAGCCGCAGACGAGTTGTGCGCCGGCACGTTCGGCGGTGGGCTGAACCGCCGCGTGCGGCAGAGTGGCAGCACGCTTGACGTCGAATTGAGCGTACCGGCCAACCGGGGCTGGCTTACACCCTGGAGCTGGACAGCCGGCGGCCTGGAGTGGGATGTCCGGCTGAACGAGACGATTCCACTCGAACTCGAATTCGAGACCGGCGCGAGCCGCTCCCAGATTGACCTCACCGACCTGCTGGTGCGGGAGCTGAAGCTGGAGACCGGCGCCAGTGACACGGACGTGACGCTGCCCGCCAATGCCGGGTTGACCCGGGTCAAGATTGAGTCGGGGGTGGCGCGCGTCATCGTACGCGTACCAGGCGGGGTCGCCGCCACGATTCATACTGAATCCGGGCTGGCAAGCGTGGATATCGATCGCACGCGCTTCATCCAGACCGGCGACCACCGCTACGAATCGCCTGATTACACCACTGCGGCCAACAAGGCCGACATCCGCATCGAGACAGGCGTCGGTTCAGTCAGCGTCATGTGACACCCCGATGGCCCAATAGAACCCCGGTTTCTGGCAGAAACCGGGGTTCTGCGTTATCATGCGCCCAGCAGTACATCGTGGTGAGGAGCATTTCCCATGCCGGACAAAATCCTGGTTTGTGTCGCCTGGCCGTACAGCAACGGCGACATGCACATCGGCCATATCGCGGGCGCCTATCTGCCATCAGACATCTTCGCGCGCT
The DNA here is from genome assembly GCA_964614645.1 of uncultured Anaerolineales bacterium. Taxonomy (GTDB): domain Bacteria; phylum Chloroflexota; class Anaerolineae; order CG2-30-64-16; family CG2-30-64-16; genus MWBF01. Next base: position 27,282 of record CAZTMA010000010.1, read on the forward strand.
ATCACCGGCTGCGCGGAAACGATGTACTGATGGTTTCCGGCTCCGACACGCACGGCACACCGATCACCGTGCGCGCGGAGGAGGAGGGCATCTCCCCGCGCGCGGTGGTGGATCGTTACCACCCGCGCAATATCGAGATGATGCGCCGGCTGGGAATCAGCTTCGACCTGTTCACCGAGACCGACACGGAGAACCACTGGGCCGTCACCCAGGAGATCTTCCTGCGCCATATCGATAACAAGGTCGTCTACCTGGCCAAGATGGACCAGTTATACTGCCTGGACTGTGAGAAGTGGTTGGCCGACCGCTACGTGGAGGGGACGTGCCCTAACTGCGGGGCCGAGGGCGCGCGCGGTGACCAGTGCGACAGCTGCGGCAAGATCTACGACGCGACTGCACTCCTGGACCCGCGCTGTAAGATTTGCGGCGGCACGAACCTGGAGATCCGCCAGGCGGAGCACTTCTTCCTGGACCTGGGCGCGCTCAACGAGCCGCTGCTGGCCTGGATCAATGACGGCCATAAGGATCACTGGCGCGCTAACGTCCTGAACGCCACGCGCTCGCGGCTCGAGAGCGGCGAGCTCCGCGGGCGCCCTATTACGCGTGATATCCAATGGGGCGTGACGATTCCCCTGCCCGGCTACGAGGGCAAGCGCATCTACGTCTGGTATGACGCCGTGATCGGTTATCTGTCGGCCAGCAAGGAATGGGCCCAGATCACCGGCGCTGCGGACGCGTGGCGTGACTGGTGGTATGACCCGCACGCCCGCATCTACCACTTCATCGGCAAGGATAATATCGAGTTTCACACGATCATCTGGCCGGGCATCCTGATCGGCTATGACCGCAAACTGAACCTGCCCTATGACGTGCCGGCGAACGAATACCTCAACGTCGAAGGCCGCAAGCTCAGCAAGAGCCGGCGCTGGATGATCGAAATGGCGGATGCGCTGGAACGCTATGACCCTGACCCATGGCGCTACGCGCTCACTGCAAGTGCGCCGGAGAACCAGGATGTGAACTTCACCTGGGAGGAGTTCGTCCGCCGGAACAACGAGGAGCTGGTGGCGACCTGGGGCAACCTCGCCAACCGCGTGCTGGGCTTTGCCTACAAGCGGTTCGATGGCAAAGTGCCGGAGCCGGGACCCCTGGACGAAATCGATCGTGCGCTCCTGGCCCAGATGGCGCCGGCCTTCGAGCGTGTCACTGCGCTGCTGGATGCCGTCAAGCTCAAGCAGGCGCTGGCCGAGGCGATGACCCTGGCGCACGAAGCCAACCGCTATCTGAATCAGAAGGAGCCCTGGCAGCAGATCAAGACCGACCCGGCTGCTGCGGCGACCAGCATCTACGTGGCGCTGCAGGTCATCGATACGCTAAAGACGCTGTTTGCGCCGTTCCTGCCGTACACTTGCCAGCAGCTCCACCGCTACCTTGGCTACGAGGGCGACCTTTTCGGGTCGCTGCATATCTCGACGCTCGAGGAGACCGAACGGAAGCACGACGCGCTCCGCTACGACGGCCGTGGTGCGGCGGGCCGCTGGGCGTTGAGCACCCTGCCGCCGGGCCAGCCACTTCAGGAGCCGCGGGCCCTGTTCATCAAGCTGGAGCCCAGCATCGTCGACGCGGAGGTGGAGCGCATGACCGGGGCCGCAGGTCAGTAAAGCGGGCAACCCCTCCGATAATGAAAAGACCGGCGCAGACTCGCGCCGGTCTTTTCCCGTCTTGCAGCCAGTAATTCCCACCAAAGTTGCGCACAGTTATCCACTGTTTAGCGCGAGTTATCCACAGTTGGGGTGCCGACCCACATATTAAAGTGACCTTCAGGCGACAATAACAGCCAACAAATAAATAATGCTTACAATTTTCGATGAGACTGGCTCCGGCCCCGGGCGCTGGCCGATCAACCCCACAAGTAAATATGCTTTATTTGTAGCCCAGATTTTAGCCGCTCACTTCCAGCAGGATGTCGCCACAAATTATGCATATATACTTTTTCAGCCCGCGTCGCTGTGCCACAAACGTCACAAACCGCATCAAGCATGAAATCCTCGCGCGATTCCCTTATTATGACGATGTTGAAGCCGATCAGGATACGGGTGAATATCTATGACCAAAATCAGAGTAATTGACAGGGTCGGGCTTCTATGCTATCATCCTCACTGCCGTTGAGCCAACGAAACGGCTATCCTGGCATGATGGAGCGGACAGTGCAACCGGTCAGGCGCCGCATCACCGAAATCCTAAGAGAAAACGGCTCTGCCACGGTGGCAGAGCTGGCGGATCGGCTTGGCATGGCTCCGGTCTCTGTGCGCCATCATCTCGACATTCTTGTCGGCGAGGACCTAGTGGAGCTAAACGGATTACGCCGCCGGGACGGGGCCGGCCGGCCCAGCCAGGTGTACGGGCTGACGGAGAACGCGTATAAGCTGTTCCCGCAGCGGCACGACATGCTGGCTGAGCATCTGTTATCCGAACTCAAGGCTGCGCTGCCCGAAGCCGTGGTGCGCGGCGTGCTGCAACGGGTGGCTGAGCGCACCGTCCGGGAAGCGCCTATGCCTGACTCGAACCAGACGGTCGAAGAGCGACTGGACCAGATAGCCAGCTTTCTGACCAACCAGGGCTATGATGCGCGCTGGGTTTCATGCAACGATCACTACGAGATGCACGCGTGTAACTGCCCGTATGCAGGCGTCTCGGACCGGCATCCTGAAATCTGCCTGATGGATCAGGCGCTCATGCAGCAGTTGCTTCCTGGGACGATTCGGCTCGAGACGCGGGTGCTCAATGGGGCCGCCCATTGCCGCTATTTGATTCCTGACCAGGAAGGCGCGGAGCCGGCCAGCAGCGAGCCGGACAACAACGCGTAGGCTGCGTGACGATGAACCAGATTACCCTCTTCGACGTCCCAGGAACGATGAACGACGCTTACGGTCGCCGGCTGAACTACCTGCGCGTATCGTTGACCGATGCGTGCAACCTTCGCTGCGTGTACTGCATGCCCGAGGACATCCGCTTCCGCCCCGCAGCAACGCTGCTGCAGGACGACGAAATCCTGATGTTGGTGCGCGTGGCAGCCAGCCTGGGCGTCAACAAGATCCGGCTGACGGGCGGCGAACCGACGGTGCGGCACGGGGTTGTCAACCTGGTGCGTAACATCGTTGCCATTCCGGGCATCGAACGGGTTGTGATGACCACGAACGGCATCAAGCTGGCCGAGCTCGCCGGTCCACTGGCCGAGGCCGGCCTCGCACAGGTCAACATCAGCATCGACTCGCTTGACCCGGTGAAGTTCCGGCGCATCACGCGGCGCGGCGACCTGGCGGACGTTTGGCAGGGGATTGCGGCGGCTGAGGCGGCAGGGCTGCGGCCCGTCAAGCTCAACTGCGTGGTGACACGCGGCTTCAACGATGACGAGGTCGTGGAATTGGCCCGCTTGACGCTGGACAACCCATGGCAAGTCCGCTTCATTGAGCTGATGCCGCTGGGCAGCGTGGCGGATTTCCAGCAGGACCAGGTCGTGTCATCGGCGGAGACGCGCAGCCGCATCGAGGCCGCGCTGGGGCCGCTGGAAGTCGTGCCGGGGCACAACGGCCATGACCCGGCCCGGCCGTATCGCCTGCCGAACGCGCGCGGGCAGCTCGGCTTCATCAGCAGCGTGACCGAGCCGTTCTGCGAGGGCTGTAACCGGCTGCGCCTGACGGCGGATGGCAAGCTGCGGCTCTGCCTGCTACGCGACGACGAAGCAGACTTGCTGACCCCGCTGCGTGCGGGCGCCGATTTCGCGACGCTGCGCCAGTTGATGGCCGAGGCGGCCTACCGTAAGCCGTGGGGCCACCGGCTCGAACAGCACGACATCGCGAAATCCAGGGAAATGAGCCAGATTGGCGGGTAATTACTGGGGCCTTCGGCACAGACCGGCGGCCACCTGATCATTTACGGAGGATATCATGTCTGTCGATACCATGGAAGAGACCATCGTGACTTTGACGGAAGCAGCTGCGGAGAAGCTCGACACCATCATGAAGGAAAAGGGCGTCCGCGAGACCCACGGCCTGCGCGTGTTCGTGAGCGGCGGCGGCTGCAGCGGGCTGCAGTACGGCATGACCTTTGACAGCGACCCGCGGCCCGTGGACAGCGTCTTCGAGCAGCACGGCCTGCGCATCATCATCGACCCGCAGAGCCGCCAGTACATGGAAGGCGCAAGCATCGATTACGTGGACAGCCTGATGGGCGGCGGTTTCCACATCGAGAACCCCAACGCCGCTTCGAGCTGTGGCTGCGGCCATTCGTTCCGTTCGAAGGACGGCGCGGAAGGCGGCGGCTGCAGCAGCTGTCACTAAGACGTCGACGTACTGGTAGAGACGTTCCGCCGGGCCTGGCGGAACGTCTCTACCACAAGAAGGAACCCCGGCCATGAAACCTGTCATGCGGCATGACCTCATATCTATCGGCGACCATCTCCATGAGATTCCGCAGTCGTTCCGACCGGATATGCGCGTGCCTGCGCGGTTCTATGCCGACCAGGACATCCTGGCCAAGGCGCTGGAGGACCGCTCGCTGGAGCAGTTGGTCAACACGGCCACCCTGCCCGGTGTGACGGGTCATGCCCTGGCGATGCCCGACATTCACCAGGGCTACGGCTTCCCCATCGGCGGCGTTGCGGCGACGCTGCTGCCGCACGGCGTCGTTTCGCCCGGCGGAGTCGGGTATGATATTAACTGCCTCCACGGTGACAGTCGCGTGTTGAATGCGCTGGGCTTTACTCGTACCATCGCCGAGATGGAAGCGGATTGGCAGCACGCAGAGCTGGCATGTCAGGATTTCGCCCAACAGCGGGCCAACTTGACGCGCGTCGTCCGATTCCTCAAGCAGCGCCCCTCCACACCCGTATACCGGGTACGCACCGAGAGCGGCGATGAAGTCATCGCCACCGCGGACCATCCCTTCTGGACACCCGACGGGATGGTCGAACTCGGCAGACTGGCCGCAGGCGCGCAGGTTGCCGTTGCACCGTTCGAGGGAGTTGGCTATCAGCCTCCCCTCGCGAAGCCACTCATTACCGAAACGGAGATCAGCGAGACGCTGAAACGGCATGGCAAGGGGATTGAGGGTAACGCCAAGGGACAGGTGTTAGGCTTCCTACGACGTCTCAACTTGCTGCCGCTCAACCGTAACTCCGAGGCATTGCCCTATCTCATTCGCATTCTCGGGTTCGTCATTGGGGACGGCCATATCCACTATGAAGGCGGCAACGGTAAGGGCGTTACGTGGTTCTACGGCGAACCCGACGATCTGGAAGAACTCCGTCGCGACATCCAGAAGCTTGGCATCACTCCTTCACGAGTGTACACGCGCCAGCGAGAGCATCACATCGTCACGCAGTATGGCGAGTATGACTTCTCGCATAGGGAATCTTCTTTCAAGGTGTCGGGGTCTGCCTTTGCGCTGTTGTTGGAAACATTGGGTGTGCCCGTCGGAAACAAGACACAGCAGGATTTCCGCGTGCCGCAGTGGCTATACGGTTGTCCGCTCTGGCAGCAACGATTGTTCCTGGCTGCCCTGTTCGGCGCGGAGATGAGCGCGCCGAAGACATTTGACGTACATGGCGCGAATTTCTATACACCGGTTTTCGCAATCAACAAGCGGGAAGGGTATCTCGAAAGCGGTATCTGCTTCATGGAAGATATCGCGCGCCTGTTGCAAAACTTCGGCATTCGGATCAACAAGATCAGCGCACGCGACGAGCAAGGCAACCCCGATGGCACGCAGTCGCAGCGGGTGCGTCTCATCATCGCGTCTGATCCTGACAATCTGATCCGCCTGTGGGGACAAATCGGATACGACTATAACCTGCGCAAGCGGGTGCTGGCAGCACACGCAACGCAGTATCTTAAGCGCAAAGCCCAGGTGATCGAAGCCCGCCAGGTGGCCGCCCGCGAAGCGGTGTCCATGCGTGCGCAAGGTACACTCGCGACGGCCATTTATAGCGCGCTGGCAACCGAGCACACGGATGCAAGCTTCCTGGAGCACTCCTTCTACCGCGACCCTGCCCGAAAAGTGCGCGCCGGCAGCAAAATGGCGACGTTCGAACAGTATTGTGCATGGTCGACCCAAGGGCTGGAAGACAGCGGCATGGTGTGGGAGCGTATCGCGGAGATCGAGCCGGTTGGCGGCGTAGATGTCGTCTACGATTTTACCGTCGAGCATCACGATCATAACTTTGTCGCCAATGGCTTCGTAGTCTCGAATTGTGGAGTCCGTCTCCTCGCCTCCCAGCTGGACGCCGAGGAAGTCAAGCCGCACATGGACGCGCTGGCGGACGCGCTCTACCGGCACGTGCCTAGCGGGGTCGGCGTCAAAGGGCAGCTTCATATCAACAAGGCTGAGCTGGATCGCATCCTGGCCGACGGCAGCCAGTGGGCCCAGCGCGAGGGCTATGCCACGCGCGCCGACGTGGAACACACCGAGCAGCGCGGCCGCGTGCCGGGCGCAAATCCCGACAAGGTGAGCCTTGAGGCCAAGAGGCGCGGGCTGGAACAGGTGGGTACGCTCGGTTCCGGCAACCATTTCGCCGAGATTGACGTCGTCAGCACCATCTATGACGCCGCAGCCGCGGATGTAATGGGCCTGCGCCAGGGCCAGATTGTGGTGCAGATTCACTGCGGCAGCCGCGGGCTGGGCCATCAGGTTGCGACGGACTACATTGCGAGCTTCCAAAAGGCCAGCCGCCGCTTCGGCTTCGAGCTGCCCGACAAACAACTCGTGTGCGCGCCGCTGGACTCACCCGAGGGCCAGGACTACCTCGCAGCCATGAACTGCGCGGCCAACTACGCCTGGGCCAACCGCCAGGTACTCACCTACCGCGTACGCGAGGCGTTTGAGGACGTGCTGGCCGGGCATGTGCGCGACTGGAGCCTGTCGCTGGTCTACGATGTGGCGCACAACATGGCGAAGATCGAGACCCACCAGGTCGACGGACGCAGCCAGCAGGTGTGCGTGCATCGCAAGGGCGCCACGCGCGCGTTCGGGCCGGGCCATCCCGATGTGCCGGAAGATTACCGTGCCATCGGCCAGCCGGTGCTCGTCCCCGGCAGCATGGGTACGGCATCATACGTTCTGGTCGGCGCCGAGGGCGCGATGGCCCAGACGTTCGGTTCGTGCTGTCACGGCGCGGGCCGGGTGCTCAGCCGCGCCGAGGCCAAACGCCAGGTGCGCGGGGAGCAACTGCGGGGCCAGCTCGCGCACGATGGCATCGTCGTGCGCGCGGGCAGCCTGGGCGGCCTGGCGGAGGAAGCCCCGCAGGCCTATAAGGATGTGGACCAGGTCGTTGCCGTGGTCGAGGCCGCGGGCCTCGCCCGAATTGTGGCCCGCCTGGAGCCGCTAGCGGTTATCAAGGGTTGATTACAGATTGAAGATTGCAGATTGAAGATTTTCTGCCACCCATCACAACCGGGCACTGCAGCAGTATCGTAACCGGCTTGAATGTAATCTTCAATCTGCAATCTGCAATCTTCAATTTCACTTCGGAGGAATCAGTTGCGCGTTCTGTTTGTCGCTACGGAACTCAGCTATGAGCCGCAGGGCATCATGTCCATGTCCGCCGTCCTGAAGCAGGGCGGACACGATGTCGCCCTGACGGTCGCAGATATCGAAGACCCGGTGGCCTATGCGCTGAACTTCAAGCCCGATATCCTGGGCTACAGCGTGATGACTGGCTCGCAACGCGGCTACTTCGAGCTGAACCGGCGCCTGCGGGACGAACTTAACCCCCGACGCGCCGCTGCGGGCCAGAAGCCTGTCTTCTCGGTATTCGGCGGGCCGCATCCGACTTTCTTCCCGGATATGATCACCGAGCCGGGCGTGGATGGTATCTGCGTCGGTGAAGGCGAAGGCGCGATGTTGGACCTGGCGGACGCGCTGGCCCGGCGCAATGGCACGTATGACACGAACCTGCCGAACTGGTGGTTCAACGTGGACGGCGAGGTGGTCAAGAACCTGCCGCGGCCGCTCATCCACGACCTGTCTGCCCTGCCCCACCCGGACCGCGCGCTCATCTATGACAAGTACCCTGACCTTGCGGCCAGCCAGATCAAGCACTTCATCAGCTCGCGCGGCTGCCCCTACGCCTGCACCTACTGTTTCAACCATGCGTACTACCAGATTTACAAGGGTGAACGCCGCGGGCAGCAGCGGTCGGTGGACGATGTCATCGCAGAGGTCAAGGCCGTGCGGGAGCGCTGGCCGCTGGAACAGGCGGTGTTCATCGATGACCTGTTCGTCATCTACAACGACTGGCTGGAGGAGTTCGCGGAGAAGTGGCCGGGCGAGGTGGGCCTGCCGTTCTTCGCCAACGTGCGCGCAAACCTGCTCGTCAAGGACCCCTACAAGGTCGAGTTGCTCAAGAAAGCCGGCTGCGGGACGGTCAGCATGGGCATCGAATCCGCCAATGACCGCATCCGCCTGGAATTGCTCAAGCGGCGCATGACACGGCAGGATATGATCGACGCAGGCCGCATGGTGCGCTCGGCCGGCATTCACATGACCGCGACCAACATCCTCGGCCTGCCCACCAGCACGCTGGAGGACGATCTGGACACGATGCGGCTGAACGGAGAGGCGCGCATCAGCTACGCGTACGCCTTCCTCTTCCAACCCTACCCCGGCACCGAACTGGGTCAGTTCACCGTGGAGCGCGAGCTGCTGGCGGGCACGCTGGATGACATCGGTGACGTAGCGTGGGACCACTCGCTGATTGTGTTCGACAGCGAGGAAGACCGCCGCGCCCGCGAGCATCTGCAGCGCCTCTTTGCCATTGGCGCCGAGTGGCCCTGGCTGGAGCCGGTCATCCGCCGCTTGATTCGCCTGCCGCATAACACGGTCGTCGATAATCTGTTCTGGTGGATTCATAAGCTGCACAAGGGCTATGCCATCTACCACCGAGTGCATCCCATCAAGGCCGGCCCGAAAGAGCTCATCAAGACGGGGCTGCATTTCCTGAAAATCAAAAGTTAGGTTGCAGGTTCAAAGGTTACAGGTTGCAGGTTGACCGCGAACGGCCAAACTTCCAACCTGCAACCTGACGACCTTCAACCTCTGACGGAGGTACCCTTGCGAGTCGCACTGATTAATCCCAAGTTCCGCCTGCCGATTGACACGCGGACGTCTCCGCACCTGGCGCTGGCTTATCTGGGTGCAGTGTCCGAACGCCGCGGCGATACGGTGCGCGTCTATGATGCGGACGTGGAAGACCAGTCATTGACTGATTTCCTCCACGAGTTCAAGCCGCACCTGGTGGGCATCACCACCAACACGCCGCAGGTCAAGCAGTCGTGGCGCACTGCTGCGGCCATCAAACAGGAGATGGATGTCCCCATTGTCCTGGGCGGCCCGCATGTCAGCGTGGTCTCAGAGGAACTGGATTTCGAGTCGATCCGCCAGCCGCAGGTCGACATGGTCGTGCGCGGCGAGGGCGAAGGCCCCTGGCTGGCGATCAGCAACATCGTGGACGAGTATTTGCGTGACCAGCCGGACTTCACCGCGCAGGGGCTGATGGCCCCGACGCTGGACCTTTTCCGTGACACGCTGGGCGTCAGCTACAAGACCTCCGACGGCCAGTTGCACCGCAACGCCGACGCGCCGGTCATTGCGGACCTGGACAGCCTGCCCTGGCCCGCGTATCACCTGTTCAAGATGGGCCGGTACACGAACCTCCAGCCTGCGACCGATGCGATTGACGGCTCGCGCAGCTTCTCGATTATGACGAGCCGCGGCTGCCCCTACCGCTGCACCTTCTGTTCGCAGAGCATCATGCCGATCAAGTGGCGCGCCCGCTCGCCGGAAAACGTCATCGAGGAATGGCGGCACCTGGTGCATGACCTGGGTGCGCTGGAAATCGGCGTGCTGGACGACAGCGCCAACATCCGCCGCAACCGGCTGCACGAGCTGGCCGACGCGCTCATCGCCAACAAGATCAACCACGTGCCGTGGATTTTCGTCAACGGCATCCGCGCGAACCTGGCGGACTATGACCTGCTGCTCAAGCTCAAGCAGGCCGGGTTGAAGCGCACCGCGTTCGGCGTCGAAACCGGCGACGAACAGATGATCATCAAGATCGACAAGCACGTGGACCACGACACCATCCGCCAGGCGTTCAAGAACGCGAAGGCCGCAGGCATCGAGACCATCGGTTTCTTCATCATCGGCCTGCCCGGCGACACGCGCGAGACCATGCAGAAGACCATCGACTTCGCCATCCAGTTGGACCCGATGATTGCCAACTTCAGCATGATGACGCCTTACCCCGGGACGATTGTCTACGAGCAGGTCAAGAAGAGCGGCCGCTTCCTGATGCAGGACTGGGAGGACTACGTCTTCTTCGATGCCAAGGCGCGCTACGAAATGGGCGACCTCACCGCAGAGCTGATGGAGGAGATGTACCGCAAGGCCTATCGCCAGTTCTACTGGCGGCCCAAGTACATCGCACGGGCCATGCGCCGCAAAGACTTCTGGCTCAAGTTCGGGCGCAACCTGCGCATGGCCTACCGCACGGTGGTGCCACGCAAGGAGAAGACGGAGCTGCGCCAGGCGATGGAGTCTTCGCTGCAGTAAAAGCCGCTGCCGCGCAGCGCTGTGATATCTTGCATTATATACAATCGTTCATGGCAGAA
>CAZTMA010000010.1:38048-61458 GCA_964614645.1 uncultured Anaerolineales bacterium
CACGGAGGTCGTTCATGCGCGTTGCTCTCGTAGGCCCGAAGTGGCACGAAATGGTCAATTCCTATCCATCCCTCGGGCTGGCCTATCTGGCGGCCATTGCCGAGCAGGAAGGCCATACTGCCGCGGTCTTCGACATGGGCTTGCGCCCGATGCGCCCCGTGGCCGACGAGGTCGAGGACATCGTGGCCTGGCGACCCGACGTGATTGCCTTCACCTCGATGACCACCTCCTATCAGAGCGTCGAGGAGTCCGTTGCGCTGCTGAAGGCAGAACTGGGGTCGCAGGTGCCGATCATCCTCGGCGGGCCGCACGCCACTACCCTGCCGGAATTGGCGCTACAGAATCCGCACATCGACTTCCTGGTGTACGGCGAGGGCGAATATGTCTTCCGCGACTGGCTGCGCCAGATCGAGCGCGGCGACACCGACTGGGCGGCCAACAAAGGCCTCTGGTACAAGGATGCGGATGGCCGGGTGGTGGATGGCGGCGAGCGCGAGCTGATCCCCGACCTGGATGAGCTGCCCTTCCCCGCGCGGCACCTGTTCGACCTGAAGGCGTATCCGCTCTACGCGCCGACCGGCGAGCAGATGGTGACGGTTTTGACGAGCCGCGGCTGCCCGTACAAGTGCTCCTTCTGCTTTAAGGGCATCGTGGGCCGCACCTATCGCCAGCGCAGCCCGGAAAACATCGTGGCCGAGCTGCGCCAGCTGATTGACCAGTATGGCGTGCGGAACTTCTATTTCATGGATGACCTCTTCACCATCAACGTCAAACGGCTGGAGGCCATCCTGGATTACTTCATCGAGCAGGACATCGACGTGCGCTGGCGCTGTCTCGCGCGCGTGGACCGGGTGACGCCGGAGCTGCTGCGCAAGATGTACCGGGCGGGCTGCCGCCAGATTCACTTCGGCATCGAGTCGGGCAACCCGGAAATCCTGAAGAAGACGGCCAAGCACATCGACCTGGACCAGGTGCGCCAGGCCATCGAGTGGACCGAGGACGCGGGCATTATGAGCAAGGGTTACTTCATCCTCGGCCTGCCCGGCGACAACGAACAGACCATGCAGGAGACCATCGAATTCGCGGCCAGCTTGCGGCTGAGCGAGGCCATGTTCTCGATTGCGACGCCGATGCCCGGCACGGAGTTATGGGAAGAGCTGATCCATAAGAATCCGGACACTGTGTATAATACGGACTTCACCAAGAGCTACTACTACAACTCCTACACCAGCGAGATTGCGCCGTTCATGAATGTCTCGGACGTGAGCGACGACAAACTAAGCAAGATGGCTATCCAGGCGCGGCGGCGTTTCCTTGAAAGCAAGGAGAAGCGCAAGTACCTCCGCTACTTTGGCCCCAGGTGGGGCGAGCGGCTGTATCGGGTGTCGCAGGTAGGCCCCATCCGGAACGTGGGCCGCAAGGTGCTGAACCTGGGCCTGTTCCCGCGCTTCCGCAGCTACCAACCCAAGCAGGAACGTGCGGCGTGGGAATGAACAACCAACACTTAGGAACACGATGAGCAAGACTACCGTATCTGACAACGGCCATGGGGCCGGGGCCGAGCGCACCTTCCTCGAAAAGGTCGAGCTGGCGACGCGCTGGCGGCGCAACGAGATGCTCCGCCCGGCCAAATGGGTCGCGTACGAGACGGGGCAGACGAAGTTCGTCCCCCCACCGGACCGGCTGTACATTGAATCCACGAACATCTGCAACCTGAGCTGCATCATGTGTCCTACGGGGCGCAAGGAACAGGTGCGCAAGAAGGGCTACATGGACTTCGAGCTGTTCAAGTCCATCGTAGACGAGATGGCGCCCTGGGTGCAGGCGACCACCCTGCATATCTGGGGCGAGCCACTGCTCCACCCGCGGCTGTTCGACATGATCGCCTACTGCGATCGCAAGGGACTGCGCAGCGAGATCAGCACCAACGCGACCCTGCTGAATGAGGAACGCGGCCAACGCATCCTCGATGCGGGACTCGGCGCCATCTACCTGTGCCTCGACGGCATGCGGCCGGAAACCTACGAGCAGATTCGTGTCAACGCCGATTACGAGAAGACCAACGGCCACATCCGGCGGTTCCTCGAACTCAAACAGGCCGGCGGCTATCGCCAGCCGTTCGTCAACCTCCAGATTATCGAGATGGAGCGCACGGTCGGAGAGGTGGATGAGTTCGTCAAAGCGTGGGCCCTGCCCGGCGTCGACCGCATCAACGTGAAGCCATTCGACTCGTGGGCGGGCCAGGTGACGGACATCAACGGCCTGGCTGCGGAAGCGCCGCAGGTCCCCACCCAGCGGTACGCGTGCCCCAACCTCTGGTATCACACGCACGTCTATTGGGATGGCCGCATTGCCATGTGCGACCGCGACTTCAACCTGTCGTATGACCTGGGGAACGTGCGCAGCGCAGATGGCGTCGTCCGCGTGCTGGAGAACTGGAACGGGCCGAAGATGCAGGAACTGCGCCGGTTGCACCTGCGCAACGACCTTGCCCACGTCTCGCCGTGTAACACATGTACGGAGTGGGCCTGGTGGAAGCCCAGCCCGTTCCGCTCGCACGGCAACTACAATGCCACCAAGCTACAAGGCGACAAAGAATAAGGCATCATGGCAATACGCAAAGTCATCTTGATCCAGCCGCGCCGCGATGGGCGCTTCTTCGGCCGCGGCACCAGCGAGCCGTACTCCCTCATGCGCCTGGCCTCGCTCGTCCCGCTCGACATTCCGGTGGAAATCTGGGACGAGGACCTGCGCGAGCTGCCGATTCACACGCTCGGTCCGCAAGATCTCGTGGGCATCAGTGCCAAGACGCTGCTGATTGACCGCGCCAAGATGCTCACCAAGCGCATCCAGCGCCAGGGCGCGACCGTCGTCATAGGCGGCACGCACGCCACGCTTGTGCCGGACGAAGTAGAGCCGTGGGCCGATGCCATCGCGGTAGGCGAAGGCTATCGCACCTGGCCGCAGATTATCCGTGACTTCGACCACGGCACGCTGCAGAGGCGGTACGTGGACGAGGAGTGGGCCCAGCTGGACGCGCGCGTCGCCACCCTGCAGGATCGGGTGCTGCGCCAGGTGGACGAGCACCGCAACTACTGGACACCCTACCTTGAAATCACCCGCGGCTGCCCGCGCAACTGCACGTTCTGTACGGCCATCCGGGTTTCCGGGCGCAAGATGCGCCTGCGGCCGGTCGACGAGGTGGTGGACGAGATCGAGCGGCGCAAGCTCAAGCGTTTCTTCCTGACGGATGACAATTTCGGGTTGAACTTCCGGCTCAATCCCGATTACATGGAGGAGCTGTTCCGCGCGCTGGCAAAGCTGCCGCTCCACGGCTGGACCTGCCAGGCCGAGCAGTTGGTCGCGGACTTCCCCGATCTGCTGGACCTCGCGCGCGAGGCGCACCTGGACAAGTTTTTCATCGGCTTCGAGTCGGTCAACCCGGCCAACCGGAAAGAGCTGGGCGGGAAGGCACGCGGGGACGTGGCACGCTACGACGAAGTCACCCGTATCGTCCACAAGCACGGCATCGGGGTGGTCGGCCTGTTCGTGTACGGCTTCGACCATGATACCTTCGACACCTTCCGTACGGCGCGCGACTTCATCCGTTCCAGCGAGCTGGACAGCATCAGCGCGACCATCCTGACCCCCTATCCGGGCACGGTGCAGCGACAAGAACTCGAAGCCGCGGGGCGCATCCTGCCGCATCCGGCGCCCGATGGCGAGGGCCTGTCGTGGACGAAGTATGACACCAACCACGTCACGTTTGTGCCGGGGAGCATGACGGTCGAGGAGCTGACCGAGGCCTATGATTGGCTGTGCAAGGAGCTGTATCACCCGCAACAAATGGCTATCCGGGGGTTCCGTGCCTTGCGGCGCCACGCATGGCCGCGCGCGGCCGGGCGTCTTGTATCCAGCTTCAGCACGGACATCGGTTATCGCCGAGAGTTCGAACACCGGTATTGGTAGTTAGCAAGAGGTAAGTATGCGCGTTTTACTCGCCAGTCCTGAATCAGAGGTCTGGACTTCACGCAAACACATCCCCCTGGGCCTGGGCTATCTCGCCGCAGTGTTGCGCGAGGCGGGCCACCATGTGGGCTTGTTCGATGCGGCCATCGAAGATGAGCCGCTGGAGACCGTCGTCCGCCGCGGTGGCTACGAGATGTTGGGCATCAGCGCAGTCACGCCCCTCATCGTGGACGCCTGGAACATGGCAAAGGAGGGCAAGCGCCTGGGCCTCATCACGGTGCTCGGCGGCCCGCACCTGACCCTGATGCCGGAAGAGTCCATCAGCGCCGCGCACCCGGAGGTCGACTACGTCATCAAGGGCGAGGCGGAAGAATCCATCCTCGAGCTGGTGGACGCGCTCGAAGGCCGCCGGGCCATGGAGACGGTGCACGGGCTGTACTGGCGCGACGGCGGCGAGATGGCAGTCAATCCTGCGGCCCGGCTGGTGCCAAACCTGGATGACATCCCCTACCCCGCGCACGACCTGTACAAGATCACGCGTTACACGAATCTCCAGCCGCTCACCGACGGGCTGGACAAGAACGCGCGCGCCTACACCATCATGACGAGCCGCGGCTGCCCGTACAAGTGCACCTACTGCTCGAAGCCGATTACCGGCGACACCTGGCGACCCCGCTCGGTGGAGAACGTCATCGGCGAGTGGCGCTGGCTCGTGCGCGACCTCAAGGCGACCGAGATCGGCCTGACCGACGACATCTGGAACCTGAAGCTCGACCGGGCAAAGGATCTGTGCCGCCGCATCATCGCGGAGGGGCTGAACACGGTGCCCTGGGTGACGGTGCACGGCATGAAGGTCAACCATGCGGATGCAGAGCTGTTCCAGTTGATGAAGCAGGCCGGCTGCAAGCGCGTGGGCTTCGGCGTGGAGAGCGGCGACCCGATGATCCTGCGCAACGTCATCAAGAAGAGCCAGTCGCTCGACATGGTGCGCAACGCGTTCAAGTGGTCGAAGGAAGCCGGGCTGCAGACCATGGGCTTCTTCATCTTCGGGATGCCCCAGGAGACCGAAGAGACGATGGAGAAGACCATCCAGTTTGCGCTTGAGCTGGACCCGGATCTGGCGAACTTCATGCTGGCGACGCCTTACCCCGGCACGGAGATGTACGACGTCATCGAGAAGTACGGCAACATCTTCGCGCAGGAGTGGGAAGACTACGCCATCCACTCCGATAAGGCTCGCTTCGCAATGCCCGGCTACGACCCTGACGTGGTCGTGCGCAAGTGGAAGGAAGCGTATCGCCGGTTCTACCTCTACCGCCCGAAGCGGGTCTGGCAGAAGGTATCCAAGAAGAGCTTCTGGACGGAACTGCCCAGCACGCTGGCGAATGCCAAACGCTTCTTCGTGCCCGAAAAGGGGCCGGCGAAGGCATAGACAACGCGACGATGCACCAACACGCCTCGGCACATGCCGAGGCGTGTTTTTATTGCACTTGACACATCGTCGCTTTCAGGCGACAATAACAATATGGAACCACAGGAACGCGAGTTACGCATCTATGTCGGCCCAAATGGACGGGTTCCATTCGAAGATTGGCTGCGTTCGGTGCGAGACAAACGCACGAAGGCCCACATTTTGAGCCGTATTGATCGTCTGAGGATGGGGAACTTTGGAGATTGCGAGGCATTAGGTGAAGGAGTGTATGAGCTTCGTCTTCACTTTGGGCCTGGGTTCCGCGTCTACTTTGGCCTCCAAGGCACAAGATTAGTGCTGCTCCTCTGCGGAGGTAGTAAGAATAGCCAGCAAGCGGATATCACCCGTGCGAAGCAGTATTGGAGGGAAATCAGCAATGAGTACAAAGAGTTATGATGCTTTCCTGATGGAGCAACTCCGAGACCCTGAGTTAGCTGCAGCCTATCTTTCTGCTGCGATAGAAGATCAGGATATCGGGGTGTTCCTGATTGCGCTGCGCAATGTTACTGAGGCACATGGTGGCATTGGACGTGCTGCCGAAGGCTCAAACCTGAACCGGCAAAGTCTGTACCGCATGCTATCAAAGGATGGTAATCCAACACTCGCTTCCTTACTTCCTTTGTTGCGCGAGGTGGGGGTGAATCTTACTTTCGTTCCGGCACCGAATTCCTGACATGGACACCCATACTCTCAGCCTCAACAACACCCGCATACGCTACCTGTCGGCCGGGGAGGACACAACTGCGCCGCCGCTGCTGCTGCTCCACGGCGGCGGCACGGATTCGGCCACCCTGTCATGGGGCGGG
Source organism: uncultured Anaerolineales bacterium (assembly GCA_964614645.1). GTDB lineage: Bacteria > Chloroflexota > Anaerolineae > CG2-30-64-16 > CG2-30-64-16 > MWBF01. Next base: position 44,295 of record CAZTMA010000010.1, read on the forward strand.
CTGCTGGAGCCGCTCGCCGTGACACGGCGTGTGTTCGCGCCGGACCTGCCCGGCTACGGCGAGAGCGACCGGCCGGTTGCGCCCTATTCCATTCCCTACTATCTGGATTTCGTGGAGCGATTCACGGCTGCGCTGGGGCTGGACCGGTTCGACCTGGCCGGCCTGTCGCTGGGCGGCGGCATCTCGCTCGCCTACACTCTCGCGCATGGGGAACAGGTCCGCCGGCTGATCCTGGTGGACACCTACGGCATCCAGCCGGACTTCCCGCCACAATTCCTGAGCTACCTCTTCGTCCATCTCCCGTACATGACCGAGCTGACCTACTGGCTGATTCGCAGCCGGCCGCTCGCCCGCGCGACCCTGCGCGCGCTCATCCGCACGCCGGAAGCGTTGACCGAGGACCTGGTGGACGAGGTGATGGCTGACGCTCGCCGGCCTTACACGGGCCGCGCGTTCAACATCTTTCAAAAGCACGAGGTATTGCGGAGTGGGCTGCGCACCAACTTCATGCCCGAGTTGCACAAAATTGATGTACCGGTCTTAATTATTCATGGTGGACTTGATAATCTGGTGCCGCTCAAGTACGCGGAGGAGGCCTGCCGCCGCATCCCGGACTGCCGGCTGGAGGTCCTCCCCGGTGCGGGCCACTGGGTGCAGCGCGAGCGGCCGGAAGATTTTGTGAGACTGGCAAATGAGTTTTTGAGGGTGGAGACCCAGGAGCCGCAAACGGCATAGCCCCATTACCCCACCCTCAGATTAGATCCCTGCCCAGAGGACGGGCCTAAACCGCCACGAACTTCCGTCCCGTCAGGCCTGCGTCCACCGGCGAGTGCTTGTGGAAGTAGTCGCGCAGCGCGTCGATGGCCTTGACGCCTGTGGGCTTGCCCTCAGCGCCCTGCAGGGCCTGTTCCCCGCCGACCGCAAGCGTGTACAGACGCTCAGGCTCCATCTCAGCGCCGACAATGTCGAGGTGTTCCACTCGCGTGCCCTTCGGGTTGTTCAGCCGGACGATCGCGCTGAGGCCGGAGGTGCGCATGACATAGCCGCCCTTCTGCTTGAAGGTGTCTCCCGCAAACACGCTTTCGAGGTTGGCCTCCAGCCGCTGCAGGATCTGCTCGCCCGTCAGTTCGACGGTCATGATCTCGGGGTTCGTCGGGATAATCTCCCACAGGTTGCCCACGGTCACATCGCCGGCCGGCACGGGCGGGCCATAGCGCCAGCCGTGCGAGAAGGCAACGTCCGCGCCGGTGGTCTCCAGGTAGGCATCGGTAATTAGGTTGTCCATCGTGGATTCCAGCACGGTCATCCGGTGCAACGGGGTCGCCGTCTGGCCGACAACCTCATTCAACTGGTCCCGGTACGGCTGAAGCTGCTGGTCAATCACGCGCTGCACACCCGCATCCGGCTCGATGGATTCATCCACGCGGATGAGCTGATGCCGGTAGTCCTCGATGTGACCGTGCCTGACCTCGATGTCGAGGCGGCCCAGGAACGAGCCGCTGAAGCCGGACTGGATGATGATGGTCTTGCCGACGATGACCGGCCGGGCGAGGCGATTGTGCGTATGGCTGCTCAGGATGATGTCGATGCCCGGCACTTCCTGGGCCAGCTGCACATCCTGGGCAAAACCCCAGTGCGACACGACCACGACCAGCTCGGCCCCGCGCTCGCGGCGCATCTTGGCGATCGCGTTCGGCAGGACATCCACCGGATCGAGGAAACGCAGGCCTGCGCCGAAGCTGTCCGGCATGGTCTGGGTGACAATCGGCGATGTCACGCCCATCAGTCCCACGGGTATGCCGCCCAGTTCGCGCACCTCGCAAGGGGCGAAGGCCTTCTCGCTGGTCACCGCCTCCTCGACATTGCACGCGATGACCGGGAACTGCATCTCCCGGATGCGCTCTTGCAGCACAGCAGGCCCGAAGCCGTACTCCCAGTTGCCCGGCACCAGCAACTCGATGCCCTCCGCGTTCAGCGCCGGTACGATGCACGCGCCCTGCGTCCACTGGGCCGGCCCGGTCCCGTGGATGGAGTCGCCGCAGTCCACGAACAGCGCCGCGGGGACTTCCTGCCGGATCTGCCTGACGACCGTCGCGGCCCGCGCATAGCCGCCGGCCTTGCGGTACTCCAGTTCACCGTTGCGCCAGAACCCTTCCCAATGCAACTCCATCTGAGCATGTGTGTCGTTCTGCTGGATCAATGTAAACTTGCCGTTCGCAGCCATTCAATACTCCTTTACTGACTTGCTATCTGACTCCCGTACACCCATTCGTTAAACAGCCCATCCATATCGCGGCCGGCTACTTCCTCGACCAACGCCTGAAACTCGGCGGGCGTGGCGATGCGCCAGCGATAGCGCGCCAGGTATGTGCGGAGCAGCCCGTCGAACTTCTCCGCGCCCAGCTCATCGCGCAGCGTCGCGAAGAACAGCGCGCCTTTACCGTAGACCAGTGTTTCGTAATGGCTCGTATAATCGCGTACCGGAAACCCGATGGGGCGGTCGTTGCCGCCCGCGACCAGCCCGCGAACAGGCAGCTCCCAGCGCACCTGGCGCAGCCGCTCGGCGACTGGCTCCCCGTAGCGGCCGCCGTAATAGTAGTACATCGTGAACTCTGCCAGGCCTTCGTCCAGCCAGGGCGTGCGGACCTGGTCGCTGCCCACCTGGTTGTACCACCATTGGTGGGCGACCTCGTGGACCACCAGCGTTTCCAGGTCCTGTGTGAAGCGATTATAGACCTGGCTCCCGATGAGACTGAGGCCTGGGAACTCCATGCCGTGATAGGTCAGCGGCGCCTGCACGACGGCCATGTCACGGTATGGGTAGGGGCCAAACTTATCGCTGTAGATGCGCAGGGCCGCAGCCGCGCTGTAGAGGGCCGACCGGCCCGCGTCTACATCTTCCGGATAGTAGTAGGAGCGGATGCGCGTCCCGAGTGCCTCGACCTCGGCCACCTGGAAACGCGGGCTGAGCAACACCATGAACTCCCGAGCGGGGCCGAGGGCAAACTGCGCCGTCACCCAACCGTCGATGCCGGTCGTCCGCGTGATCTCCGTGCCCGTGGCAACCAGCGTGAGGTCCGCCGGCACGGTCACGCGGGCGCGGTACAGGGCGGAGGTGTGGAAACCCACATCCCCGCGCGGGTGCGGGATGTCCAGCGCCCAATCATTGCCGCGACGGCTGGCAAGAATGGGGTAGAAATTCGTCAGGCCCAGCACTTCCTCGTTGGAGCCGAAGATGGTGTATGCGCCCGGCTGGCCCGGGTCCGGCAGGCTGCCGTTGAACGCCAGCCAGACCTCCGCCCGCGTACCCGGTTCGAGCGGCTCAGGCGCAATGAGCTCAACCGCCGTACCGTCCGCTGCAGGCCCGAAGTTGACGTTCACCCCGTTGACGCTGGCCCCGTTGACTTGTAGGGTGCCGCCGAAGGTAATCAGGTTGGGATACGAGCGAAAATAGAGCCGGTCAAGCGCGAAAGAACCGGTAACCGGCAGGCTCAGAGTGAGCGTGCCGGTATACTCCCCTTCCACAGGATCGATGCGCGTTGTAATGCTGTAGACGGGCAGCGCGTCCAGCTCGGCAACCGTGATCGGGAAGTCTGCGGTCAGGTTCTGACGGATATCTGCGTAGGGGTCTACCTGGGGCTCGAACAAGGTGCATCCGGCAGCCAACAGCCCGACCAGCACCAGCGCGAGGCCCAAAGTGGCAAGCAACCGGGGGGTGGCGTGTCCGGTCGGGGCGAGTGAATCCATGCTCCGCGGTCCATATCGGCGCAACGTACGTAACAGATAACCCATCGAGTCCTCCGGGGATAGCTGCAGCTGCGACAGCACGCTCCCAGTATAACACACTGCCAGATGACCCGCCAACCGTTTGTGACCGTCACAGGGGAGATGCTATAATGCAGGCCGAAATTCGACAGGCGTCTGAATGACGCCGGACCAGATGGAGCATGCCATGGCCCTCTCCCGCGCAGAGGTTGAGCATATCGCTGAGCTGGCGCGCTTGCGCCTGACCGAGACCGAGAAGGCGCAGTTTCAGGAGCAGCTCTCCGCCATCCTGGAGTATGCGGGGGTGCTGCAGAGCATCGACACCTCGGCCATCCCACCGACCGCGACCGTGCTGCCGTTGCGCAATGTCATGCGCGCGGACGAGGCCCGGCCGGGTCTCCCGCAGTCAGCGGTCCTGTCCAACGCGCCTGATCCGCAGGACGGGTTCTTCCGCGTGAAGACGATCCTGGAACATGAGTGAGTCCGCCTTGCTGCACAACCTCACCATCCATGCTGCCAAGCGCTTGCTGGCCGCGGGCGACATCAGTGCGCGCGAATTAACCCAGGCTGTGCTGGATCGCATCCACGCGGTAGACGGCCAGGTGGGGGCGTATCTGACGCTGATCCCGGAGCACGCGCTGGCTGCGGCGGACCGGGCCGATACCGCGCTGGTTGCCGCACGCGCTGCCGGCACGACCGGGGAGCTGCCGCCCCTTACGGGCATCCCGCTGGCCGTCAAAGACGTCATCACGACCGAGGGCATCCGGACCACCTGCGGCTCGAAGATCCTTGAGAGCTACATCCCGCCCTACCAGTCGACCGCGGTGGCGCGGCTGGCGCAGGCGGGCGCGGTCATCCTGGGCAAGACCAACACCGACGAGTTCGCGATGGGCTCCAGTACGGAGAACAGCGCGTACCATGTCACACATAACCCCTGGGACCTGGCACGCGTGCCGGGCGGCTCCAGCGGAGGCAGCGCGGCTGCAGTCGCCGCGGGCGAGTGCCTGGCTGCGCTGGGCAGCGACACCGGCGGCAGCGTCCGCCAGCCCGCGGCACTCTGCGGCGTCGTTGGGTTGAAGCCCAGCTACGGCCGCGTCAGCCGCTACGGGCTGATCGCGTACGCGTCTTCGCTTGACCAGATCGGCCCGCTGGCCCGCGACGTCACGGACGCGGCGGAACTGCTCGGCGTGCTGGCCGGCCACGACCCGCATGACAGCACCAGCATGGCCAAACCGGTGCCCAGCTATACTCGCACGCTGGGCCAATCCGTGCGCGGGCTGCGCGTGGGCGTACCGCGGGAGTACTTTGTGTCCGGCATGCAGGGGGAAGTCGAGGCGGCCGTCCGGACCGCCGTGCGCGTGCTCGCAGACCTGGGCGCGGAGGTGCGCGAGATCAGCCTGCCGCACACCGACCTGGCGCTGCCCGTGTACTACCTGATTGCCCCGGCGGAAGCTTCCGCGAACCTGGCGCGCTACGACGGCATCCGCTACGGCCTGTCCGCGCCCGCCGAGTCGCTGTGGGACACCTACCGCGCGACGCGCGGGGAGGGCTTCGGGCCGGAGGTCAAGCGGCGCATCATGCTCGGCACGTATGCGTTGAGCGCAGGGTACTACGACGCCTACTACCTCAAGGCGCAGCAGGTGCGCACGCTCATCAAGGCGGACTTCGACGCAGCCCTGAGCGAGGTGGATGTCATTGCCTGCCCGACCACTCCGACAACCGCGTTTCGCATCGGGGAAAAGGTGGATGACCCGCTCAGCATGTACCTGACGGACATCTTCACCCTTTCGGTCAATCTGGCCGGCATCCCGGCAATTTCGGTGCCGTGCGGCTTTGACGATACGGGCCTGCCCATCGGCCTGCAACTGATGACCGGCGCATTTCGTGAGCCGCTGTTGCTGTCTGCTGCGTTCGCGTATGAGCAGGCCACGGAGTGGCACGCGAAACATCCTATGCTGTAAGTGAGAGGGCTATGAGCGTCAACGGTGACTTCAAACCCTTTGCGGAACGGATGGCGGGAGAGGGCCTGCCGGACGTTGCGATTCGTACATTTAAATACTACTACGAAAAATTGGCCGCCGGTTCGACCGGCCTGATCGCGGAAGACGAAATCGAGCCGGTGGAGGCGCTGCCGGACCTGGAAACGCTGCCCGCTGAGCTTGCCACAGAGGGCCGCGCGGCGCTGTCCAGGACGGTGCTGCTGAAGCTGAACGGCGGGCTGGGCACCAGCATGGGCCTGGAGAAGGCCAAGTCGCTGCTGACGGTCAAGGACGGCTACACGTTCCTCGATGTAGTAGCGCGGCAGGCCCTGGCTGCGCACGTACCGCTCGTGCTGATGAACAGCTATAACACGCATGATGACTCGCTGGCCGCGCTGGCCGCCTATGAGGAACTACAGGGCCGCATACCGCTGGACTTCCTGCAGCATAGGGCGCCGAAGGTGCTGCAGGCGGACCTGAGTCCTGCCATCTGGCCGCAGGAGCCGGAGCTGGAGTGGTGCCCGCCGGGCCACGGCGACATCTATCCGGCGCTGGTGACGAGCGGGATGCTCGACACGCTGCTGGACAGCGGCTACGAGTATGCGTTCGTATCCAACGCGGATAACCTGGGCGCGGTGCTGGACCCGGTGCTGCTCGGCTACTTCGCCAGCGAGGGCCTGCCCTTCCTGATGGAGGTGGCCGACCGCACGCACGCGGACCGCAAGGGCGGCCATCTGGCACGGCATGCGGGCGACGGGCGGCTGCTGCTCCGTGAGTCGGCCCAGTGTGCGGATGCGGATATGCCTGCATTCCAGGACTACCGCAAGCACCGCTACTTTAACACTAATAACTTGTGGTTGAATTTGTCTGAACTCAAGCGCGTATTAGTCAAGAAGCAGGGCGTGCTCGGCCTGCCGCTGATTCGCAACAGCAAGACTTTGGACCCGCGCGACGAGACCTCGCCGCCCGTCTACCAGCTGGAGACGGCGATGGGTGCGGCCATTGCGGTGTTCGAAGGCGCGGGTGCGCTGCGCGTGCCGCGGACCCGCTTTGCGCCGGTCAAGACCTGCGCCGACCTGCTGGCCGTGCGCTCGGACGCTTACCTCCTGACCGATGACTGGCAGGTAGTGGCCCATCCCGACTGCCGGGTCTGCCCGCTCGACGTGACGCTCGACAACGAATACTACCGGCTGATCGACGAGCTGGAGGCGCGCTTCCCCTACGGCCCGCCCTCGCTCATCGAGTGCCGGCGGTTCGTGGTCCAGGGCGACGTGCGCTTCGGGCAGCACGTAACCTGCCGGGGCGAGGTGGAGGTGGTAAACGTGAGCACGGGGCAGGGGGCGATTGCGGACGGCAATGTGCTGGAGGGGATGGTCAAGGCAACGGATAAGGGCGACCCTGCGGGTCGCACCGGATAAACGGATGTGGCAGTGTGCACATAAGGAGTCATCATGTCTGATCGTCTATCCCGCCGGGTGGCAGCCGTGCCGCCGTCGGGCATCCGCAAGTTCTTCGACATCGCGGCCACCATGCATGATGTCATCTCGCTGGGCATCGGTGAACCGGACTTCGTGACGCCGGACGTCGTGCGCCAGGCCGGCATCGCGTCGCTGACCCGCGGCGAGACGCGCTACACCTCCAACTCAGGCACAGCCGAGCTGCGCCAGGCGATTGTCACCAAGTGGGCCCAGCTCTACGGCGTGGAATACGACCCGGAACGGGAGACACTCGTCACCGTGGGCGGCTCCGAGGCCTTATACCTCGTCCTCATGGCGATCCTGAACCCGGGCGATGAAGTGCTGGTCCCGGAGCCGTGCTTCGTCTCCTACGAGCCGGAAGTCATCTTTGCGGGGGGCACGCCCATCCCCATCGCCACACAGGTGGACACGCTCTTCCAGGTAACCGGCGCGCAACTGGAGGCCGCGGTCACCCCGCGCACGAAGGCCATCCTCATCAACTACCCGAACAACCCGACCGGTGCGGTGTTGGACATGGACCGCATGGCCGAGATTGCGGCCGTGGCCGAGAAGCATGACCTGATCGTCATCTCCGACGAGATCTATGACCGGCTGGTCTACGCGCAGCCGCACGTTACCTTCAGCAGCCTGCCGGGGATGCGCGACCGCACCGTCATCATCGGCGGCTTCTCGAAAGACTATGCCATGACGGGCTGGCGGCTCGGGTTTGCGCTCGGCCCCGCCGACATCCTCGGCCTGATGCGCAAGGTCCACCAATACACCATCATGTCCGCATCGACCACGGCCCAGATCGCCGCGGTGACCGCGCTCACCGACCCGGCTGCGGAGGATGCGGTCAACGCGATGCGGGAGTCCTACAACGTGCGGCGCAAGCTGCTGCTCGCGGGGCTGCAGAGCATCGGCATGCCCGCGTTCGAGCCGCGCGGCGCGTTCTATGTTTTCCCCGACATCCGGGTCAGCGGCATGACCTCCGAGGAGTTCGCCATGACGCTGATCGAGGAGGAGCGCGTGGCTGCCGTCCCCGGCCCGGCCTTCGGGCTCGGCGGCGAGGGTTACGTCCGCATGTGCTACGCGACCGCGCAGGAGAAGATCGAAGAGGCGCTGGAGCGCATGGGCCGGTTCGTCCGGCGGCACGGCTGAGAACCATGGCTGACACAGGCACAAAGGCAGGCGACATGACGTTGACGTCCGGCGACACGGCTTACGAGACCATTATCGGGCTGGAAGTGCACGCGCAGCTCCTGACCGCGTCCAAGATGTTCTGCGGGTGCAGCGCGGACTATGCGGCCGCGCCCCCGAACACCCATGTCTGCCCGGTCTGCATGGCCCTGCCCGGCGCGCTGCCCGTCATCAACCGGCTGGCGGTGGAGAAAACGATCCTCGCAGGCCTGGCGCTCAACTGCACCATCGCAGAGCACACTGTCTTCGCCCGCAAGAACTACCACTACGCCGACCTGCCGAAGGGCTATCAGATCAGCCAGTATGAGCTGCCGCTGTGCCGCGCCGGCTGGCTGGATGTCGAGGCAGAGGGCGCCGTCCGGCGCATCGGCATCACCCGCGGCCACCTGGAGGAGGACACCGGCAAGCTCACCCACATGGGCGAGACGGCCGGCGACACGCGGCTCAGCGCAGGTCGCGGGGCCGCAACGCTTGTGGACCTGAACCGCGCAGGCGTGCCGCTGCTCGAGATCGTGACCGAGCCGGACATCCGCTCGCCGGAAGAGGCCCGCGCCTACCTGGTCAAGCTGCAGCAGATCCTCCGCTACCTGGGCGTAAGCAGCGGTGACATGGAGAAGGGCGCGATGCGCTGCGAGGCGAATGTCAGCGTGCGGCCCGCCGGCCAGGCGGAGTTCGGGACGAAGGTGGAGGTCAAGAACCTCAACTCGTTCCGGTCGGTCAAGCTTGCGCTGGAATACGAGGTCGCGCGCCAGATTGCCACGCTGGAATCCGGCGGCCGCGTCGTCCAGGTGACGATGGGCTGGGACGAGGAGCACGGCCGCACCGTGGTCCAGCGGAGCAAGGAATCGGCCGACGACTACCGCTACTTCCCCGAGCCGGACCTGCCGCCCCTGGAGGTCAGCCGGGCGTGGGTGGATGAGCTGCGGGCACGGCTGCCGGAGCTGCCGGATGTGCGCACCGCGCGCTTCGCGGATGCATACGGGCTGGACCCGCGCGACGCTGCACTGCTGGCGGGCGATCGCGAGGTCGCGGACTACTTTGAGGCAACCGCGACTGCCCTCGGCGGCGCAGTGCAGGGCGCGAGGACGGCCGCGAACTGGATCACGGGCGAGCTGTTCCGCCTGCTGAACGCTGCCGGGGCCACCATCGGACAGGTACAGGTCGAGCCGGCGGCGCTGGCAGACCTCCTGGGCCGGGTCGAGCGGGGCGAGATCAACGCAAACAGCGGCAAGCGCGTGCTGGGCCGCATGTTCGAGACAGGTCAGCCGGCGGGCCGCATCATCGACGAGCTGGGGCTGGCCCAGGTCAGCGACACCGATGCGCTGGCGGCTGCCGTGGACGCGGTGCTGGCGAAATACCCGGATGAGGTGACAAAATACAGAGCGGGCAAGGAAAGCGTGCTAGGCTGGCTCATGGGTCAGGTGATGCGCGAAACGAAGGGCAAGGGCAACCCAGCCCTCGTCCGCGAGCTCCTGGCGAAAGCCCTCGGAGGTTAGCACACCATGTCTCTTGACCGCGTCGTCGAGGAAATCATTCAGGCGGCAATGGCCCGCGGCGAGTTCGACAACCTGCCGGGCCAGGGCAAGCCGCTCAACCTCGAAGCCTACTTTGCGCTACCCGAAGATGAGCGTATGGCCATCACCATGCTGCGGAACGCCGGCTATGCGCCGGAGGAAATCCAGCTCCTGCGCGACATCGACGAACTCAAGCAGAAGCTGGCCGCGGCCGGGGATGAAGAGAGCCGCCGCGCCATCAGCAAGAAGATGGACGACAAAATGCTGGCGTACAACATCCTGCTGGACCGGCGCCGGGTGCGGCGGAAACCGAAGAATACGTAACGCTGTTTGTAGGGGCGAGGTGACCTCGCCCCCAACGTTTTGTTAGGCGCTTTAGGGGGGATGAACTGCAACTGGTGCGGCTTGGTAAATCCCCTCTCCCGCATGGCGGAAGAAGGGCAGGCAGCCGAAGGCCGCAGGGGTGAGGACTTCGGCTACTGAGCCGGATGCGGTTCGAGCGCCAGGTCCCACCGCTCCAGCAGCGCGGGCAGTTCTTCGAGCGAGTCGATGCGCGCGTCGGGCGTGATTTCGTCGCTCTGTTCCATGCGGAACGGTGAGGCCACGAGCACCGCCCGCATACCGATCTTCTGCGGCCCCGCAACGTCCACGTCGAGCTTATCGCCCACGTACACCGCCTCCGCAGGTGCAACGTCCAGCCGGTCGAGCGCCTGACGGAAGATGCGTGCGTCGGGCTTGAGGAAGCGTGCGGCACATGAATAGACACGCACCGGCAGATACTCCAGCAGGCCAAACCGTGCCAGGTCGGCATCGTGCATCGACGGCGACCAAAGAGTGTTCGACACCAGGCCCAGGCTGCGGCCCTGTTCGGTCAGCCTGGCGAGCGTCCCAGCGGTGTCGCCGGCGACGGGCTGCACGATCTCCGAGATAGCTGCGTCATAGGCCGCCATCGCCGCCCCCCACAGGCGCTCCGGCACTACGATCTCAACTGCGGCGAGGCCCTCACGGATAATCGTGTCTGCGCTGCTGGCATAGTGAGTGCGCTTGGTCTTCGCTTCTATTGCTGCAGCCATCCGTCCCACGGCGCGCACGGCCAGTGCCGGATCGGACACACGCACCCCACCCTGTACCGCGACCGTTAAGAAAGCGTGTAGCGCACGCGCGTTAATCGCTTCAAATGTGTGCTCGGGCGGCTGCTCGTAGTGAAGCAGTGTGCCGCCCAGATCAAACAGCACCACTTGTATGCCCGGCATATCAATCCCTCCTAATCGCCGCTGAGATCGGCAGCGCGAAACTTGTCATCCTCGCGGCCGTCGGTCTCGCGGCTATCGTTGTCCTCGTCATCAGCAGCAGGCAGCACGGGTGCAGGTTCCTCGCCCAGGTAAGCCAGCACCTTGCGCAGGTTCACGGGCAGCAGCTCGGCCGTATCGACCACCAGCCGCGGGCCGGTCAGCCGCTCAAAGCGGGCCCGCGCCTGCTGCAACGCTTCCCAGTCACGCGTGCGGTGCTCCGGCAGGGTCTCCCCGCGGCGCTCGATGCGCTGCTGCCACTGCGCCTCGTCCGTCGTGATGCACTCGACCAGCCGAATCTCGACCCGCACCTGGCGCGCCAGCTCGTCGACCTGATCCTGGAACACGCGATAGCCTGCCGGGCTGTCCACCACCACGGGCAGGCCGAGGGTCAGGTTGTCCTTTGCCAGGGGGATGAGCAGCTCATACGAGAGTGCGCCGGCGAATTCGGCGCCGCCTTCGATCTTGCGGGCCCGCGCCAGCGCCATGGCCGCATCCTTGATCGTGTCCTTATCCAGGTACGTAGCGCGCAGCTCGCGCGCGACGGCCCGCGCGAGCGTGGTCTTGCCCGTGCCCGGCAACCCGGCGAACACGATCAGCTTGGCATCCGGCACTGCCCTTGATTCTCCTGAATTGGTTTAGAAACCCGTTTTCTGGCAAAAAACGGGTTTCTAAAAGGCCACCCCCAGCAATCCCAGCAATAATACGATGAGCGGTGCGATGAACACCGCGGGCAGCAGGTTCGCGACACGAATCCGCTTGATGTCGAGCAGGATGAAGGCGATGCCCAGGATCACGGTGCCACCGGTCGCGGTCATCTCGACGACCCAGGCCGTCTCGCGCGTCACGCCGCCAAGCGCCACGCCGAACAGGGCGGCGAGCAGGCTGAGCGCGCCCTGGTAACCGAACACCGTCCCCGCCGACAGGATGACACCCGCACCCAGAGACGCTGCCAGCGCCATCGCGGCGAACCCGTCCATCAGCGACTTGACGGCGAGCAGCGTGTAGTCACCCATCAGCCCGTCCTGGATGGCGCCCAGTATGGTCATCGGGCCCACGCAGAAGACCAGGCTGGCAGTGATGAAGCCCTGCGCCAGCGGCGGCTGCCCGGCGCTCCGCCCGGTCGAGAAGCGCCCCAGCCACCGCTCGCTCCACTGCCCCACCCGCTCCAGCGCGTCCTCGATGCGCAGCAGTTCACCGAGGATGCCGCCGATGAGGATGCTGAAGAGCGGAATGAGCACATTCTGCGTAGTGATGGCCATACTGACGCCAATAATCAGCGTCATCAGCCCCAGGCCGTGCAGCACGGTCTGGCGCATCTTCTCGGGCAGCCGGTTGCCGATCAGCACACCGAGCAGCCCCCCAACAATGACCGTTGCAACGTTGATCAGAGTGCCAGTGATCATGCAGACAGCTTTCGTAATGATTTCAGGTGCTAAGGATAACAGACATTGAGCGGAGGGGCAAGCGCGATTTTTAGCGCAAGGATTGACAAGTTCACTGCGTCTGTAGTACAAGAAACGAAATCAGGGGGAGGAGGCCAGGATGTCAACGCTCTTGCTCAAGCACGCAGACCTGTTGGTGACGATGGATGCCGTGCGGCAGCGCATTCCCGATGGCGGGCTGTTCGTCCGCGACCGCGAAATTGTCCAGGTCGGGCCGACCGCGGACCTGCCGGAGACCGCTGACACCGTCATCGATGCGGCAGGGATGGTTGTGCTGCCGGGCCTCGTCAACACGCACCACCATCTCTCCCAGACGTTGACGCGCTGCATCGCCCAGGATAGCGTGCTGTTTGATTGGCTCGTGACCCTCTACCCCATCTGGGCGCGGCTGACGCCGGAGGCCGTCTATGTATCGGCCAAGGTGGGGCTGGCCGAGCTGATGTTGAGCGGCTGCACGACGTCGAGCGACCACCTGTACATCTACCCCAACGGCGTGCGCGTGGATGACGAGATCCAGGCCGCGGTCGAACTGGGCATCCGCTTTCATGCAACGCGCGGCAGCATGAGCCTGGGCCGCAGCCAGGGCGGGCTGCCGCCGGACAACTGCGTGGAGGACGAGCCGTTCATCCTGCGGGAGAGCCGCCGCGCCATCGAGACGTACCACCAGGCCGGCCGCTTCGGCATGGTGCGCGTGGCGCTGGCGCCTTGCTCCCCGTTCACTGTGACGGCAGACATCATGCGCTCCAGCGCGGAGCTGGCCCGCGCGTATGGCGTGCGGCTGCACACGCACCTGGCCGAGACGAAGGACGAGGAAGAGTTCTGCCTGGAGAAGTTCGGCGCGCGGCCGGTAGACTACGTCGCGTCGCTCGGTTGGACCGGTCCGGATGTGTGGCATGCGCACTGCGTCCACCTCAACACCGAGGAAATCAGCCTGTTCGCAACGACGGGCAGCGGCGTCGCGCACTGCCCGTCGTCGAACATGCGGCTGGCGTCCGGCATCGCGCCGGTCCGCGCCATGCGGGCTGCAGGGGTGCAGGTGGGGCTGGGCGTGGACGGGTCGGCCAGCAACGACAGCAGCCATCTGCTGGCCGAGGCGCGGCACGCTATGCTCCTCCAGCGGGTGACAGGCAACCCGAACGCGCTCGGTGCGCAGGAGGCGCTGGAGATCGCCACGCTCGGCGGCGCGTCCGTGCTGGGCCGCGACGACATCGGCAGCCTCGCGGCCGGCATGGCCGCAGACTTCATCGGCTACCGGCTCGACCGGCTGAGCTTCGCAGGCGCGCGGCACGACCCGCTGGCCGCGCTGGTCTTCTGCACCCCGCCGAACGTGGACCTGAGCGTCATCAACGGGCAGGTGCGCGTGCGCGATGGCGAGATCATCGGGCTGGACACCCACGCGCTGGTCCGCCGGCACAACGAGATCAGCCGGAAGTTGATCGACGGGGAGTAGACGGGTTCGTAGTAGGCGCTTCAGCGCCCCGTCACGCGACGGCGCTCAAGCGCCTACTACAAACCTTGGGGGTGAGGTCATGCTCCGCGACGAGGTCATCCGCTTCGCCCGATCCTACAGCTTCGAAGAAGGCCACTCGTTCCAGGACGAGCGGCTGGCGCTGCGGCTGTTCGATGAGACCGCGCGGCTGGGGCTGCACGCGCTGGCGGAAGTGGAGCCGTCCGCCAATGAGCTGCGCCCGCGCGCGCTATTGAGTGCGGCAGCCCTGCTGCACGACATCGGCTACGTCGTGGGCTACGAGCAGCACCACAAGACTGCGTTCCACCTCATCACCGATAACCCCATCCCCGGCCTCCCCCTGTACAGCCAGACGCTCATCGCGCACATTGCGCGTTATCATCGCGGCAGCGTGCCCGACCCGGCGAAACACGAGGCGTTCGCCGCGCTCCCGCGAAGGGATCAGCATCTCGTCACGCAGCTCGGCGCCATCCTGCGCTTTGCTGATGGCCTGGATCGCAGCCACACGGACGCGGTGCAGGACCTCCGCTGCGCGCTGGACGGTAAGCAGCTCACCGTCACCCTGCTGCCCGGCGTGGGCGACGAGGTGGAGCGCTTCGCGGGGCAGAAGAAGGCGCGCTGGTTCGAGAGCGTGTTCGAGGTGAGTATCTTCTTGAGCTAAGCTGCTGAATTGCCGGACTATACCGAGGACCACAATGCACAAGAATATCCATCTGCACGACCTGCGCAGAGTCCCCGGCGTCTATGTCCGGGCGCTGCGTCTCATCTGGGCGGCCGACCCTCGCCTCACCGGGCTGGTCGTCGCTATGTCGATCCTTTCAGCAATCGCCGTTCCGGCTCAGGTGTGGATCACCAAAATGGTTATCGACCGTATTTCGGGTGCGATGAGCTCTGGCTGGCAGGCACTGCTGACACCCCTCGCGCTCTATCTGGTAGTCTGGGTTCTGAACGAGTATTCCCAATCGGTGAGCAGAAACACGCAGCAAATCTTGGGCCTCAAAACGGAAAAGCATGCCCAGTACCTCCTTCTACAAAAGGCATCGGCCCTCGACATCGCCTTTTACGAGACCTCGACATACTACGACCAGATGGAGCTTGCTGGCTCTCAGGTCTGGCGTTTCAGCAACGTGCCCTATTTCCTGCTCAGCATCCTGACGCAGGCCGTCTCGTTGATCTCACTCTTCATTCTGCTGGGGCGCATAAGTATTTGGATCCCTACCGTTCTGCTGCTGGCCGCGCTGCCCCGGCTGCTCTCCCAGAGTTCCTTCACCCGCCGTGAGGCGCAGCTTTTCCAGCGTCGCGCGCCAGACCAACGCATGTCGGACTACTTGGCTTCGCTGCTTGCCGAACGCGCGATGGTCAAGGAGATCCGCCTCTTCGGCCTCCAAACCTATCTGCTGAACCGATTCCGGACCGTCAGCCGGCACTATACCGAAGACCACATCCAGCTCACGATCGCCCGGGGGCGGGCCAATCTGCTGTTTTCACTCCTATCATTGCTGGGCACCGGTGCAGCATGGGCCTATGCGATCACGCGGGCGATCCTGGGACGCATCTCTCTGGGCGATGTGGTCCTCGTCTTCCAGGGTTCCGAGCGGAGCCGTTTCGCACTCGACCAGCTTTTCTTCTATCTGGGCATGTCCGCAGAGTACGGCTTGTACCTCGGCAACTTCTTCGCCTTTCTCGATCTATCGCC
This sequence comes from uncultured Anaerolineales bacterium, assembly GCA_964614645.1. Classification (GTDB taxonomy): domain Bacteria; phylum Chloroflexota; class Anaerolineae; order CG2-30-64-16; family CG2-30-64-16; genus MWBF01. Next base: position 60,108 of record CAZTMA010000010.1, read on the forward strand.
TGACGCTGTCGAGGGTGCGCTGGCTTCTCCGGCGAAAGACTTGGTGTCACGTCCCATGGAGGGCATCCTGCAGAACGGCGCCATCGAGTTCCGGCACGTGAGCTTTCGCTATCCGCAGACCGACCGGTTTGTCCTGCAAGACATCTCCTGTGTGCTCCACCCGGGACAGGCAACAGCCCTGGTGGGCGAAAATGGCGCCGGCAAAACCACCCTGGTGAAACTGCTCGCACGCCTGTATGATCCGACAGAGGGACAAATCCTCGTGAACGGCCACGATTTGCGCGAGTTCGATCCACAAGAATACTATCGGCAGATCGGCGTGATCTTCCAGGACTTCGCTCACTATGACCTGACTGCACGGGAGAATATCGCACTCGGCAACGTGGCCGCGCTCGATGACGCGAAAGGCATACACCGTGCTGCCGGACTGGCCGGCGCTCTGCCGCTAATCGAAGGATTACCACACGGCTTTGACACGATGCTGGGGAAGCGCTTTGAAGGTGGCGTGGACCTCTCGGGCGGCGAGTGGCAGAAACTCGGGTTGGCGCGGGCCTTCATGCGAGACACTTCCCTGCTAATCCTGGATGAGCCGACCGCCGCGCTGGACGTATATGCCGAACACGAAGTCTACAACCGCTTTGCCGACCTGACGCATGGCAAGACCACAGTTTTTGTCACACACCGCTTCTCGAGCGTCAAGATGGCGCAGCACATCCTTGTGCTGAAGGATGGCCACCTAATCGAGCAGGGCGATCACGCTGAACTCCTGGAGCTGGGCGGCGAATACGCCGAGATGTACAAGATGCAAGCTGTGCGATATAAGTAGAATACCAGATAGCAGTATAGCGTCTTTCGTGTCTCTGCGGTTAGGCCCGTTCCAGATAGTCCGAATACCCCCCGTTGACCTCCACCGCGCGGCCATCCTCCAGCGCAACGACCCGGTCCACGATGCGGTCGAGGAAGTAGCGATCGTGCGAGATGACGAGCACAGAGCCGTTGAACTCCTCCAGCGCAGCCTCAAGCACCTCCGACGCGGGGATGTCCAGGTTGTTCGTCGGCTCGTCCAGCAGCAGGAAGTTGACATCGGAGAGCATCAGCCGGGCCAGTTGCAGACGGCTGCGCTCGCCGCCGCTGAGATGGCGCACCTGCTTCTGCGTCGCCAGGTAATCGAACAGGAACCGCTGCAGGAGGGCGACAGCATCATCCGCATACATCGGGCGCGCGTCGCGGATGGCATCCACCAGCGTCCATTCCTCCTGCAGCGTCTCGTGGAGCTGCGCGTAGTAGCCGATCTTAACGCTGGGGCCGAGCTTGATGACACCCCCGTCCAGCGCGGTGTCGGTCAGCGCAG
>CAZTMA010000011.1:0-59878 GCA_964614645.1 uncultured Anaerolineales bacterium
ACTGCTTGTGGAAGATGAACTGCCACAGCAGCGCGACGCCCACGCCCGAGGTCACGGAAGGCAGGTAGTAGATGGCACGGAAGGTCAAAATCCCCCGCACGCGCTGGTTCATCAGCAGCGCTATTGCCAGGCCCACGATGAGATTCAGCGGCAGGAAGCCCACGACAAATGCCAGCGTGGAACGCACCGAGTCGAGGAACCGCGGATCCCGGGTGAACATATAAATGTAGTTCTGCAGGCCGATGAAATTCGGCGCGCCCGAGCCCGAGAAGTCGGTGAAACTGAGATACAGGGAGTAAATCAGCGGCCCGAGGCGAAACAGCAGGTAGCCGATGGCCCACGGCAGGATAAACAGGAAGCCGTCACGGGCTTCCAGGCGCGCGAGGCGCGATTTGGGTATGTAAATCTTGGGTAAACGGAGCATAAGCACCCCCGGACGTGATGGGGTGAAGAGGTGAGCAGGGGAACAGGTGAAGATATTGTAGGGGCGAGGTCACCTCGCCCCTACTAGGTGACCCTGTCACCCCGTCACCTGTTCACCTGTTCACCTGTTCACCTGTTCACGTCTCAGCCCAGGCTGGCCTGGTTCTGTTCGATGATGCGGGTGACTTCTTCGTTGAACGCGGCCAGCGTCTCCGCCGGGTCCTCGTCCACGCTGCCGTTCAGGGTCGGGACGACGATATTGCCCCAGGCAGCCGAGTAGTCGCGCCAGTATGGCGGGTAGGGCTCGCCGTGCGCGCCCTCCATCTGCTTGGCGAAGACTTCCACGTTCTCCGGCGGCAGGCCGCCCTGCGAGGCCGTCTCATTCCACTTCGCGACGGAGGACTGGCGGCCGGGGATGCTGCGCAGCGGCTCGGAGATGAGGATGTTGGTGCCTTCCGTGCTCGTCAGGTACTTGTTGAACTTCCAGGCGGCCTCGGGGTTCTTCGAGTCGCGCGAGATGCCCCACGCGCCGCCCGCCGCGTTGATGCAAGGGGCGCCCGTCGGGGCCTTCGGCATCGCGAGGCAGTCGAAGTCGAACTTATCCGCAATCTCGCTGCGGAGCTGCACGGTGGCCCAAGAGCCCTGGAAAGCCATGGGGACGATCGCGCCCTGGAAGGGTCCGACGCCGGCGGGTGCGGCCCCGGCCTGCGGATAGAGACCCTGGTCGCGGGCAGAGACGAACCACTTCAGCGCGTCAAGGTTTTCGGGGCTGTCGATCAGCGATTGCTTGAAGTCCTCGCTGTAGACCTTGCCGCCCCAGCCGAACAGGATGCCCATGAAGACCCAGTCCCAGGTGTAGAGGTCGAGGGCCCAGGTCTTGAAGTTATCACCGTCCTTCTCGACGAAGTTCAGGCCGGTCTGGAGCAGTTCGTCCCACTTCCACTCGTCGTTCGTCGGGTAGGCGACACCCTTCTCGTCGAACCAGTTCTTGTTGTAGAAGATGCCGATGTTGGAGAAGTCATAGGGCAGCGCGTAGAGCTCGCCCTTCCACTTCATCTGCGCCAGCTGGGCGGGCCAGAAGTCATCCACGTTGACCTCGGCCGCGTCGCGCTCTGCGAACGGCTGGAGGCTGATGGTCCAGCCCTTGCTGCCATAGACCGGCACATCGAACGTGCGCGTGTACCACACATCCGGCAGTTGTCCGCCCGCGCCTTGGGTGTTGATGGAATCGTAGAAGGCCTCGCCCGCGATGTCGAGGCGCTCGATGGCGATGTCGGGGTTGGCAGCCATGAAGTTTTCGACGACCTTGACGAACAGAGGCTCGTCCGCTGCGCCGTGGTTGGTGATGAAGCGCAGGTTGACCGCGCCTTCTGCGGCCGGCGCAGTGGTGGGCTCGGCGGCCTGGCCGGCCGGCTGCTCACCGGCGGGGGCAGGGGTGGTCGCGGCGGGCGCACACGCACCGAGTGCGAAGCTCGCACTGGCGCCTGCCCCGGCCAGGAGCGCGCCGTTGAGGAACTTGCGGCGGCTCAGCTTCTTGGAATCGTTGACTGACATTTGCTCTTCTCCTTTGAACAGATGGGAATGACGTGAGGGCCACGGAAGCTGCGAAAATCTGGTGATTTATGTTAGTATACCAGTCTCAACTGGCACAATCCAGACGCAGTGTGCCAGGCTGTGCCATATTTGGTCATCATGCAGAGTGCCATGCTTACCCGCGAAGCCTTCAACCGCCAGGTGGCGGACCTATACCAGCATCTCTACGACCAGGTGTACCTGCGCACGCACCCGCTGACCGCGGTGCTCACGCCGGGTGCCACTGCGGGCCGCGACGCGGGCCGGAAGGAGAAGGCCTGGCAGCTCTATGACCTGCTGCTCCGGGTGATCGACGAACTGGATCCCGGCCCGCTGGCCCCGGCTTTCTCCCGCGAGTGGCGGCGGCACCGGCTGGTGGTACGGCGGTATGTGGACGGCCTGGAGGCCGGCGCCATCGCGCACGAGCTGGGCATCAGCCGCCGCCAGTTCTACCGGGAGCACGAGGCCGCACTCACGGCGCTGGCCGACGTTCTGTGGGAGCATTACCAGGCCGCCGCCGCGAAGGCGGGCGAGGATGCCGGCGACGCGGCGGTCGTGCTGCCCGCCGACGCGCAGCACCCCGGCGGCGACGCGCCGGACCTGGCGCTGCTGCGCCTGGAGGCGGCGCGGCTGGCACAGGCCGGGCGGCACGTCAGCCTGGGCGAGCTGCTGGACGGCATTCACTCGCTGCTGGAGGACCGGCTGCGCCAGCGCGGCTTGACGCTGTCCATCGTCGTCTCGCCGCCGCTGGCCCGTCTGCCGGTGGAGAAGAGCCTGCTGCGCCAGTTGCTGCTGGGGATGCTGGGTTTCCTGGTCGAACATGCGCAGGCCGCGGCGCTGACGCTGCGCGGGGACAGCCGCGGTGGGGAACTGATCATCCAGGCGACGGTGGACCCGGCGGGCGCGTTGGCTGCGGCTGCGGAGGCGGAGGCACGCGGCCGGCTGGCCGCGTTCGGCGAGATGGCGACGTTGAGCCGGGGCGAGGTGCGGCTGCTCGGCGGCGATGACGCGTTCACCGGGTTCGAGCTGCGCCTGCCGCTGGAGCATCAGCACACGATCCTCGTGGTGGACGACAACGACGACGTGCTGACCCTCATGCAGCGCTACCTCACGCCACAGTTCTTCCGCGTGGTCGTCTGCCAGAGCGGCCAGCAGGCGCTCGACCTGGCTCCCCGGCTGCAGCCGGATCTTATCACCGTGGACCTCATGATGCCGGAGCAGGACGGCTGGGATGTGCTGCAGGCGCTCCTCAACCGGCCGGACACCCGCCACATCCCCATCGTGGTGTGCTCCGTGCTGCACGAGCAGGACCTCGCGCTGGCGCTCGGCGCGGCCGGCTTCATCGAGAAGCCCATCACGGAGCAGGGCCTGCTCGCGGCCGTGCTGCCATTGCTGGGGGCGTAGCGGTAACGGATGGCATGTGCCGAGACGGGCCGACGCAACGGATGCAGTTTGGACTCGAGGCTTTAGCCGGTTGGCACGGGCAGCAAGCGTACACGACCTAACCGGCTAAAGCCTCGACTCCATCTGCGTGGGTGATGCCTGATCGCTCGTTGGTCCCCCCCGGTCATCCCCCATGGTCACGTCGAGCGCGGCCTGGGCCCAGTGGACGACCTCGGTGACCGACAGCGCGCCCGCGCGTTCCACCGTGATTGGCCCATGCAGGGGCTCGCCCGCGTCATAGGCGTCGTGGCCGGAGACGACGATGATCTTGACGTCGGCCAGCCCGGCCATGGCGCGCAGTCGCGGGATGATCTTAGCGCCGTGCATGTCCGGCAGCCCCAAGTCCAGCAGCACGAGGTCGGGCCGCCGCCGCTGGGCGACGGTCAGCGCCTCGCCCGCGGTGTACGCCTCCAATACCTGGTAGCGCTGGGCGGACATCGCCAACATGCGCCCCATCAGCCGCACGAAATCCGCATCGTCGTCCACCACCAGGACGCGGCTCACGCCGTCCGCAAAACGACGCAGCGCGTTCCACAGGTCAGGCCCGGAGACCGGCTTGGTCAGGTAGCCGTCCACCTGCAGGGCTGCTGCCTCGCGTTCGGCCGCGGGCAGCGGGCAGGTCAGCACGGGCAGCCTGGGCAGGCCCAGGTCGCGAACGAACTGGTGCGCCTCCTCTGCCGCAGACGGGCCGGCTTCCCCCGCGGCGGCGAGCGCCTGGTCCAAGATGACCAGTTGCGGCGTCAGCTCGCGCGCGAGGGCCTGGGCCTCCGCGAGGTCGGGCACGACCAGCGTCCGGCAGCCGTGCAGGTAGCGGCCCAGCGCACCCGCGCCCCGCTGGCTGCGCGTCGCGATGAGGACGAGCGGCTCCTGCCGGACTTCCGCCTGGGGATGCACGCCAGGCACGGCCAGCGGGCTTTGCGCCTCCACCGGCAGGCTGAAGGTGAACGTGCTGCCCTGCCCGGGCGTGCTCTGCAGGGCGATGCGGCCGTCGTGCAGTTCGACGAACCGCTTACTGATCGCCAGGCCCAGCCCGGTTCCGCCATGCCGCCGCCGCGTGCCGCCGTCCACCTGGTTGAACTCCTCGAAGACCCGCGCCACCTGCTCCGGCGGGATGCCCACGCCCGTGTCGCTCACCGCGAAGTGCACCTCGTCGCCGCCGCGCGCCACGCGCACGGTGATGCCCCCGCGCTCGGTGAAGCGGGTGGCGTTGTTGAGCAGGTTGAGCAATACCTGGCGGATACGCGTCGGGTCGATGTGGAGGATGGGCAGGCCCGGCTCGATCTCCACGGAGAGCGCCAGGCCGGCGGACTCGACCAGGCTGCGCGCGGTTTCGACCGTCTCCTGCACCAACTGCGCCGGGTCGACCGGCTCGCGCGTCACGCTGACCTGCGCGGTGTCCAGCCGGGCGAGGTCGAGCACATCGTTGACCATCGTTTGGAGGTGCTGCGCGTTGCGGTAGACGATCGTGAGGTCGCGTAGGTAGGCGGGCGCGAGGGGCCGGCCGTAATACTCGGGCGAGCGGGTCATCAGCTCGGTGAAGCCGACGATGAGGTTGAGCGGCGTACGCAGCTCATGGCTGATGTTCTGGACGAACTGCTGTTTGAGCCGCCGCGCCTCTTCCGCCTGGTCGCGCGCGAGGGCCAGCATGTAGTTGGAGCGTTCGATGCGGTAGGTGGCCTCGTCGAGCGCCTTGAGCGCGCGCTGGAGCTCTGCGGCGCGGGCCTGGGCAATCTCCTCGTTTTCCTGGGCCTGGTCATAGCCCCGCCAGACCCAGGCCAGCGCGGTCCGCAGGTTATTGACGGAGAGCGCCGTCGTGCCCGTAATCAGCGCCAGCAGCGCAGTGCTCAGCCACGCTTCGACGCCCGTCGTGCCCTGCAGCCGGAAGATGACCAGGTTGCCGGCCAGCGCGGCCAGGGCGAGCGCCGCAAACCCCCGCCCGCCCAACAGCACGCCCGCGACGGTGATGGGGATGATCAGCACGTAATGGATGCCCGGCGCTGAAAAGGCCGACGCGGCCAGCAGCGCGGCTGCCAGGATACCCCAGGCCAGGACGTAGCGCGCGAGGGCAGGGCGCCCGCGTCCGAGGACGTAGACCATCAGCGCGGCCAGGAGCAGGACGAGTGCGCCAGCCCATGACGGCCGCGAGACGAGCGCGGACCGGCCGCTGGCGATGTAGTCGGCCCAGATGTTGAAGGCCAGCCACAGGTAAGCAACGATCGAGCTCCAGACCGCCAGCACGCGCACCGAGTCGGATTGCAGCTCGGCGGTGGTCTGGCGGATGCTGTCGCCCGCGGCGTCCGGGCGAGGGGTGAGGGTCGTGTCGGTCATGGGGGCAGTATAGCACGAGGCGGGGAATTGGGAATGAGGAATCAGGAATCAGGAATTAGGAATTAGGAACTGGCCGGCTTGTGTGTAGCGGGTAGCTGGCTGGTAGCTGGAACGGATTTGCGAATGGTAGGGGCGCACCTGTGTGTGCGTCCCCCCTCCGGACGGGGCCGACACATAGGTCGGCCCCTACGATGGGCCCCTGGATGTGCGTCACCGGCCAAACACATCCCGGATGGCTTCGAGGTAGCCCATGCCATGCTGCGTGTCGGGTTCAAGATAGCTGCTCTCCGTCCACTCGTTCCACGCGTTGATGGTCAGAATGCGGTCCTTGGGCGCGCGTTTCGCCAGGCGTTCCTTCGTGAGCGCGAGCGCCCCGCGGAAGCGGTCCGGCGTGTTGTCCGCGAACACGCTGGTGAAGGGGTAGTTCCAGGGCAGGTACGCGTCCGACTGGATGGTGCGCGGGCTGGAGTCCCAGCCCATCGTGACATTCGGGTGATAGGGCAGGGTGAACTGCGCCTCGGCCCGGTCCCAGTAGGCCAGGTAACGGTCGCGGGCCACGTTGTAATCGGTCTGCGGGAATTCCCGCAGCACGCCGTGATGCACCCAGACGTACGACGTGATGCTGTCGAAGCCGAGATGGGCCAGCAGCTCGTTCGGGTCCTTGACCATCGTCTCGCCGGGGAGCAGGCTGGCGCTCCACACGACCGCATTGAGGTGCAGGTCGGGGAAGCCCGCTTCCCGGACGCGGCGGCGGAAGTGGGCCAGCGCATCGCGCGTCGCATCCACCCCGCCCAGCCCCTCGCGCAGCTTCATCAACTCGTAGATGGAGAAGTACGGGCAGCCGTCCACCAGCCAGTAGGACGGGTGGCGGAAGTAGCGTTCGATAACGTGCTCGACCACGCGGTCGAACGTCTCGCGCGTGACCCGGCCGCCGTAGAGCAGTGGCGGTTTGCGCACGGTGGACAGGCCGATCGGGTGGATGTCCACCCAGTCGTGGTTGGCCCACATCAAGCCGAACTTGAGCCTGTCGTTGTGGGGAGCGTTGAGAAAGCCCTCGTCCAGGCTGCGTTCGAGGAACGGTCCGTCATCGTACCAGTACCAGTCGAAGATGAAGGCGTCGACGCCGTGGTCCGCGGCCGCGGCGATCTTGCGGGCCATGGCCTGCGGGTCGGACTCGTCCTCGTAGCCCCACAGCGGCACGTGCGGCTGGTTGTGGCCGGGGAAGCGCGGCTCCGCGCGCTTGACTAGCTCCCATTCGGTCCAGCCCGGCCCGTGGACCAGGGCATTGCGAGCGTCCTGGTGGTAATTGCCGAAATAGTAGGTTGCGACGGTGTAGTCGTTGGGCATGGTTGCTCCGGTGGAATTAGAAATTACGAATTAAGAATTACGATTGAGGAGAACCCAATTCCTAATTCGTAATTCTTAATTCATCATTCCTCGTCGGCCGCCCGATACAGCGCGATGACCTTCTCGGGCGGAATCTCGGCCAGGATGTTGTGGATGTTGCAGAAGACATAACCGCCGTCCTGGCTGAGGTAGCTGACGACCTCGCGCGCCTCGCGGGCCACGTCCTCGACCGTGCCGAGCGGCAGGGTGGCCTGCGCGTTGACGCCGCCGCCCCACAGCGCGATGCGCCCGCGCGCCCGATCCTTCCACTCGCGGTAGGAGTGCTTCCCCGCGGACCACTGGACCGGGTTGAGAATGTCGAACCCGCTCTCGATGACGAGGTCGATCAGGTCGTATACCGCGCCGCAGCAGTGGAGGAAGGTCTTGACGCCGGGCGCCTCCGTGTGCACGATGTCGTTGACGCGGCGGTAGTAGGGCAGGAACAGGTTGCGGTAGACTTTGGGGGAGGCAATCAGCGTGTTCTGCGTGCCCCAGTCGTCCGCGGCCATCATAATGATGTCCACGTAGGGCGCAATCTCCGGCAGCAGCGCGCGGAACCAGCCCTCGCGGTGGCTGGTCAGCAGCTCGTGGTATTCCGCGACCATGTCCGGCTCGGTGATGCACAGGATGGGAAAGATCGCCAGCCCGGCAAAGCCGCCGATGCCGATGGGCAACTGTGCCGCGCCGTTATTGAAGAAGACGGCCCGGTCCGACGACTCCCGCACGCGCCGCGCATGGTCGCGGATCTCCAAGATGCGCCGGTCCGTCAGGGGCCGCCGCGCGAGATAGGCCCGGAGCTTCTTCAGGTCGGGCTTGGGGAGTTCCTCATCCAGGTTGAGCGGCTGGCCGCCGTGCGGCTCGTCGAAGACATAGGACGAAGGCGGCATGATCGAGCCGCCCTGCCGGATGGTGCCGTCCTCCTCCGTGTGGAAGCGCGACGGGTGGCGCACGGCCGCGTCGAGCCGGCCGTTGAAGTCGTAGGGCCGCCACTTGTGCGGCTCGACGAACGCGCTGGTCACCCCGTCGCAGATGGTGACGACGTCGATGCCGAGCGCGTCCAGCACGTCCGGCTCCGGCATGGCGAGCATCTGGCCGGTATCCTCGACGCGCGTGCGCCGCGGAGGCAGGCCGAGCGCCTGGACGAGCTTCGGATACGCGAACGCGCTGATGCCCGTCGAACGCATCCCGGCGAGGTCTTTGGGTACGCGGTCCGGCTGCCGGTGTTCCAGCGCAGCCATCACGCGGTCACGTGAATTCATAGATGTCACCTCTGTCGTAGGGGCGAATTACCCCGCCTGGGGCGAGGGGACCTCGCCCCTACAAATCGTGGGGGTTTTGGGCCGCGTTCTCAGCTCAACACCACCGTCTGGATCCCGTGGCCGCGGAGCGCGAGGCGCACGCCCCCGCCCGCGGTGGGTTGGGCCGGGCCCTGGCGTTCCAGCGGGTCCGCGGAGGCCACGCTGTGCACGGCCCAGCCGGGCTGCAGCGTCACGTCGGCGGGCCGGCCGAACGGCTCGTAGACCCGCACGACGACTGCATGGCCGCCGGCAGGCTGGTCCTCGGCCAGCTTGACCGCGGAGACGACGGCTGCGTCCGAGTCGCAAGTCAGCCACGCCTGCCCCGGCTTGAGCGTCCCGCCGTGCGCGGAGGTCACTGCCGCGACGAGCGGCTGGTTCAGCTCCGCGGCGCGGCGGATCGTGCCGGCCGTGCGCCAGTCGCCCGCGTGCGGGTAGAGCGCGTAGGTGAAGTGGTGCAGGCCTTCGTCAGGGTTGTTGTCCGGCTCGTAAGATGCGCGCACCAGCGTCAGGCCCAGCGTGTTGCCGTGAGCCTGGTGGCCGTACTTGCAGTCGTTGAGCAGCGATACGCCGTATGCGGGCGGCTCGCCTCTACGGCCGCGCGCGGCGCGGCCAGTCGCAGGTTCATCCTCCGAGACATCTGCCCAGCGCAGCGCGGGCACCTCCCGGCCATCTGCGGAGCGGGTGACCGCACCGAAGGGGATCTCGAAGGTCGCGCTCGTCCCGCGCAGGAAGGGCGCGAAGGTCGTGCGCAGCATCGGGGCATCGGCATGCGCGCTGCCGCGCTCGTGCCAGTCCACGATCGTCTCGAACTCCACGCGGCGCAGGCCGCGGTACAGGTGGACGTACTGGGCGAAGGTGGAGTTGAGGAACCGGCGCTTGATCTCGATGACGCCCGCGACCGGGCCGGACTCCACGACACGCACCTCCGCACCGGTCAGCAGGTTGTCGATGCGCGTGATGTCGCCGATGTTCCAGGCCGACATCGGGTGCGGCTGCTCCCATAGGATCTGCAGGCGATTGAGCATGCCCGCGTTGACCTTCGCCTCCGGTCCCCAGCCGGCCCACGGCCCGGCCACATCGCGGCCGGCTTCGTGGTCGACCAGTTGGTCCAGCGCGCCAGACTGTGGGTTGACGCGCAGACGCAGGATGCCGTTGTCGAGCGTGTTGGCCTGTGCATCCGCGACGACCCCAGAGGCATTCGCTGCCTGGGGGGCGGCGGGTCGGTAGACGCGCAGCCCGAGCGCGGGCACCTGCTTGGCGACGAACAGAAGGTCGTTGGCGGCCTCCGGGCCCGGGCAGAGCTGGACGGGCACGAACTCGCCCCGGTCGTCAACCAGGGCGGCGGGGATGTCGCCGTCAAAGGACGCGACGGGCACGCGCACCACGTCGTCGCGCTCCCACGCCAGTGGGTTGAAGACTGCGATGCGCATGCCGTCCGCACTGCGGACGGCGTCGCCCGTGTCCGCGGCCGCGGCCAACCCCGCCAGCGCGGCCTGCGTGACCTGCGCCGCGGTGTCGAGAACCGCGTTCAACCGCTCGCCGGCCTCGCGGTAGGTTACGCCGATTGCGCAGCCGCAGAGGATGTCATGGAACTGGTGGAAGCAGGCCGTCTGCCATGCCTCGGCCAGCGCAGCCGCCGGGTACTGTGCGCCCGTCAGCACGGTCGCGAGCGTCGCGACTGTCTCAGCGGTCAGCAGCGTATTCTCCGCGCTCCGGTTGAGCCGCTTGATGTCGCCGTGGCTCGTGTAGCAGCCCTCGAAGACGGTATTGAGCTCCCCGCGCACAACCGGCAGCCCCAGGTAATGGCCCGCCCTCTGGCTGCGGTCCAGCGCGTGGAGGCTCTCCAGCTCGGCCAGGGCCGCGTCATAGAAGCCGGTCGCGGAACTCATGCGTACGCGCGGCAGGAAGGGTTCGCCGTCCAAACGCCGGGCCATCTCGATATCGCGGGCCGTGCCGCCGCCGCCGTGGTCGCCCGCGCCGAAGACGTACAGCCCGGCGTGGATGCCCGAGGGCTGCGTGAAGGCAATCGTCGCACCGGCGATGTTCGAAGGCGTGACCTCGCCGTTGTAGCCCCCGGGATCCTGCACGCCGAGCACGCGCGAGCCGTCCGGCCCTTCCCACCAGAAAAGCGGGTGGCGCCGGCCGGCCCGGCAGAAGTAGTAGTACTTGATGCCAGCCTGTGCGAGGAGCTGCGGGATGGTGGCCGGATGGCCGAAGGTGTCCGGTTCCCAGCAGATGACCGGGTCGATGCCGAAGCGGTCCCGATCGAAGCGCCGGGCATGGAGCATCTGCCGGGCCATCGCCTCGCCGGCCGCCATGTTCAGGTCGTTCTCAACCCAGGTGTTCGCGGTGACCTCCCAGCGGCCCTCCGCGACGCGCGCCCGGATGCGCTCGAACAGCGCGGGGTCCGCGGCCTCGGTCATCGCGTAGGTGGCCGCCTGGCTCTGCGAGAAGTGGTAGTCGGGGTACTTCTCCATGAGCCGGTCCATCGTGCTGAAGTCCCGGCGGCAGACGTCCACGGTCTCGGCCATCGGCCAGAGCCAGTTCATATCGATGTGGCTGTGCGCGACAACGTAGGCCGTGTACCGCTTGGCCGCGTCCGCAAACGGCGCGAGCTGCGTGCGCACTGCGGCGGCTCCGGCGTGCCAGGCGACCCAATCGTTAGCGGCCAGCGCATCGAGCGGCAGCACGGCCGCAGCCCGCTCCCATGCGCGCTCGAGCGAGCGTCCCTCGGCGTCCTTTGCGCGGGTCGCGAGGGTGTGGGTGAAATTCAACTGCGCGGCCAGCAGGTCGAGCTCGAAGATGGCCTCGGCCAGCGCGGACGCACGCAGGTTGGCGTGGACGAAGAAGCCGAACCCGTCGCCCGCGTTGGCGCGCACGGCCAGGTGAAGCGGCGTGCCCGGCCGGTAGTCTTCCACCAGGAGGAGCGGCACGGGCCGGGAGTCGGTCCAGGAGGGCTCGCGGTACCGCTCGACGCCGTCGACGTAGACCGACGCGCCGATAGTGAGGAATATCTCCATCTCGAGCCGCGAACCGGCCAGCGGCAGCCCCTCGATCGTCTCGGGCAGTTCCACGACCGTGCGGAACCAGGCCTCGCCGTCCTGTGATGACCAGGCATGGCCCAACCGGACGCCGGGCCACGCGCTGTCGTCGTAATCGGGCGCAGCCAGCGTCGCGGCGTCTTCGCCGGCCGCCCCGACGTGGAAGCGCCACCTATCGTTGACCAGCGGCCCCCTGAGGGCCTTGATCTTCGTCTCGATCGCAGCCTTCAGCTCATCCACGCCCGACACATGCTTCTTCGCCATACCCCTCTCCTTAACCTAATAGAACGCTGATGACGCTGATGTGCCAACAACGGTTGGCACATCAGCGTCATCAGCGTTCCATTTCTTATGACTTGAACGTCGTGAACTGCGGGAGCCAAGCCTGGTTCTGCTCCAGCATGCAGTCCACCATCTCCTTGATCTCGGCCAGCGACAGCACGCTCGCGGTCAGCGGGTCGTGGGCGATGGCCTGATAGACGAGACGCGGATTGCCGGTCAGCGCAGCCTCGACCGCCAGCTCCTCGATGGCCGAGCTCAGCCCGGTCAGCAGCGCGAGCTGCGGCGGGAGAGCGCCGACGTGCACCGACTCCAGGCCCTGCTTGGTGGCCCACACGGGCACCTCGACGCACGCGCCCTGGGGCAGGTTGGTGACGAGGCCGGTATTGGAGACGTTGCCGTTGAACTGGAAGGGCTCGCCGCCCTGCAGCGCGTTAATGATCGACGCGGCGTACTCGTGCCCGCGCTCCAGCGAGATGGGCGTGTCCTTGGCGAACCACTCGCGCGCGGCCTCCTTCCAGGTGTCGTTGCGCTTCGTATATTCCTTGAGGATGTAGGCGTACTCGCCCGGGTTCCAGCCCGTGCCGTGAGTGCAGTACTTCTCGATGAGGTCGGGCCGCTTGCGGAACCACCAGTTGTACTCGGAGTTGTGGCCGCTCGACTCGGTGATGTAGTAGTCGAGCGCGAGGAACATCTCGTTGCGCACCTGTTCCTCGTTGTAGACCTCGGGCCGCTCGGTGACGGCCTGGCGGATGAGCGGATAGGCGTCCTTCCCGTTCCACTCGTACTTGACGTACCAGGCCATGTGGTTGATGCCCGCGCAGGTGTAGGTGATTTCCTCGTAGGGCGCGCCGATCCACTTGGCCAGCATCATCGCGGTGCCCTGTACGCTGTGGCACAGACCGGTGAGCTGGATGGAGGTCTCGCGCTGCATGGCCCGGCAGAGCATCGCCATGGGGTTGGTGTAGTTCAGCATCGTCGCGTCGGGGCAGTAGCGCTCCATGTCCTTCGCGATGCCGACCATCACGGGGATGGTGCGCAGGGCGCGGAAGATGCCGGAGACGCCGCGCGTGTCGCCCACGTTGGTATCGACGCCGTAGGTCTTCGGGATCTCGATGTCATGGCGCCATACGTCGGTGCTGCCGGCCAGGATGGTCACGAGGACGGCGTCCGCGCCTTCCAGCGCGGCGGCCCGATCCTTGGTGGCCTCGACTTTGGCAGGATACTGCCCCATATCGACGATCTTCTGTACGGACCTCTGTGCGAAATCCAGCCGTTCGTCGTCGACGTCCATCAGGCTGAGCGTCGCATCCTTGAGCAGCGGGAAGGTGAGGATATCGCGCACCAGGCCGCGGGTGAAGCCCACGCTGCCTGCACCGATGAAGGCAATCTTGGTCATTGGAATGGCTCCTTGTTGATAGGGTTGGTAGTAGGCACTTTAGTGCCCGGGGCGCTGAAGCGCCTACTACGAACGATAGGTCAGCGCGCGGCCCAGAGGAACCCGCGGGTCTGAATCTCGCGCGCCTCGGGGACTTCGAAGTCCTTGGCGACGTGGCCGAGCGACGAGTAGAACACGCGGCCCGCGCCCCACATGCGCTTCCAGACGACCGGCATGACGCAGCCCTTCGCCCACGGCGCTTCGGGCCGGTCGAAGGTCGTCGTCGCCAGCACCTCGTTCGACGGGTCGACGTGCATGTAGTACTGCTCGGAGTGCATGTCGAAGTCGGCCAGCCCCGCGGTGATCGGGTCGGTGTGGTTGGTGATGTTCACGCGGTAGTCGATCACCCCGCCGGGATGCGCGACCCACTGCCCGCCGACCATCCACTGGTACTCGGTGTTGTTGCGGAACGCATCGCCCATGCCGCCGTGCCAGCCCGCGACGCCGACGCCGCTCTTGATCGCGTTGAGCAATCCGGCTTCCTGCTCGCGCGTGATCGTGCCCATCGTCCACGTCGGGACGACCAGGCTCAGCGCAGCCATCTTCTCCGCGTCGAGGTAGGAATCGAGCGAGTACGACACTTCGACATCGAAGCCGTGTGACCGCAGGATGGGCGCGAAAATCTCCGAGCACTGCTTCGGCTCGTGGCCTTCCCAGCCGCCGACAACCATCAAAGCCTTCTTCATTGATCGAGTTCTCCTGTCCTTAGATTCATGGGCAGGGCAGCCGGCTGGCGGCAGGTGCTCGCCAGCTCCTGGTGCCGGCCCGCCTGGGATGCGTCCTCGAACGCCAGCATGGTGTCGAGCACATGATAGGCCAGCTCGCCGCTGGCGCGATGGGGCCGGCCCGATGCCAGTCCATAGGCCATGTCCGCGACGCCGATGCCGCGGCCGACTTCGACGCTGTGCGTGTGGGGCACATCGCGCCACTCTTTCGAGTCCGCGCGGCGCACCATCACCTGGCCGCCGAAGGTGTTGGGGTCGGGCACGCTCAACGAGCCCTGCGTGCCGTGGATTTCGATGCGCGGCAGGTTGGCCCCCCACACATCGAACGTCGTGATGATGGTGCCGACCGCACCGTTGGCGAATTCCATCAGCCCTGCGACGTGCGTCGGCACTTCCACCGTAACCCGCGTGCCGTACTTCGGCTGGCTGGTGATGAGGCGCTCGGGGAAGGTGATGCGGGTCATGCCCGCCACTTTGCGGATGGGGCCGACGAGGTTGACCAGCGCAGTGAGGTAGTACGGCCCCATGTCGAGCATCGGCCCGCCGCCGACCATGTAGTAGAAGGCCGGGTCCGGGTGCCAGCTCTCGTGGCCGTGGCACGTCATGAACGCGGTCGCGGCGATCGGCTCGCCGATCCAGCCGTCGTCGATCAGCTTGCGGCAGGTCTGGATACCGCCGCCAAGGAACGTGTCGGGCGCGCAGCCGACCCGCAGCCCCTTGGCCGCGGCCGCCGCGAGCACCTGCTGGCCCTCCGCGCGCGTCAGCGCCAGCGGCTTCTCGCAGTGGACGTTCTTGCCCGCCGCGATGGCCGCGAGGTTGACCGGCGTGTGCGCCTGGGGCGTGGTCAGGTTGACGACGATCTGGATCTCCGGGTCGGCGAGCAGGTCGTCGACCGTGCAGGCGCGGGGGACGTTGAACTCGGCGGCACGCGCCTCTGCACGACGCACGTCGATGTCAGCCAGCGCGACAAGGTCCAGCACCTTGAACGCGCGGCAGCCCTTAATGTACGCGGGACTGATGTTCCCGCAGCCGATGATGCCGATTTTGACTGGGTTCATGGGCGGCTCCTGATGCGAAATGAGTGATGAGTAACGAGTAACGAGTGATCAGTAACGAGTAAGAACCTGCAACCTTCAACCTTCAACCGTAATCTTCAATCTTCAATCTGCAATCTTCAATCGTCATTCCGTCCACCCATGCTCGTAGCCCATCTCGTACATGGCGACGATGTTCTCGACCGGGCTGACGGCCTGGATGTTGTGGCAGGGTGCGAGAACGTACCCGCCGCCCGCACCGAGGATGCGCAGGTTGTCCAGCACCTCGGCGCGCACCTCCTCCACTGTGCCGAACGGCAGCGTGTACTGGTTGTCCATCGCGCCGTGGAAAATGAGCTTGTCGCCGAAGTCGGCCTTGAGGCCCTCCCGCTCCATGCCCTTGCAGCGCCACTGGATCGGGTTGAGGATGTCGATGCCCAGCTCGATCATGTCAGGGAGGATGGGCCGGCACGCGCCGTCGTTGTGGTGCACGACGCGGGCGCCCGCCTGGTGCGCCAGGTCGATGCTGCGCTTCATGCGCGGGAGCAGGAACTCGCGGATATGCCGCTTCGAGAGCATCAGCCCGTCCTGGCTGCCCATGTCCTCCGCGACGTAGCTCAACATCACCTGGCCGGGAATCTGCTCGTAGATGCGGATGGAGTTCTCCCAGGCGAGGCCGAACAGCTTGTCGAGGCAGTAGTGGACGATGGCGGGGTTCTCGACCAGGTCGATAAAGGCCTGCTCATCCCCGCGCAGGTTCTTATAGATGAGGAACGGCTCGGAGCCGCCGCCCTGGATGGGGTGATGTTCCCAGCCCTTGACCTGGTCCTTGACGCCGGAGTAGTCGATCCAGTCGGCCGACGGCCAGGTGTAGTTCGCTTCGATTTCCTCGACCGAATTGTACTGGGCCAGCGGGTTGTACACGCACTCCGGGTAGACGCCCGTGCCGTAATCTACGTCCTGGAAGCGGCAGCCGTATATGTCGGTGTGGGGCGGGAGCGGCGGGCCGGCGTAGCGGCCGCCGGCGTGAACCACGAAGTCGACGTGAAGAGCGGTCAGCATGGTGCGCACGTCGGTGTGGCCCGTGTACTGGAGCAGCTTGGCGGTGAATTCGCCGGTGGCCCAATAGTCCATCGGCACGCGGTCGGGCGCCTGGCGGGTCAGGACGGCGAGCCAGCGTTCACGCGGGGACATGGTTTCCTTTGGCATGAGACCTCTCCCTCTAATCAGGCGGCAATCGTCACGCGCTGGCCCGTGTCTGCGCTTTCGATCGCGCCGAAGACCATCGCCAGGCTCTGGATGTTGTCGGTGCAGACCGTCTCCGGCGTCTCGCCCGTGCGGACGCAGCGCACGAAGTCGCGGATGCAGCCAGCGTGCCCGCCGGTCTTGTCAGCCGCATCGAATGCGGGCAACTCGACCGGCTGAATCTCCGAGCGGAAGCCGCCGCGCGCGGTGACCGTCTCCGCCTGGAAGCCGGTCGCGCCATCCCAGCGCACGCTGCCCTCGGTGCCGATGATGCGCCAGTCCGACTCCCACGTGGTGTTGAGCCCCTCGGCGCACCAGCTCCCGCGATAGGTGTAGACCAGGCCGTTGCTCATCTCGAAGAACGCGACCGCGGATGCATCGTGGTCATACCACGAGCCGGCCGGGTTCCACTCGTGCGCATAGACGGCCAGCGGGTCGGCTTGCGAGATGAAGCGCGACGCATCGAAGGTGTGGATGGCCATGTCCAGCAGTAGGACGTGCTCCATCCGGTCGCGGAAGCCGCCGAAGTGCGCGCCGATGAAGAAGTCGCAGTGGATGGTGGTCACCTGGCCAAGCGCGCCGCTGTCCAGGAAGGCCCGCAGCCGCCGGATGTTGGGGTCATAGCGGCGGTTCTGCATCACGGCGTACAGCTTGCCGCTCGCCTGCGCGGCCGCGACCATCGTGCGGGCGTGCGCCATGCTGTCGGCCAGCGGCTTCTCACCGAGCACGTGGCAGCCCGCGGCCAGTGCCTCCGTCGTGACCGCGACGTGCGCCTCCGGGATGGTACAATCGAAGACGATGTCGGGCTTCGTCGCGGCGATCACCGGGCCGAGTGCCGTGCCGGTGACTGCGTCGGTCCATCCATATTCAGCCGCGCGGCCGCGGGCGGCATCCTCGATGAGGTCCACGAAGCCGACCATCTGGAGGTCGGGGAGGTCGCGAATCGCGTTGAGCCACGCGCGGCTGATGCCGCCGCAGCCGGCCAGGACGGCAGTGAGGGGAGGTTGTGCTGGCATGGGGTCTCCTTATGCGACCACGGGTTTGCCACAGAGGACACCGAGGCCACCGAGATATGAGCATCTATGGCTCAGGATCACCTCTGTTTCCTCTGTGCGCTCTGTGGTTGATAATCGTACCGGCGGGTTACAGAGAAATGTCGTTGCGGGCCGCGACCGAGCGAATGTGCTCGGCGGCGAGCCGGTAATCCTTTTCTAAGGTCAGATGCTCCAGCATCAATGGTGTGTCCGGGTCCAGGTGGGCCAGCTCGGCCAGGTAGACATCGTAGTCGAGCGCGCCCAGCCCCGCTCGGACCTCGCTCAGATGGGTGGTCAGCTCCGGCGCAAGCAGGATGTCCTTCGCATGGCACGACCGGATGTGCGGGCCCAGCTTCGCAAAGCACTCGCGCAGCAGCGCGGCGTTGCCGAAATAACGCTGCGGGCTGCAGACGAGATTAACCGGGTCCAGGTGGACCGCGCAGGCCGGCCGGTCGATGGCGGACAGCAGATCCAGGTAGTTCTCCACTGAATCCGGGTACGCCCAGGGCATCGTTTCCAGGGTATAGTATGTGCGCGTTGGCTGCACCGTGTCTATGATATCGCGCACGGTTTGCACGATCATGTAAAACGTTTCATCCGTCAGGTCGCGCGGATCGGGGCCGTCCCACTTGGGGCCGCGCGAGCCGGTGATGTTGACGCAGCAGCGCGCGCCGATGCGGTCGGCCAAGTGCAGGCTGGCCTGGCAGTGGGCGATGGCCGCCTGCCGCGTCGCATCGTCGGGGCTGAGCGGGTTGCTCCACGCGCCGACCTCTGCGATGACGATGTCTGCTCGTGCAGCCGCGTCCGCGTAGGCACGCACGGTTGCGTCATCCGCGTCCGGCTTGAGCGGGCAGTAGGCCGCGCGATAGCCCGCCGCGCCGACGGCCTGCGCCCACGCGCCGGGATCATTGGTTGCGTCGAAGATGGGTCCGCCGAGTCGCATGCCTCACCCCCTGCCCCCCTCTCCTGAGGCAGCTTCGCTGCCTCAGGAGAGGGGGATGAAGGTTATTTCCCCGAATACCAGAAGGCGCGGAGCCAGTTGTGCTGGCGCAGCCGCGCTTCGAGTTCGTCGGTCATGGGCGGCTGGTCGCTCACGCCGCAGTTGAGCTCGGCCTGTCGCGCGTTGCGCATGCCGGGGATGACGGTGGAGACCGCGGCTGGCTTGAGCGCGAACTTAAGCGCGGCGGTCGGCAGGTCCGGCTCCGCGTCGCCGACCGTCTCCCTGACCGCGGCGACGCGCTTGACCGCCCGCCCCAGCCGGTCACCCGCGAAGTAGCGGCTGCGGAAGTCGTCGGCTGCGAAGCGGGTGTCCGCATCCCACTTGCCGGTCAGCGAGCCTTCATCGAACGCGACGCGGACGATGACGCCGACGTTGTTCTCCGCGGCCGCGGGCAGGAACTCGGCCTGTGGCTCCTGCTCGAAGATGTTGTAGATGACCTGCACCGAGTCGAGCCAGCCCCCGCGCATCAGGTCGATGAGCGAGTTCTGGTCGTGCTCCGGCGTGCTGATGCCGATGCCCCGGATCTTGCCCTCGCGTTGGAAGCCGCGGAGGACCTCCAGCGCGGCCGGCGCGCGGTTCCACGCGCGCGTCCAGGTGTGGAGCTGGACGAGGTCCAGGCAGTCGGTCTTGAGGTTGCGCAGGCTGAACTCCAGCCGCTCGCGCAGGTACGCCTCGGGATAGCTCTCCTCGACCTTGTCGTACGGGCTGGGCGGCCATGACCCGGCCGCCGGCGGAATCTTCGTCGCGACGTAGATGTGCTCGCCCTTGCGGTCCGCCAGCACCTCGCCGATGATGCGCTCGCTCTTGCCGTTGCCGTAACCCTGTGCGGTGTCGATGAAGTTGCAGCCCAAGTCCAGGGCGCGATGCAGCGCGGTGATGGAATCAGCCTCACTTTGGCTGCCCCAGCCGCCGCCGATGGCCCACGCGCCGAAGCCAATCTCCGATACCTGCCAGCCCAGTCTTCCGAACGTCCTGTATTTCATGTCAGTTCCTCCCTATGCTGATAACTTCTGCTTCAACCAGCCAAACGCCGACTCCTGCATCTCCAGGTCGAACTTGTGCGGGCCGGGGTAGAACTCGCCGGTGTACGCGTCGCGCTGGCCGGTGTGTGCATACAGGCCGGACAGCCGTTCGTGCGCTGCGCGCATCCCGGCCACGGTAAACAGCTCATCTTCCAGGTCGTACTGCACCAGCAGGGGCGACGGTGCGCGGCACGCGGCCAGGTCCGGCCAGTCGCCGTGTCGCGCCCAGCCGTGGGGGAAGAGCATCCAGGTGTGCGTGACCTGCTTGTCGAGCAGCTCTGCGTAGGTGCTCATCAGCCCGACGATGACAGCCGCGCTGACGTGGTCCGACGTCGCCTGCAGCAGCGCGGCGCGGTTGCCGCCGCCCGACAGGCCGAGACAGCCCACGCCGCCCTCGCGCACGTCGGGCCGGGTGCGCAGGTAGTTGACCGCAATGCGGTCCTCGTGGCTGACCATGCCCGCGAAGGTAGTGCCGAACAGCGCGCAGTACTTCTCGATGACGTGGAACTCGAAGAGCCAGGCCGCGTAGTTGTAATCGGCGATCTCCTCGGCGTGCGCAGAGCCGTCGGTCGGCTGCCACGCGTGGTCGCGTTGCGCGGCCATCCGGCGGATGTTCTCGGGCATGGACTCGACCGGGAAGCGTCGCGAGCCCCACATGAAGGTGTCGTGGACGAGCACTGCGAACCCGCGCCGCGCCAGCTCGTTGGCATAGGCCCGGCCGCCATAGGAGCGTTCACGGAACGCGGTGACGACCGGGTCCGCGGGCTCGGGGCCGTCCGCGATCTTCTCCTTGCCGTAGAACTTGAAGCCGCCATGGTCGTGCAGCGCCACGATGCCGGGCAGCCTGCCCTGGCTGCCCGCGGGCTTGAGCAGCCATGCCTGCGTGCGCGGGCCGTAGCCGGCCGACCACGAGAGCGCCTCCCCGGCCACGCCGTCGCGCTCCCAGGTCCCCTCGGAGCGGACATCCAGCGCCGGTTCGGGGCCGCAGCAGAAACCCAGCACCTCTTTGACCCGCTGCCGGGTCTGCGGGCCGGGATAGGCCACGGGGAAGAGCGCGCGCTGGCGCATGGCCTCCTCCCGCCAGTCGTTGAATGGGCCGAGGTGAAACACGGGAAGCATTTGCGTAAGTCCTTCCTTTGGCGTAGGATGAGACGACGTTGTCAGACCCCGAAGGTTTCAGGTCAACCGGCGGTTGACAAGACCTTCGAGGTCTATGGCAGGAACCGGGAGCGTGAAATGTTACCCCCGAACATCCTCTTCATCCTGACAGACCAGCAGCGGTGGGACACCTGCGGGTGCTACGGCCAGCCGCTGCCCGTGACGCCGCAACTGGATGAAATGGCCCGCGAGGGCGTGCGCTTCGAATTTGCCTTTACCGCGCAGCCGGTGTGCGGGCCGACGCGGGCGTGCCTGCAGACGGGCCGCTATGCGACCGAGACCGGCACCCACACCAACCACCGCATGCTGCCGCTGACCGAGCGCACGATTGCGCACCACCTGGCGGACGCCGGCTATGAGACCGGCTACATCGGCAAGTGGCACCTGGCCTCCACGGGGCCGGAGGGCGGGCCGGATGACTTCCGTACCCGAGCCGTGCCACCGGAGCGCCGCGGCGGATACCGCGATTTCTGGCTGGCCGCGGATGTGCTGGAATTCACCTCACACAGCTACGACGGCCATGTGTTCGACCGGGACATGCAGCGGCGGGATTTCCCGGAGGGTCGCTACCGGGTCGACGCGCTGACCGACTGGGCGCTGGAATATCTACGCAGCCGCGACGGCAAGCGTCCCTGGTTCCTGTTCCTGTCCTACCTGGAGCCGCACCACCAGAACGATCACAACCATCACGAAGGGCCGATCGGTTCAACGCGGCGTTTTCGCGAGTTTGTGCCGCCGCCAGACCTCGTCGACTCCGGCGGCGACTGGCGGCACGAATACGCCGACTATCTCGGCGCGTGCCACAGCATCGACACCAACCTGGGCCGCCTGCTCGATGAGCTGATCTGGCTCGGCATGGTGCGTGACACGGTCGTCGTCTTTACGAGCGACCACGGCTCGCACTTCCGCACCCGCAACGCGGAGTACAAGCGGTCGTGCCACGACGCCAGCATCCGCGTGCCGCTGGTCATTACTGGCCCGGGCTTCAAGGCGCCACGCGGGGCGCAGTCGCCGCGTGTGGTCAGCGAGCTGGTCAGCCTTATGGACCTGCCGCCGACCCTCATGACCGCTGCAGGCCTGACCCTGCCGCCCTCGATGCGCGGGAGGCCGCTGCAGGCGCTGCTCGACGGCTCTGCGACCGACTGGCCGCAGGAGGTGTTCGTCCAGATCAGCGAAGACCACTGCGGTCGCGCCATCCGCACGCGGCGCTGGAAGTACAGCGTGCGCGGGCTGCATGTGACCGGCGCGGACCCTGCGGCGGAGACCTATGTCGAAGACTGCCTCTATGACCTGGCCGCCGACCCGCACGAGCAGACCAACCTCGTCGCGGACCCGGCCTGCGCCGCGGTGCGTGCGGAGTTGGCCCAAACGCTCAAGCGCCGCATGGCCGCCGCGGGCGAGGCCGTGCCGGTGATTGACCTCACCCCCTCAACCCCCCTCTCCTGAGCGCACTCAGGAGAGGGGGGCAGGAGGGTGAGGTCCGTCCTCTCAATCCGGCGTCGCGCCGGGCTTGCCGTGCAGGGTAGGCAGCGGGTGCGGGCGGACGAGTGCGCCGCCCTGCTCGTATGATTCCATCGCCGCCCAGGTGTATTCCAGGGCAGCCAGGCCATCGCGGCCGGACGCACGCAGCTTCTCCAGCGGCACCCCGTTGGTCACATCCTCCATGAACGCGTGGATGCGCAGCGCGAAGGTCGCGCTGAAGTCCTTGATGCCCGTATCGAACACGTCGGCCACCGCGGCCATGCCCATCGACATCGCGGCCGGATTTGCAGGGCGCTTCGGGTCGGGGCCTTCCCACAGGGTCACCTTCTCGATGCAGTTCTCGATGCAGAAGGCGCCGTTGGTGCCCGAGACCTCTACGCTCCACCAGCCGCCAAGGCCGAACGGCGAATCGCCGCGCTGGCTCAGCAGGTAGCCGATGCCGCCGTTCGCGAACTTAACGTTGACGCCGTTGATGGAGAGCATCGCGTCGCCGGCCTTCTTGCGGAAGCTCGGCCGCTCGACGAACGCCTGGACGTGGGTGATGTCGCCGCAGAAGTGCCGCATGACGCTGAACGGGTGGGTCAGGAAGGCCTTCATGTGCGCATAGGGGAAGCCCCACCAGCGCCAGTTGGTGTTCGGCTGGTACGCGGCCTCGCTGCCGTTGAACCCGACCTTGTGCAGGCAGTAGACCAGCTCGCCGATCTGGCCCTTCTTGATGTACTCGTCGGCCCGGTCTGCGGTCGGGGTGAAGTAGTGGTTCAGGTTGACGCCGAGATAGAGGTTCTTCTCGGATGCCTTCGCCACCATCTGCCGCGCCTCGTTGACGTCGTTGGAGATGGGCTTCTCGACGAGCACGTGCTTGCCCGCTTCCAGCGCTTCCATCGTGGGCTCGAAGTGCCAGCTGCCGTTCTCGTGGCCGCCGGTCGTGACGTCCACGATGTCCAGGTCCTCATTGCGGAGCATGTCCGCCAGACTGTAGTAGGCCTTGACGCCGTACTTCTTTGCCGCGGCGTCGGCGCGTTCCTTGACGATGTCGCAGACCGCGACGAAGTCCGACAGGGGGTCGGTGTGATGGGCCTGGGCATGGGTGTTGCCGATGCCCCGCATACCGACGATACCGACTTTGAGTGGCATGATTCTGACTCCTTGTTGATTGTGAGAAACCCGTTTTCTTCGGCCAGGCGAAGCCTGGCACGAAAACGGGTTTCTGATATAAAGGACTACTGCTTGTTGCGGGCCTGCAGGCGCTGGGCCTGCCCCGGGTCGCCGATGTGCATCGAGTGATATGCCTCGTCCGAGCTGCTGAACGGCCCCTTCGTGCCGCTGTGCCACGCGCCCTGCGTGTCGATCGGGTTGGGCAGTCCGGTCGCGGCCTTGCGTTGCTCGATCCACGCCTCCATGCGCGCGCGGAGATGCGCCACGACTTCCGGCTCGCTGTCTGCGAGGTTGTTGTACTCGGTCGGGTCCTCGAGCAGGTTGTACAGCTCGACCGGCGGCTTGTAGTGGAAGTCAGGTTCGAGCGCAACGATGAGCTTCCATTCGGGCGTCCGCCAGCCGTGTTTGCGCATCCACGTGCACTCGGTCAGGTAAATCTCCGGCTTCTGAGAGGACACGGTCCCGTCGATCATCGGCAGGAGGCTCTGGCCGTCGAACTGCACGCCCTCCGGCTGGATGCCGATGAGGTCGAGCAGGGTCGGCGTGGTGTCGTACTGCCGCGTGATCCCCTTGATGCGGCGGCCTGCGGGCACCTTGCCCGGCCAGCGGATGATGAGCGGCACGACGAGCGTCGGGTCGTACAGGCCGTGGTGGTCGAAGTAGCAGTCGTGGTCGTTCAGCGTCTCTCCGTGGTCCGAGGTGATGACGATGATGGTGTCGTCCGCAATGCCCAGTCGCTCCACTGTGGTGAAAAGGGTCTGGATGGCCGCGTCCATGTAAGCGACCTCGCCGTCGTACTGCGCGATGACGTAGTCCGCGTCGGTGCAGCCCGGCGGCAGCCAGCTCGCGATGTAGTCGCGGAACGGCTCGAAGGCCATCACCTTGTCCAGGGAGTCGTTGTTCGGGTCCGTCTCGTTGCCGTGGTAGAACATGCGCTCATAGGGCGCGGGCGGCAGGTAGGGCGAGTGCGGGTCCATGTGGCGGAGGAAGAGCAGGAAGGGCTGGTCGCCCTGCGCCAGCCGCTCCAACTCCGGCACCGCGACCTCGTTGAGGTTCTGGGCCTTGGGCATGCGGCCCTGATCCCAGGTCTTCCAGCCGGCATCGAATTCCAGGTACTTGTCGAACCCGCGCGAGGCTGCGTTGTGGGTGAAGCCGATGCAGGTGCTCGTGTAGCCCGCGTCGCGCAGCATCTCGGGCAGCGTCCGGACTTCCGGCCGCAGCGGGCCTTTGTGTGCCAGCGCGACGACCTGCGTGCTGAACACATCCATGCCGGTGAGCATGTTGGTGTAGCCGCTCGTCGTCGGGATGTGCGGGCTGTAGTGGCGCTCGAACAGCGTGGCGCCCTGCGCGAAGCGGTCGATGTACGGCGTCGTCAGGCGGTGATAGCCGTACGCGCTCATGTGGTCGGCACGCAACGAGTCGATGCCGAAGAACAGGATGTTGGGAAGTTTGTTCGTCATGTGACCTCTATATGGTGGTATTCCACGCCGTCTCAAACATCGCGATGGCGTTCTCCAGTTTTACGTCCCAGTGCAGCTCCGTGGTGGAGCCAAGGAAGTAGCCCCGGCCGCCGGCCTCCACGATGGCCTGATGGCTCGCTGCGTGCACTTCGTCGGGCGTGCCGAAGCTGAGCAACTGGCTCACGTCGATGCCGCCGGTCAGGAACAGGTGGGGGTAGCGTTCGCGCACCTTCCCGACCGTCATGCCCGCCAGCACTTCCAGCGGGTTCAGCCCATCGATGCCCGCGGCTACCAGATCGTCGAGCACCGGGAACAGGTTGCCGTCCGAGTGGAACAGGCAGACCGTGTCGCGATCATGCCAGGCCGCGTTGAGCTTCGCCAGTCGCGGCGCCCACAGGCGGCGCAGCCACGCGGGAGAGAACAGCGGCGCGTTCTTGTAGGCAATGTCGTCGTAGGTGAGCGCGATGGGAATGCGTCGCGGGTCCGCGATGGCCGCAACGCGTCGCAACTCCGCGCGGTTACGTGCGTCGAGCCATTCCTCGATCAGGCCAGGCTCGTCCGCGCACAGGTAGACGAACAACTCCAGGCCGAGCATCCAATACATCTCGGTCAGGCCGACGCCGCTCTCGATGACCATGACCGTCGGGTCATTGCGGCCCGTCGGGTCAGCCGCGGCGTACTGGTCAAGCCAGCCCTGGATGTGCTCGTGAAACCGCGCCGCGTACGCGCGATCGTAGACCTGTGCCTCGGACTTCTTGATCTGCCCCTTGATCCACTCGGCCGCGGTCGGCATGTCGTGGAAGGGGCGCTCGATGATCCAACTGGTCCACCGTTCGTATTGGATGAGCAGGCCATCGTCGTTGCGCTCGGTGCGCGGTGTGTCCGGGCCGGTCGGCATGCGAGTCATATCGAGCGTGCGACCGACCGCGACCGACTTGACCCGATCGCCGTTTTCGCCGGTCAGACGTTCGCCGCCATAGTGCTCGATGATTGCGTCGTTCTGCAGGATATCGTAGACGGGCACACGGTCAGTTTCTTCGAAGCGCACCGTGCGCATGACCCGTTCACGCTTGGTGAGTTGCGTCATTGTGTGACCTTAGCCGGCCATCTCAATCTTGAACGTATACGCGTAGTCGCACGGCCTGGCGTCCGGCGTTGCGATGTGCAGCCCGTCCGCGTCCTGCCGGAAGGCGAGCAGGCCCTCCGCGCCCAGCAGGCTGACGCCGGTGACCTGTCCGGCTGCGCTGCGCAGCGACTTGATGACCGCCTCGCCCGCGGGCCAGCCGAGGCAGATGGCATAGAGCGTGTCGCCCTGGCGCGTGAAGCGGATGTCCTGGCTCGTAAAGGCGCTGCGCTTGGTGTCCGTGAAGTGGCCTTCGTGGACCTCGGTCGGCCCCTCGCCGTAGGTCATCCAAGGCCGCGAGCCGTAGATGGCCTCGCCGTTCACGGCCAGCCAGCGACCGATCTCGCGCAGCATCGCCTGCTCCGGCTCCGGGATCGTGCCGTCGGGCTTCGGGCCGATGTTTAGCAGCAGGCAGCCGTTCTTGCTGACCACATCCACCAGGTCACCGACGATGTCGCCCGCATTCTTGTAGTCGTGGTTCTGGATGTAGCCCCACGAGTTTTTGGATACGGATGTATCGTTCTGCCAAAGCATCGGGCGGATGTCCTTGAGCTGGCCGCGCTCGATGTCCAAGATGGCAGTCCCATCCTCGTAGGCCGTGTTCTTGTAGTTGATCGCCATGCCCAGATCCCAGGCGGCCCCACGATTGTAATAGTAGGCGGCGAACTTCTGCAAGTAGGGCTTGAACACGGTCTGATTGATCCAGCCGTCGAACCAGACCACTTGCGGGCGGTACTTCTCGACCAGCTCGACCGTGCGCGCCAGCCAGTCGTCCAGGTAATCGGCGTCGGGCCGGGGGGTCCAGTCGTGCATGCCCCAGTCGGTTGTCGAGCTGGGCATGGCCGGGCCGTAGAAGTCGGCATACTCGGGGTCCTGGACGTCCGAGTCGAACTCACGGCCGCCGTTCATGAACCACCAGTGTTCCTCCCGGTGGGTGGACAAGCCGAAGACCATCCCTGCGTCGCGCACCGCATCCGCCAGCTCGCCGACGAGATCGCGTTTCGGCCCCATCTGCACCGCGCTCCAGCGGGAGAAGTCGCTGTCGTACATGGCGAACCCGTCATGGTGTTCTGCAACCGGCACGACGAAGCGCGCGCCTGCCTCCCGGAACAGCGCGGCCCAGGCCGCCGGGTCATACTGCTCGGCCCGGAACATGGGGATGAAGTCCTTGTAGCCGAACTGCGACTGCGGGCCGTAGGTGGCAACGTGGTGCTCGAACTCGCGCGAGCCCCGGACGTACATATTGCGGGGATACCACTCGTTGCCGAACGCGGGCACGCAGTAGACCCCCCAGTGGATGAAGATGCCGAACTTTGCGTCCTCATACCAGTCCGGGACGGTGTAGCCGCGGAGGGAGTCCCAGGTCGCGATGAAGGGGCCGTCGCCGATGGCATCGTCGAGGCGGTCGAGATAGTGGCGTCGAACGTTCATGGTCTCCTCATGGTTGATAACGATTGCGGAGCGGCGCATCTGAGGATGCGGGCCTGGAATGGCGCATCCTCAGATGCGCCGCTCCGCAGGTTCAGGACATCTTCGCCCGAACCATCTCCACCCACTGGTGGAGGCGCGGGCGGTCGCCGCAGATGCGGTAGACGTCGCGGAAGATGATCTCCAGGTTGCAGTCGCGTGCGGCGGCCAGCGTCGATTCTGCGTCGGCGCTGAGCGCGTCCCAGTCCGGGCTCTCCCCGCTGATGGGCGCGGGCCGGGGCTTGCGGGAGAAGACGCAGGACCTTCCCAGTTTTTCGGCCATGATGCGCTGGTCGCACCAGGGCGAGATGGACACGGCGCGGATGTTTGGGATCGCCGAGCGGATGCGATCCCACCGATCGTGCACCGGCTCGCAGCAGCCGTAGTAGATCAGCCCGAAGCGGCGGCAGACATCGGCCATGTAGGGCAGGAAGAGATCCCCGAACATGCGCGGGGAGATCATCGTCGTCTCCTGCGACTCCATCCACACCCACAGGTCTGCTAGCTTGACCTGCCCTTCGGCCGGATTCGTAACCGGCAGCGCGGTCGTGTAGCCGGGGCTGCCCGAGCCGACCAGCTCCCACCCCGTGCTGTTCAGCCCGAGCAGGCCCTCGCGCTCCAGCCAGTCGAAGTAGGCCAACCGGTCGTCGCGGATGTAGGTCATCAGGCGGTGCAGCGCGTCGGGCGCATCATACGTCCAGAGCAGCAGCCGGTCGTTGCCGGTCAGCTTGTAGAGGTCCTGCGTCAGGCCGGACCAGAACGCGCCGGTCCCGTGGAGCACGACCGGCAGAATGTCGCCGAAGAGGTCCTGCAATGCCTCGACGCGGCGCTCGGTGAGCGGGCGGTCCACCTGCCACGTGCGCGGGACCAGGCGGTCGATGTCGTCCGGCGTGCGGATGGGGTAATCGAAGGTGTAGCCGACGTTGCCGCCCTCCAGGTCGATGCCGTGTTCCGGGTGCAGGTCCACCCCGTAGCCGGTGGCGTCGACGTGCCAGTAGACGCGGTAGAACGGCTCCACCACGATATCGTCGCCGATCTCCTCCGCGTGGCGCACGTGCCAGAGCATCTGCCCTTCCAGCCGGCGCAGCTCCGGGTCCATGCAGAGCAGCTCGTCCTCGGTTACGTAGTCCTGGAGGGTCCACGTCTCGAACAGGACCATCGGCCGCTCGGCCTGCAGGTCCTTGAGCGCGGTCCAGGCGCGGCGGCGCTCGGCCATGACGGGCCGGCTCGCCTGGGCCATCCAGCGGCCGGCGAGGCTGCGCAGCCGTTCGCGGTCACGGGGTTCGATCATCGGGCCTCCGGTGAGGGTGATGCGGCCGCCTCGAGCAGCACCTGGGCAGCCAGGTGGTGCGGGCCGGTCACCGCGCCCTGCAGGATGGGATCATCCGTCTCGACCAGGTGCCGGTGGAGCCGGGCGAGCAGGTCAGCGCGGACGGCCGCGTGCTGCGGGTCGTCAGCCAGGTCATGCAGTTCCCACGGGTCCGCGACCAGGTCGTACAGCTCGACATGGTTGTGGTAGCTGACCGCATGGTTGGGCGGGCTGACGACATCCGAGCGCGGCCGCCAGCTCTGCGACGGGTCCATGAAGAAGCGCGCGCTGGAGAAGTTGACGATCAGCTTGTGCGTCTCGGTGCGGATGCAGCGCCGCGGATCGTAGTAATCGTGGTAGGTCATCTCCGCGAACACGGCATCGCGCGAATCATACGGCTGCCCGTCGAGCAGCGGCGCGAATGAACGGCCCTGCACGTTCCCCGGCGCCGGCAGCGCCAGCAGGTCGAGGAAAGTCGGCAGGCAGTCGATGTTGGAGACGAGTCCGTCACGGACACCGCCGCCGTGCCAGCCCGGCCGCACGGGCAGCCGCAGCAGGAGCGCGACCCCGATGCCGGGGTCATAGAGGCTGCACTTGGCGCGCGGCATCGCGACGCCGTGATCGGTCGTGAATACGACCAGGGTGTCATCCGCCAGGCCCAGCTCGTCCAGTGCGGCCATCAGCCGGCCGAACTGCTCGTCCACGTGGCGGACCGCGCCCTGCAGCTCGGCCAGCTCGGCCCGCGTCCCCGGCGTATCGCGCAGGTAGCCCGGCACCTGCACGCCCAGCGCGTCATCCGGTGCGATATAGGGCGTCGTGAAGCCGTGCTCGCCGGGCGGGTCGGAGTCCGCGCAGGGCAGGCGGTGCGGCTCGATGAAGCCTGCATAGAGCAGGAAGGGGCGTTCCCGGTTGCCGGAGAACGACTCGAGCCGAGCGATGGCCGCGTCGGTGGCCTCGCGAGCGCGCGACGCGGGGTCGTAGGTCTGGTAGCCGCAGCGCTCGGGGCCACCCCGCGTCTCGTGGATGACGCCCACGGCAGCCGTGGCATAGCCCGCGTCCGCGAGGATCTGCGCCAGGTGGCGTTCCTCAGGGTGGAGGTCCCAGGCGAAATACGCGTGACACAGCCCCATGACGCCGTTGTTGTGCGGGTAACGCCCGGTGAACAGCGCGGCGCGCGAGGGGCTGCAGCCGGGCGCGGTGCAGAAGCTCCCCGCAAAGCGCACGCCCTCGGCAGCGAACGCGTCCAGGTTGGGCGTGCGGACGGTGCTGACGCCATAGCAGCCGAGGTACTGCCCCAGGTCGTGACAGTGGACGATCAGCAGGTTGGGTCGCGCGGTCATGCTGCGCTCCGGGATAAAATGCCCTGCGACATCTCGCCCGCGCGCTCGGCATACTCGCGGAACAGCCGCAGGTAGATGCGGTAGTCGTCGATCGACACGCCGGGCGGTGTCTGGTGGTCCACGCTGATGAGGAAGCCGCCCTGGGCCGCGACAGGCAGCAGCCGCTCGAACTCTGCACGCATCGCGGCCTCGCCCTGGTTCATCACCATCTTGTCATAATGCCCGATGAAGTGCATCCGGGGATGCTCCGCGCGCAGCCGGGCCATGTCCACCCCGGCCTGCCGTTCGAGCGGCAGGATGCCGTCCAGCCCCGCCTCCTCGAACCAGTAGGCGGGCCGGGTGATGTCGCCGTCCGAGTCGATGATGGTGGTGATGCCGTGCTCCTGGAGTTTGGGGATGACGCGGCGGTAGTAGGGCAGCAGGAACTCGTCGAACAGCTTCTTGGAGAGCATCGGCCCGTGGTTGTAGCTCATGTCCTCCCCGAAGGTCATGAAGTCGGGGATGCAAACCGAGCACAACTCGTCGATGACCTGGAGCTGCCAGTTTGCCAGGTCGGTGTTGATGCGGTGCATCAGCTCGGGCTGGTCGTAGAACGCGTAGAGGTGGCGTTCGATGCCGAGGAGGGTGCGCGGGAACCAGAAGAAGCCGTCGAGCGTGAACCAGAGGACGATGTCGCCCAGCTCGCGGTCGGCAGCCCAGCGCCGCCACCGGTCCTTGTCGATGGCCGGGACCGGGTAGAGGTGCTCGCGCACGCGCTCGTAGTCCTCGGCCGTGGCGATGATGCCCGCACCGTGGCTCGCCGCAGTGGGGCAGGACTCCTTGCGGATGCGGATCCAGTCCTGCCGCATGACGTCTAAGCCGAAGTAGCGCATGATTTCTTCGCCGGTGCGCACCTCGGGGGGCAGTCCCTCGGTGTGCCAGCGTTCGATGGTCAGGTTCCACCAGGTCGCCCATTCGATCATGGGCAGGCGGTCGAAGGGCTGGAAGTTCAGCGCTGCGTGGAAGCGTTGGCGTGCATTCATAGGTGGTGCGGATTCTCCGGTCAATGGAGTCGAGGCCATATTCTATCGGTAGGGGCGGGGTCTCCCCGCCCCAGTTACGTCGGTGTGGTGCGGTTGGGCGGGGAGACCCCGCCCCTACATGCTGGTGTGGTACGGTTGGGCGGGGAGACCCCGCCCCTACATGCGGTGTGGTGCGGTGGGCGGGGAGACCCCGCCCCTACATGTCGCTATTGTTTGGTCTTGCCTTTCAGCTCCGCCAGGAGCGCGGCGTACTGGCCGCGGTCCAGGGGGAGGTCTACCGGGCGGCCGGTTTTGCTGGAATAGATGATGGCGTTGGCGAGTTCCAGCCCTTTGCGGCCTTCGATCGCATCCGCCGAGATCGGCTCGCCATGCAGGATGGCGGCATGGAAGTTCCGGTAGACCGACGGGTGATCGCCCCTGCCCTCTGCCAGCTCGACGGGTGCAGCATGCCAGGTGGGGCTGCCCCAGACCTGGTCAGTGGTGAGCAGGTACTGCGCGGCGTCCTGGTCGAACTGCTGGAAATCCATCTCACCCCAGCCGACCCGCAGCATGCCGCCCGTGCCTACGAGGCGGATGTCGCCCTTGGGCGCGCCTTCGGCGGTGGAGGCATACAGGAACCCGATCGCGCCGTTGTCCCATTCGAGCATCGCAGCCGCAGTGTCCTCCACCTCGATGGCGTGGACCCGCGAGCGCGTCCACGCGGTCACGCGCGCGGGGGAGCCGAGCAGGTGGCAGACCAAGTCGAGGTCGTGCGGGGCCTGGTTCATCAGGACGCCGCCGCCCTCGCCCCACCAGGTCGCGCGCCAGGTGCCCTGGCGATAATAGGCCGCGGTGCGGGGCCAGGGCATGACCATCTCGAGGCGCTGCGGCGTGCCCAACGCGCCGTCGGTCAGTAGCTTGTGCGCCGCAAGGACCTCGGGCCGCCGGCGGTGCTGGAAGTTGACGGCGAGCAGCCGGCCGGTGTCTTGCACTGCCTGCACCATCGCGTCTGCCTCTGCGACTTCCAGCGCCATCGGCTTCTCGACGAGCACGTGGCAGCCGGCGCGCAGGCAGGCAATCGCAATCTCGGCATGGCAATAGTGCGGCGTCATAATGACTGCCACATCGGGGTGCAGGTCGGCCAGCATCGGCGCGTAATCGGTGTAGAACGGCACGCCGAGTTCGTCGGCGCGGGGCTGCCCGCGGGCCGGGTCGATGTCGCACGCGCCGACGACCTGCGTCGTCTCCAGCCGGAGCGCCGGTGCGTGCATGCCGTAGACGGACGCGCCCGCGCCGATGACCACGTGGCGCAGCGGGGTGTTCTCTGTCATCTTGACTCTCCCTCCTGTCGCGAGTTATTCCAGGCCCATCGCCCGCAGGTTGTCATAGCTGATGCGGAGGCTGTCGAACGGGTCTCGGCGGCACACATCCTGCTCGACCGCGTACCACTCGACGCCGGCTTCCTCGCACGCAGCCAGAATTGCCTCCCAATCGAGATTGCCTTCGCCGATCTCGGCCATCGCCTGCACGACGCCGGACCACTTGTCCTGGCCGCCTTCGACCATGACCATGTCCTTAAGGTGGACGACCGGCATTCGCCCGGTCATCTTGCGGATCCAGGCCGTTGGGTCGCCGCCGCCATGCTGCACCCAGTAGGTGTCCAGCTCGGCCCTGAGGTAACGCGGGTCGGATTCCGCATACAGCAGGTCCAGGCCGGTCTGCTCGCCGAAGCGGACGAACTCGAAGCTGTGGTTGTGGTAGCTGAAGGTCAGCCCGACCCGGCTCAGGGTTTCCCCGACCCGGTTGGCCTCCTGCGCGAAGCGGCGGAACCCGGCTTCGCCGTCAGCACGGTAGGACTGCGGCATGCTGCCGATGGCGACATGCTTGCAGTTCCAGAGCTGGTGTTGTTCGATGACGCTGGGGAGATCGTGCCAGAGCCGCTCGTAGGGGATGTGGGTGATGCAGCAGACGAGCCCGGCATCATCGAGCATGGCCTTCACATCGGCGTGCGGGATGGGGCCGATGCCGGACACCTGGACGGCGGTATAGCCGATGGCCCGCACCCTTTTCAGGGTGGCGGCCAGGTCCTGTGGGGTCTGTGCGAACTCGCGCACGGTGTAGAGTTGCGCTGCGATGCGTGATCCAGTCATAAGGCTCCTCCTTGTGCCGGTGACATTCTATCCCTGAAACGGCCAGCGTCAAAACCGGCCGCGGTAGTGTGAAGCGTAACACATGGCCGGCCCGGGGGTTATGCTGAATCGCCGGTCTGTCCCCGGCGCATCCACTCTGCACCCCACAGTTCGGCCATGGCATCCACCCGTGTGCGCCACTCTGACAAGGTCTCCGCGGTACCAGGGGTGCTGCCGTCGCCGTAGCTCAAGCGGTCCAGGAAGTTCAGCACGTCCTTATAGCGGCCCTCGATGAGGTTAACGGCCACGGCACGCGTGGCGCCGAAACGCCCGTTCCAGTGGAACCCGTGGAGCAGTTGGTCGATCAGGAGCATCTTCTGGCGCGGGTGTTTTGCATGCCGGAACCCCTCGATGTAGCCCCGAAAGAGCTCGAGCACCGGGTCGGCGCCGCTCAACTGCTTGTGCTGAATCGTCTTATGGTACTCGCTCCACGGCAGCTCCCAACCGCAGCCCGCGCAGTGGAGTATTTCGTCCGGCAGTTTGGCTCGCAGGACGGTAGCGCCACAGCCGGGACACTTGACCTGCCCCCGCGTGGCATCCACCGCCTCGATGAAGCTCTCGCAGCGCGCCAGCAGGCTCCACCCGACCTCATCGATCAGCTCCTCGTCGCAGATGCCCTGCGCATCCAGTTCGTAGAGCCGGCGGATGTGCGCCTGCTTGACGCGCGGGGCCCACTGGGGCAGGACGGGCTCAGTCACCACCGGGCGTCTCCGGTGCGGCTTGGGGCGTGTCCGGCCTGCGGCGGGCGAGCCGCTCGCGGGGGGCCAGCGCGGTCACGCCGAGCGCCAGCACTGCCGCGACGAGCGCAGCGATGAAGACGCTGCTGATCGCGCCCGCCAGCGCATCGCGCACCGACGCGTCCAGCGCGCCAGCCGAGGCACTGAACGCGTCCGGGTTGATGAGTTCGCCCAGCGCGATGCTGTTGGCATCCACCCCGGCTGCGGCCAGGTTCGCGGCCAGCCCTGCGGTCAGAATGACGCCCATGATGCTGACGCCGAGCGTGCCGCCGATGCTGCGGCTGAACTGGACGCCCGCGGTGGCGGTGCCGAGCACCCGTCGCGGCACGCTGCTCTGCACGGCAATCAGGAACGCGGGGACGGACAGCCCCATGCCCACGCCCATCAGGCCCAGGCTGAACATGATCAGCGGCAGCACCGTCGCCGAATGCGCAGTCGCAGTG
This sequence comes from uncultured Anaerolineales bacterium, assembly GCA_964614645.1. GTDB lineage: Bacteria > Chloroflexota > Anaerolineae > CG2-30-64-16 > CG2-30-64-16 > MWBF01. The sequence goes on from CAZTMA010000011.1 coordinate 34,133, forward strand.
AGGAGGACCATCAGCAGGCTGCCCGCGGTCAGCGAGACCATGCCCGCCAGCGCGATGACTCGATAGCCGAAGTGCAGCAGCAGGCGGCTGCCGACGATGCTGGCGGCCACCCAACTCAACGTCATCGGGGTCAGGGTCGCGCCCGCGGCGGTTGCGCTGACGCCCAGGACGGCCTGCCCGAACAGCGGGACGTAGTTCGTGCTGCCGAACATGGCCCAGCCGGCGAGGAGGCCCTGCGCGGTCGCGACCGCGAACAGGCGCTCGCGGAACAGCGGCAATGGCAGCACCGGGTCCGCCGCACGGCGCTCGACCACCATCAGGACGGCAAACAGGACGGCCGCGGCGACGAGCAGCAGTGGCCCAGCCGGCGTGCCGAGCTGGAAGAGGCCGAGGAGCAGCGCCACGACCGCCGCGGTCAGGAGCACCGCGCCGGCATAGTCCACCGAAGGCCGCGCGACGCCCTCATGGCCGTGGACGCCCTCGCGCCAGGCGACTCCAACAAGCAGCGCGGCCAGGATGCCGGGCAGTACATTCACATAAAAGACCCAGTGCCACGAGAGATTGTCCACCAGGAAGCCGCCGAGCAGCGGGCCGATGATCGAGGCCACGCCCCACACGCCGGAGAAGAAGCCCTGCATCCGGGCGCGCTGCTCGAAGCTGAACATGTCGCCGATCATGATGAAGGCCAGCGGCATCAGCCCGCCCGCGCCTAACCCCTGGAGCACGCGGAACGCAATGAGCTGGCCCATGTTGGCGGACAGCCCGCTCAACATGGAGCCGATGAGGAAGAGCGTCATGGCGATGAAGAAGATGGGGCGGCGGCCGTAGAGGTCGGACAGCTTGCCGTACAGCGGGACCGTGGTCGTCGAGGTCAGCATGTAGGCAGAAAAGACCCAGCTATAGTTTGCCAGCCCCCCCAGCTCTGCCACGATGGTGGGCATGGCCGTCGCGACGACCGTGCCCTCGATGGCGGCCATGAACAGGCTCAGCATGACGCCCAGCGTCACGACTTTCGTGCGTTTCGATGACATCGCATACCCGTGCCCATGCCGGCGGGAATCTGGTGGCCGGCGGGTCCACAAGGTCCCATGATACCGCCAACGCGCCGATTCAGCCAGCCGGGCGGTGTTGCAATTGCAACGTTGCAACAGTTTGGAAGCTGGAAGCTGAAGCCTCGACTCGAGGGCCTAAGGTTGGTAGTCTTCCACGACCTCCATCGCGATGCGGGCCCAGTCCCAGAGGCGGCGCGGGTCGTAGCGGACGGTGGAGATGTCCTTGAGGATGATCTCGACATGGCAGCCGCGCGCCTGGTCAAGGAAGTCGACGAGGTCCTGCCGGGCCTGTTCGGGCCGCCAGGTGTCCTCTGCGAGCACCGCGGGGTTAGGCTTGCGGGACATGACATAATCCGTGCCAACGTTGCGCACCGCGCGCTCGGTGTCGATCCACGGGCTCATGGACAGCTTGCGCAGGTTGGGAACCCGGCGCAGGATGCCCATCTTGACATCCAGCGGCTCGCAGCAGCCATAGTAGGTCAGGCCCCAGCGTTCCAGCCAGCGCATTTCATGCTTGAGCGCGAATTCCCAGTGCATCCGGGGTGAGACGGACCCGAAGATCTGCGCAGTCGCGCAGCCCCAGAGATTTTGCGGCCGGGGGTGCTGCGGGTCGTATGGCTGGCCGGGGAGCGCCTTCGTGTACCCGTACCCGCCGGAGCCGATGCGGGTATTGTCGTCGTTGCGGGTGAGCAGGTTGAGCGCTTCCCACTGGTCCAGCATGGCGATATAGCCGTCGACCAGGCGGGACACGACCGCGTCGACCATCTCGGGCCGATCGACCAGGTCCTTCATCGCGGCCTCGACGCCCCACCAGCGGATCAGCTCGTCCCACGGTGCGAACCAGCTCCCCTTGATGCCGACCTTGACCACCGGCAGGATATCGCCGAAGATGTCACACATGGTCCCGTAGCGCGCGTCGGTGAGCTCAGCATCATAGGTGATGACCGGGGCTTTGATCTTCTCGATGTCCGCCGGCTCGACAATCTGCGGGTGGAAGTGACGGGAGACGACGCCGCTGGTCTCGTCGGTCTTGACGATGTCCACGTCCTCGCGCAGGCCGAAGCCGCTGTTGTGGATGACGAGCGGGCAGGGGATGTATGGGTCGACGATCATGTCCGCGGGCAGGTGGCGCCACTGGTAGAGCAGCGTGCGCAGCCCGAACTCGACCTCGCGCAGCCACGGGTCCTCGCAGCGCAGCGTTAGCTCGTCGTCGACGTTCACCTCGTTCCAGCAGATTTCGTTGATCCAGACCAGCGGCCGGACGGGCTCCAGGTCGTTGAGCCGGCGCCACAACTCGGCCTTTTCCTGGTGGATGGGGAGTTGGGCGATCTCCGCCTGTGCGGCGGCGAGCCGGCGCAGGATGTCGCGATCGTGGGGTGAGACGGGCATGTGTGAATCTCCTGTCACCGCAAAGACGCCAAGGACGCTAAGGTTGTTATTTAGAAACCCGTTTCCTGGAAGGAAACGGGTTTCTAGGAGCCTTTGCGTTCTTCGCGTCTTTGCGGTTCAAAACGTGCTGGATGGATTACCGGATGCTGCGGTAATCTCGTCGAATCTGCTGACGGTCCACTGGCCGTGGATGCGTTCCAGTTCGCGCAGTACCTGCTCTCTGGTTTCGCTGTCTTCAAATGCGGGTGTGTTCTCCGCGTATTCGCGGAGGTCCTTCAGCTTCTTGAGCGCCTGGTGTTTCTGGCGCTCCTGCCAGCGCGCAACCTGAGCCGGGTCGCGTGGGGCTGGCTCAAGCCATTCCGGCGGGATCTTCTCGGTGTCGAGGATGGTTTCCATCGCGCGATGCGTGGCATATACCTTTTGGCCCATCAGGCGGCCGGCGAACACTGCGCCGTAGCGCATGGCGAGCGTCAGCAGGATGATGAATCCCAGGAATGCCACGAACGCAAGCAGGGCTTTGTCCATGAATCGCTACGCCGGAACGCCCCTCAGGTTCAACTGACCCGCAAAGTGGCACTTGGCAAAGTGTCCCGGCCGGACCTCGCTCCAGACCGGCTCGATCTGGCTGCATTCCGGCTGCGCGTACCGGCAACGCGGGTGGAAGTAGCAACCTGAAGGCGGATTGGCCGGATTGGCAACCTCGCCTTGCAGGATGATACGGTCTCGCTTAGCATCCGGGTCCGTGGTGGAGACCGCAGACATCAGGGCCTCGGTATACGGGTGCAGCGGTGACAGATATAACTCCTCGGTTTCGGCCAATTCGATAATCTTGCCGACGTACATGACCGCGACCCGATCTGAAACGTGCTCGATGACGCTCAGGTCATGCGCAACGAACAAAGTAGACAGATGGAATTCGCGTTGCAGATCCTGCAGCAGGTTAAGAATCTGCGCCTGAACCGACACATCGAGGGCGGATACCGGCTCATCGGCCACGATGAGCCGCGGGTTGGTGGCGAGCGCGCGGGCGATACCGATGCGCTGGCGCTGCCCCCCGGAAAACGCATGCGGGTAACGTTTCAGCGTTTCGATGCTCAGCCCGACCCGGCCAATGAGATCACGGACACGGTCTTCTAACTCTGAGCCTGTGGCGACACCGGTGGCCTGCAACGGCTCGCCCACGATGTCGAGCACGGTCATACGCGGGTCGAGTGAGGAATAGGGGTCCTGGAAGATCATCTGCATGTAGCGGCGCTGCTTGCGGAGCTGCTCCTTGTCCAGCGCCATCACGTTGATCATCTTGTCCCCTTCGAGGCGGGCGTGGATGGTGCCGGCGGTCGGCTCGATTGCGCGCAGGATACAGCGGCCCAGCGTGGTCTTGCCGCAGCCGGACTCCCCTACCAGTCCTAGGGTCTCGCCTTCCTTGATATACAGATCCACGTCGTCAACGGCTTTCACATAGCCGACGACCTTGCGGAAGAAGCCCTTTTCTATCGGAAAGTAACGCTTAAGTCCGGTCACGGTGAGAACATGCTGCTCGTTGTTGATGTTATTGTTCATCGCCCACCCCCGCATCGCGGTAGAGGAAGCACCGCACACGATGTCCCGGCCTGGGTTGGTAAAGCTCTGGCACGGCCGCCTGACACACGCCCGGTATGGCCTCCGGACACCGGTCCACGAATGGGCACTGGGGACGGAGGTTGAGCGGGATGGGTACATTCCCTTCGATGGCGTCGAGGCGCACCCGTGCTTTGCGGCCAACCCGCGGAATGGACTTGAGCAAGAGTCGCGTATAGGGGTGCAGCGGTTCGCGGAAAATGGAGCGCACATCGGCATACTCCGCGACCATCCCCAGGTACATGACCGCGACCTCGTCTGCCACGTCCGCGATGACCCCCAGGTCGTGCGTGATGTACATCATCGCCATGCCCAGCTCGGCCTGCATCGAGTGCATCAGGTCAAGAATCTGCGCCTGTACGGTCACATCCAGCGCGGTCGTTGGCTCATCCGCAATCAGGAGGGTGGGATTGCACGAAAGGGCCATGGCAATCATGGCGCGCTGGCGCATCCCACCCGAAAACTGGTGCGGATATTCGTTGTAACGTTGCGACGCGTTGGAGATGCCGACTTTGTTAAGCATATCCAGCGTGATTTCCTTCGCCTCGCGCTTGTTCTTCGTTCGATGCAGAAGGATGACCTCACTGACCTGGTCGCCAATGGTATGGACCGGCGACAGGCTGGTCATCGGTTCCTGGAAGATCATCGAGATCTCGCGGCCGCGGATGGCGCGAATCTCGTTGCCGTCCGGGTGCATTTCAAGTAGATTCACGGCGCGGCCGTCCCTGTGCCAGAACATGATTTCACCGGCAACGGTTTTGCCAGGGTGCGGCACGATGCGCAGGATGGTCTGAGCTGTCACGCTTTTGCCGCAGCCGCTCTCGCCGATGACGCCCAGGGTTTTCTCTGCTCCGATCCGGAAGCTGACGCCGTCCAGCGCCTTCAGCACGCCCTCATCGAGGAAGAAGTGCGTCGCAACGTTCTTGAGTGCCACCACTGTATCGTTTGCTGCCATCTCGTTGCACTCCTTCCTATCGGTACGGATCGGCTGCATCGCGCAGGCCATCACCGAGGAAATTGAACGCCAACACCGTAATGATGACGAACGCTCCCGGCCAAAGCAGCCATGGATACAGCATCACGACCGCGACCTGCTGTGCTTCGTAGAGCAGCACGCCCCAACTTACTGCCGGAGCGCGGAGGCCCAATCCCAGGAAGCTGAGCGCCGTTTCGCCCAGGATCATGCCTGGAACGGCCAGAGTAAGGTTGACGATGAGGTAGCTCATGAACGCGGGCAGCAGGTGGCCCACGATGATGCGCATGTCCTTCTGGCCGGACAGCCGGGCGGCCAGAACGTAGTCCTCCTCGCGCAGACTGATGAGTTTGCCGCGCACGACGCGCGCCAGGCCACACCAGCCTACCAGCGAGAGAATGATGGTGATAGCAAAGTAGATCTGGTATTGCGGCCAGTTGCGCGGAATCGCCGCAGCTAGCGCCATCCACAGGGGAATGGTGGGCACCGAAATCAGAAACTCGATGATCCGCTGGACGAGCGTGTCAATCGTTCCCCCGTAGTACCCGGAAATGCCGCCGATAAGACAGCCGAGGATGAAGCTCAACGCCACACCGATCAAGCCGATGGTGAGGGACACGCGGGCGCCATACCAGATGCGCGAGAAGATGTCACGCCCCAGTTTGTCGGTTCCCATGAGGTAAAAGTAGCCCGGCTCCTTGACCCCGAAAAGGTGCACACTGGCCTCGAGTCCCAGAATCTTGTACGGCTCGCCCTGGGTGAAGAAGTAGATGGGATACTTCGTCTTCTCGTCAGTGGTCAGCTCCAGCTTGAGGGTCTCCGGGTTGCGCTCGCGGTTGAAGCCGTAGGTATAGGGCCGCCAGCCCAGCTTGCCTTCCGGGTTGCGGAAGGTGATGCGCTGTGGGGGAGCATACAAGTAATCGGAATCCCGCTTGTCCGTGCTGTAAGGCGCAATAAAGCCGCAAAAGATTGCTCCGACATAGAGCAGTATGAGGACCACCAGGCTGACGATTGCGAGCTTGTGCTTTTTGAACTTGCGACGCATGAGCTCCCACTGCGAGGCCATGTAGTAGCGTTCTTCGGCGCTCGGCTTGCGCTTCGGTAAGTTAGTAGTGAGAGTTGTGTCAGTCATGGCTTACCTCGCCCGCTCGAATCTGATTCTTGGGTCCACAAGCATCAGCAGCATGTCCGAAATGAAGGTGCCGATAATGGTAAGCAGGCCCAGGAACAATACCAGAGTGCCGGCCAAATACATGTCTTGGCTGCTCAGAGCAAAGTAGAGCAAGGGGCCTACTGTTGGAAGTGACAGGACGATTTCGACGATGGTTCCGCCGGAAACGAGGGCGGGCAGGATCCAGCCGACCGTGCTGATGACAGGGTTGAGTGCGACCCGCACGGGGTATTTGAAAAGGACCTTTTTCTGGGGCAGGCCCTTCGTGCGCGCAGTGATGACATATTGCTTGCGCAGCTCATCCAGCAGCGTGCCGCGCACGACGCGGATCAGCCCGGCAGTCTGACCGAACGCAATGATGACGATGGGCACGATCATATGCTTGAGGAGATCGATGACTTTGGCCTGGCTCCACGGCTCCATCGCGTATTTTTGCGAGAAGAGGCCCCCCACGCTGAAGCCAAAAACCTGGTTGAAGAAAACCATGACGACAAGCGCCAGCAGGAAGCCTGGCGTTGCCAGGCCAATAAACCCGATCGTGGTGAAGGCGTAGTCACCTGCCGAATACTGGTGCGTCGCCGAATAGATGCCAATGCCGATGGCTACTATATACGTAAATCCCAGAGAAAAGATGTTGAGCAACAACGTGAGATAGAGCCGGTCGCCGATGATCTCTGCCACAGGCCGCTTCCACTGTAACGAGGTCCCAAAGCGCCCCTCGAACATGCCCGTGAACCAACGAAGGAATTGCGCATACATGGGCTCATCGAGCCCGTACTGCCGCTTGAGAGAGGCAACCTCCGACGCATCGACCTTCTGTCCGCTTTGCTCCAGGCTATGAATGTATTGCGTCAAATAATCCCCAGGCGGTAGTTGGATAATGACAAAGGTGGTGATGCATAGAAGGAACATCAACACGATCATATAGAGGAAACGTCTTACGATATATGCGAACATGACAATCCCCCACGGAAAGGGGTGCCGGGCAGTGCAACACTGCCCGGCACATGGTCAGCTCAGCTTACTTCCAGTAGAACTGCTCGGCTAGCTCCATCGTGGAGATGCTGTAGTAGCCACGCTCGCCAGCGATGGCGACATTGCCCAGATTCTTGTCATAGACGAACGGAATCGGGGTGTCCGCGACGGTGCCGATGACCCAGACGTTGTCCGCATGCAACTGGAAGATCTCGTTGCCAATCCGCAGGCGTTCCTCGTCAGAGGTAGCCGCGCGGATCTGCTTGTAGAGGTCAAACAGCTTAAGGACTTCCGGATCGGTCGGCTCAGTGCCGGCCGTGCCGTCGGAGTTCTGATAGCTCCACCAGGTGGTGGTCATCAGGAAACCGCCGACAAAGACCTGATCCGCGGGGGAGAGGCCGTTGGCCCACCAGATGGTGCCGCCGTTGTCGGATGCGCCCTGCATCTCCCAGTAGAGCTGGCCGCTAACCTGCTTGACCTGCGCGTCGACGCCGATCACCTTCCAGAACTCTCGGATCAGTTCACCGCCCGGTGTGGCGGGCGGGGTGACATCATAGTAGTCGATAGGCAGGATCAGACGGGAGCCATCCTCGTACGTGCGGAACTCGTTGTTGGCGTCCCACTTCAGGCCCATCTCATCGAGGAGTGCGTTCGCCGCGGCCACGTCATACTGGGCGAAGGCATCGCGGAACTCGTCCTTGTACCACGGGCTGCCGGATACCGGCGCAAAGGCGCTAGGCGTCCCGAAGTCGAGGAAGATGGACTTCTTGACTTCCTCACGATCGACTGCCAGCGACAACGCCTGGCGGAATCGCTTGTCATTGATGACCTTTATGAGGTTCTCGTCCTTCGGTTGCATGTTGAAGGGGAAGATCAGCATTTGGTCCTGCCAGGCGGGCAGGGCCATCAACTCGAAGCCGGCCTTGTCCTTGTTTTCAGCGAACATGGGATAGTCGGACAGGCGGGTGAACTGGCATTGGAGATCGGTCTCGCCGGAGATGATCTTCAGGTTTTCGGCCTGCAGATCAGCGACCAGGCTGCGGGACACGGTGTCGATATATGGCAACTGGTTGCCCATCGGATCGACTTTGTAGAAGTACGGGTTGCGGACCATCAGGAGGTCGCCCTGCTGGGGTTCGCTCTGCCATACGTAGGGCTGGAGCACGGGCGCATCTCGGTAGTCCTTGAGCCGGCCAAAGTACTCACCATCGGTCCAGGAGGTGTCGATGGTCAGATACCAGCGGGCCCAGTCGTCCCTGGTCAATCCAGCCTTCTCGATGGCCGGGACCAGTGTCTCAAGGTCGGTGTACGCGGTGTGGAACTGCTTCAGGTAGTGCGCGGGCCGGATCATGTTGGACCACGCCCAGTCGACCATCTGCGGCAGGAAGAAGCCGTAGGGCTGCGCGAAGGTGAATGCGACCTTGCGGTCATCCAGGACCTCGAATTTGGTCGGTTCGCCACCCCAGTTGAGCCACTGCGGAATGACGGGGGTGAGGTCCGTGTTGAGCGCAACGTCTTCGATGTAGTAGCGGATGTCTTCGGTCGTCAGCGGTTCCCCGTCCGACCACTTCATGCCTTCGCGCAGGGTGAAGGTGAACTTGGTGGCGTCATCGCTGATTGACCAGTCTTCGAAAACGCCCGGCATAATCTTGCCGCCGATCCACTTGTAGCGTGCAGTTCCCTTCTCAGGCACCAGTTCCAGGAGGGAAACCTGGTTGACGTGGCGCAGGTAGTGGTCGTAGTCGATGGTGTATTCGACCCAGTGAAGGTCGCCGCCATACTTGCCGATACTCTCGAGCGGGATGGAGACGACGGGGTTCTTCGGCAGGCGCTCCTCGACGGGCGGGAGCGTTCCCGCGGCAACCTGCTCGGCCAACATCGGGGCTTCGTTGAACTTCTCGATGTTGACGCCATACTCTGCCACGAAGTCGGGCAGGTTGAAGTCGCGGCCGGAGTTCGGGTCGTTGACAAAGGCGTCAGGGGCCAGGAAATCGCTGGCGGGGGCTGCAGCCGGGGCTTCTTCAGCAGGCGCTGCTTCTTCAGCCGGTGCTGCTTCTTCAGCAGGCGCTGCTTCTTCGGCCGGCGCTGCTTCCTCAGCCGGCGCTGCTTCCTCAGCAGGTGCAGCTTCTTCGGCAGCCGGCGCCGGAGCTGGAGCCGGGGCGGCGCCAGAGCATCCACTGAGCACGAGAATGGGGATCAGCATGAGCAGGAGCAGCAGATACGCGCGTTTCATGAACTTCCTCCTTGGGTGGAAACCATAAGCGACGTTCGGTGCCTTCACGTTCTGGCAGTGACAGAGCATCAGTTTGCGCTGTGACACCTCCTGTAGGCCGTTCGACGATTCTGGCCTTTCCTGAGTCGAAGGTTGTACCGCTGGGGATCCGATATGGATGTGCGGAACAACAGTTGGAATGCGAATATGCGCTCGCATGGACGGAGGGTTATGCGTAACAGGAACGAGCATTACACTAGCACAAGCCTGCACCCTTGTCAAATTGTTTTTGGAAGGAAGCTACTGTCCTAGACCCCCTTTGGCTTGGGGAGCAAGCCGTAGGGTCGCTGCGGCCCAGGGGGACAGGGACTTGGGGGTTCAGGTCCGTCTCCAGCGTGTCCGAGAGCGCAATGGACCCGGGACAGCTCGACGGACACTTTCGGTGAGCAGTAACACACGGGTCGGTCGTGCCAGGAGTATCACGCCGGTGACGAATGGTGAACGCGGCCATCGCGAATACGCGAATGAGGACACCTATAAACGAGAAGGGCGGCCGCGACGCACATTACTCGCGTATTCGTGGCGCGCCGGCGGCCGCATGTGCGGGATTGAGTGCTGCAGCTACCGGGCGCGGTAGGTCTGGACGCTGCCGGTGGTGCTGCGGCTGACAACCGCCCAGCGGTGACTGCCGCGCGGGTCGGGCGTGTCGAGCCGGAAGATCCAGTTGTCCGTCACCGTCTCGCCGCGGGGCGCGTGTTCACCCTGCCTGAGGAGGACGACGGTGGCGCCGGGTTGCCCGAGCTGCGCCTCACCCTCGACCATGAAGCTGCGGACGGCGAGGCCCAACGCGGCGTCGAAGGTCGTCGGGTCTCCGGGGCGCGCCTGGGCGGCAATCTCATAAGGCGGCACACTGACTTGCAGGTGCGCGAGGCCGGTCTTGCGGCGTAACTCTGCCGAGGCACGCGCGACGGCGATCGCCTGCTCGAACATGGGGATGCGACGCGCTACCAGCACCAGGCGGTGCGTGTTGGTCCATGTCGGGTGGCAGGTGACGAGCGTGACGCGCTCGTCGGGGAATTCACCGATCCAGGTCGCGTTTGCCTGCCGGGTGGCGCGGGAAGTGAACAGCTCCCGCAGGACGTGGCGCTCGGCAATCTCGTAGATGAAAGCCCGTTGGCCCGTGCGGATGGTGAACCGGTCGCCTACCTTTGCACGGTAGAGGTTGCGGAATATCTGGCCGCCGAGCGACGCGTTGTGCCCGGACAGGACCAGGTTGCCTGCCTGACCGGGCAGGGCCGACGTATCATGCCAGCCCACTGCCTTGTCCGGCGCGATCCACTCGTAGACGCCGCCGGTCTCGACCAGGGCCATGGGTTCAATGGCTGAATCGAGCTGAATCGCGGGCATCACGAGGCGCGCCGGCAGGTCCGCCGGCGTGATGACGCGCGGCGCTGGCGGGCCTGTCCCGGCCGTGACCGGCCCGGGGAACAGACCCAGCCAGAGCCACAGGGTCAGCGTGGCCAGCCACGCTGACCCCAACCGTTGCCGCCTGCCGGCGCGCATGGTGGCTGTTAGCGCCGGGTACGCGCCCGGGCAATCAACAGGGCGGAGGCCCCGGCGATCGCAGCGAAGAGGGCTGCAGCCCCAGGTGCAAGCGGCCCGCCCGTCGACGGCAATTCGGGCTCCGGCGTCGGCGTCGCTTCGGGCTGCGGGGCAGCCGGCTCCTGCGGGAAGATACCCATGATCTGCCGGTCCTGGTAGGGCTCCTCGGTGAACTGGACGCCATAGGGCAGCAGAATCCGGACGGGTGCCGCCGTGAGGTTGGTCAGCACCAGCGTACCGCTCCCGATATAGGATCCGTCCGGCGAGATATCCTCGAAGTCATCGATCGCCGCGGTGACAACGCCGCCTGCCACAGCTTCCGTGAGCAACTGGGCGCCTTCGGCTGTCTCGTTAAGCGCTACGCCGCCCTCGACGGCCGCGATGATCTCGTCGGCGACCGCACCGTATGTTTCCGCGACTTTGGCGTTGCCATTCAAGAAGTACCAGATGGCCAACTGCGTCTGCAAGGGTTCGCTCTGCACATAGCCCTTGCCCACGGCGTACGTGATCGCAGCGCGCACCTGGTCCGGCGCCAGGGCTGCAGGCCGCAACGACGCACCAGGGAAAGGCTTGCCGTACTCAAGACAGAAGCCGAAGATCGGCAGCTCGACGGTGCCGTTGGCCTCCAGATCGATCACGACGGGCTGGACCGTCACCGGATCGGCCGGCTGCTGGGCCAGGGCCGCGGTCGGCAGCGCCAACAATACCAGCGCAGCCATGAGCCAAACACATCTTCTCCAGGTTGCCATCTTAATTCTCCTTTTTCTGACAATCGCTCAATCGCTTGGCAAGGTTTAATCGACGACCTGCAGGTTAGTATACATCAAAAAGATAAAAGGGCAATCTGCCAAAACAGAATTCCAGATGGCGCTACGCCCGAAATCAGCTAGAATCCCTTCGGCTTGGGCGGGCAGGCTGCAGGGTCACTGCGGCCCAGCGTGGACAGGGGCCGGGTGTCGAACAGCTCGCTCAGCCGCTTGCGCATCGTCGCCTGATCCCGGAACCGCAGCACGGCTGCACCGCCCTTCGTCACGAACTGCTCGACCACATCGCGGTCGAGCGCGGCGCCGTGGACGTTCTCGGCCTGCAGCTCGAGCCCCAGCCGTGCCAGCCCGATGACGTCGAGCAGGTTCAGGTCGGTCTCGAACGTGCCCGACAGCGCGTTCCACAACTCGGGGAGGCGGGGCAGGATGTCCAGGCTGCTTGCCCGGTCGCGGATGGCCCAGATGAGTTGCTGCTGTCGCTGCGCGCGGCCGAAGTCCGTGGTCAGGTAGCGGTAGGTGGCGAACTTGCGTGCGGTGGCGCCGTCAAGCTGGACGTCACCCGCGGGCAGCGTCCAGTTGACCATCCGGTTGGGATCCTTCGGATCGGGCGTCTGCTCGTAGAGCGGGCAGTCCAGGTGGACCGTGATCCCGCCCAACGCGTCCACCAGCTTCGCCAGGCCGTCCATCTTGATGAGCACGACGTGATGCACCGGCACGCCCAGCGTCTCTTCGACCACGCGCTCCGCCAGCGCAGGGCCGGCTCCGGGATACTTGGTATGACTGCCCAGGAAGTAGACCGAGTTGAGTCGGTCGGCGCCCCAGTTCGGGACCTCCACCCACAGGTCGCGCGGGATGCTCAACACGCCGACCTCGCCCGCGGCCTTGTCGATGGCGACGAGCATGATGGAATCCGTGTGCATCATCCACGGGCCCGGCCGCACGTCTGCGCCGAGAACGAGGATGTTCTGCGTCTGCTCCAGCCGGAGCGGGGCCGACGCGTCGAAGGTCGGCGTCGCGGTTGCGGTGCCCGTCACCTCGACCGTCGGCGTGAGGGTCGAGGTGGCCGTCGGGGTGCTCGTGGCCGTGGCGGTCGATGTTGCCGTGGGAGGTACGGGCGTGGGCGACGGTTCTAGCGTAGCCGTCCGTGTGGGTTCAGAGGTCGCGGCAGGTTGGGCGGTCGCGGCGACGGCCACCACAGCGGGTGTTGCCGCAGGCTGTGGACCGCGCGGGCCACAACCCGTCAGCAGGATCAGTGCCAGCAGGATCAGCACCGGTCGTTTCAGATGGGCTTGGGTCATCAGTCCAGCTCTCCCGGCCCTGTCGTCGGCGCCAGGAATTAGAGTCGAAGTTGGTCCTGGTCAGGCGCCCGGGACCTTGATGGTAGACGTCCACCCGTACGGATCGGCGGTGCGGCCGTACTGGATGTCGGTGAGCGCCTGGTACAGGTGGCGTGCGACCGGTCCGGCCTCGCCGTTGTGGATGGTGACGGACTCGCGGTCGTCGCCGAGCCTGCCGACCGGCGCGATGACTGCGGCGGTGCCGATGCCGAACGCCTCGGTGATGCGGCCCGCGCGGATGTCGTCCCACACCTGGCCGATGTCGATGCGGTCTTCGCTGATAGTGTAGCCCAGATCGGGCGCCAGGCGGAGGACCGAGTCGCGCGTGATGCCCGGCAGGATGCTGCCTGAGAGGGCGGGCGTGCTGATGTGCTTACCCTCGTACACGAACGCGATATTCATCGCGCCGACTTCTTCGACATAGCGCCGCTCGACTGCATCCAGCCACAGCACCTGCTGATAGCCCTGGGCTGCGACCTTCTCTGCAACGAACAAACTGGCCGCGTAGTTCCCGCCGGTCTTGGCGGAGCCGGTGCCGCCGCGTACCGCGCGCACGTGGTCGCGCGAGACGTAGACTGCCACGGGCTTGAAGCCGGTTGAGAAGTACGGCCCGACCGGCCCGACGATGATGTAGTGGATGTAGTCGTGGCTCGCATGGACGCCCAACCCGACATCCGCCGCGATGAGCGTGGGCCGGATGTACAGCGATGCGCCGTCCTGACCGGGTACCCACTCGTGCTCCAGCCGCACCAGCTCTGCAATCGCCTCGACGTGATCCTCCGGCTCGACCTGCGCCATCGCCATGCGCTCGGCGGAACGGTTGAAGCGCAGCGCGTTCTCCCACGGCCGGAACAGGTTGATGTGGCCGTCGGGCCGGCGGTAGGCCTTCAACCCCTCGAAGATTTCCTGCCCGTAGTGCAGGACCGCGGCCGCCGGGTCCATGTTGAAGGGCCGGTATGGGCCGATGACCGCGTCGTGCCAGCCCAGGGCCGGCGTGTAGCGCTGGCTGAACATCCGGTTGCTGAACGTCTTGCCGAAGACGAGTTCCTGCGGCATCGACTTCATCTGTTCCGGGGCCAGCGGCTCAATGGTGAGTTTCATCTTCCTCTTCCTCCAGGCAACCAGTTCATGGGGATATGCACCATTTTACATTAGACAACCGCCGGTGTCTAGCCGGCTATGACCTGTCGCTGCATCGAGGAAGCAGAGCGCAGATGCAATTCATAAGGTACGCTTAATGTATGAGATATGTTCCGTTAAAGTCATTTGCTTATCCCGAGCATACTATACCATGAGAGTGTCAAGTTGTGTGACAACGACCGTGTCAGCAGGAGCGAGAATATCAGCAGGAGAGAGATCATGAAATCAACTCGTGTTCTATTCTTGGCGGTTATGGTGGTGCTCACGCTGGGTCTTCTGGCCGCATGTGGCGGCGGGACGGAGCCCACCGAACAGCCGCAGGCGACCACGGCTGCAAGCGGCGCAGAGGCCGAGCCCACCATGGCGCCTACGGCCGCGACGGGTGCAGAGGCGGACCAGACTCCGACTTCGGAAGCGGCCGAGCCGACTGTTGCAGCGACCGCTGCCATGACCGAAACTGAAACGGCGACCGGCGGCGAAGGCACGATCCGCGTGGCGGTCGTGCGCGGCGCGATGATCGAGACGATGCGCAAGCTGGCCGACAAGTTCCAGGAGGCGAATCCTGGCGTAGTCGTCCAGGTGGAAGAGGAGCCGGAGGGCGGCGCGTTTGAGGCGCTGATCGCCGCAGGCAACCAGCCCGACATCATCGTAGCTTCATTCGGCCCGCAGGTGGGTCGCCTTTCCGCGCAAGAGTCCGTCGTGCCCCTCGAAGACTTCCCCGGCGCCGCAGAGCTCTTTACCGCGCTTGAGCCCGCCACAGTCGAGGAATTGTACGGCCACAACTACTACGTTCCCATCGGCGCGGATGTGACCCTGATGATTTACAATAAGGAGCTGTTCGAGGAAGCGGGGCTCGACCCCGAGTCGCCGCCGGCTACGTGGGACGAATTCCTCGCGGCTGCGGAAGCGATCAACAATCTGCCCGACCGCGAAGGCGGCGTCAAGACCCAGGGCACCGTGTTCTGGAATGAGGCGCTGGCCTGGGGCGGGTGGTATTGGAACATGCTCCAGCCTATTTATCTGAATGCCAACCAGGGCGAATGCCAGTTGCTCAACCGGCTCGGCACGGACATTGTCTTCGACGGCGACGAGTGCGAGCTGGACAGGTTCTTCGAATTCACCGCCGCCGCGCAGAAGTTCGCGCCGCCGACGATGGAGCGCAACTTCTTCAGCCGCTCGATCGGCATGTGGCCGCAGTACGGCTACTCGTGGGAGCCCAACCTGCGCGAGGCGTTGAACGAGCCGATGGTCATCGGTGAGGATGTCGGTGTGGCCCCGGTGCCGGTGCCCGAGGCCGGCCAGCAGTCCTTCACCACCTACGGCGGGCGTGCGCTGATGATCCTCAAGACCTCGCCGGAACGCGAGGAGCGCGCCTGGAGCTTCATCCAGTTCCTGATGGAAGAGGAGAACAACCTCCAGTTCATCCAGGAGCTTGGTTATCTGCCGACGCTGACGAGCCTGAAGGACAACCCGTACTTCCAGGAACCCGCGCGCCGGCCCTTTGTCGAGGCACTGGAGAACGGCGTCCTGCCTCAGCAGTTTGCAGCGGCCGACCCGGTTGCCAATGCGCTGCTCGGCGTGTATCACGAGACGGTCGTCGAGGGCCAGCATAGCCCCGAGGAAGCCGCCGAGGCGGCCGCTGAGAGGGCCCGCGAAGCATTGGCTCAATAGAG
Organism: uncultured Anaerolineales bacterium; assembly: GCA_964614645.1. GTDB lineage: Bacteria > Chloroflexota > Anaerolineae > CG2-30-64-16 > CG2-30-64-16 > MWBF01. The sequence continues at coordinate 50,038 of CAZTMA010000011.1, forward strand.
CCCTGAGCTCCAGCTTCTCTCGGGTCCCTGGCGCCGCTGGGGACCCGAGGGAAGTCCCGGTATTCACGGAGGGTGTCTCCGCGGGAGGTATGCGATGAGCGAGACAGGCTCGGTCGGCGCGCGTTTCGATACGCCGCCCAGCGCGCTGCCGGAGGCTCAATCGAGCCTGTGGGCGCGCATGAAACGGCAGGGATGGGGCTACGTCTTCGTGCTGCCTTGGCTGCTGATGTACACCGCGTTCGGCCTCTATCCCTTGCTGCTGTCCTTTTATCTGACCTTCTTTACCTACTCGTTTGTGCGGCCGGACGACATGGTGTTCGTCGGCGTCGGCAACTGGCTGCGCGGCCTGACGGACCCGCTCTTCTGGAAGAGCGTCATCAACATCTTCTACAACCAGGCTATCTTCATCTTCCTCAAGAACGGGCTGGGGCTGATCGCCGCGCTGCTGTTGGTGCGGCTGGTCAAGGGTGGCCGGACCTTCCGCACGATCTATTTCATGCCCGTCATCACGTCCGTGGTCGTGCTGATGACCATCTTCAACTACCTGACGAGTCCGACCGGGCCGGTGCAATCGCTCCTTGTCAACATAGGCCTGCTGGATGAGCCGGTCTTCTGGAAGTTCTCGACCTGGCTGCCCATGCCGATCATCGCGGTCATCAACACGTGGAAGTGGTTCGGCATCAGCACGGTCATCCTGCTGGCGGGGCTGATGTCCATCGACCCGCAGCTCTACGAGGCCTCATCCATCGACGGTGCATCGGAGTGGCAGAAATTGCGCTACATGACGCTGCCGATGCTGCGGCCCCAGTTCTTCTTCCTGCTGGTGGTCGACCTCATCAACGGCCTCCAGATGTTCACCGAGGTCTTTACCCTGGGCTATGACCTGTACGGCGGCAACAACAACCAGGCGTTGACGCCCGTGCTCTATCTGTACGCGCAGGCCTTCGACCGCTCGAACATGGGCTATGCTTCTTCCCTCGGCCTGCTGCTGGCGCTGCTGATTGCCCTGTTGACGTTGCTGCAGTTCAAGTTTGTGCCGCAGGATCCGACGCGTTAGGAGGCTGTGATGGTTGCGAACCGGCGTTCCGTGCGTGAGCAGGTGCTTCTGTACCTGCTGTTGGGCATCGGTGCAGTCTACCTGCTTTATCCTTTCTTCTATATGCTCATGAATTCGGTCAAGTTCGGGCCGGAGATCCTGCACCGTCCCAACAGCCTGCCGTCGGAGATCACATTTACAGGCTACGTGGGCGTGTTCCAGCGGCTCAACATGGTCAATCTGTTCAAGAACTCGCTGATTCTGGCAATCTCGATCACGTTCCTGAACACCTTCCTGAGCGCGCTGGCGGCCTATGCGATTGCGAAGATTCCGTTCCCCGGCCGCGACAAGCTCTTCGGGTTCATGCTCTCGACCATGATGATTCCCGGCGTGCTGTTCCTGATCCCAACCTACGTCATCATGTACGAGTTGGGCTGGGTGGGGCAGTTCCATGCGCTCATCATTCCATCCGCCGTGAGCGTCTACAACATCTTCCTGATTCGCCAGTTCATGACGGGCATCCCAGATGAGCAGATCGAAGCCGCACGCCTCGACGGCGCCAATGAGTTCCGGCTGTTCCTGCAGATCATCATGCCGATCAGCCGGCCCGTGCTGGCGACCGTCGGCATCCTGAACTTCATGGGCAGTTGGAATGACTTCATGGGGCCGCTGCTGTATCTCAACCGGCCGGAGACCTGGACCGTCCAACTCGGCCTGCACCAGTTCCAGACCTCCGTGCCCGGTGAGAACATCCAGGAGATCTGGGCCGCGACCACCATGGTCACGCTGCCCCTGGTCATTGTGTACTTCTTCCTGCAGGATCAGTTTATGGCGGCATTCGCCAACGTGACATTGAAGTGAGGGCCACATGACTGTATCTGTCGGACCGCCAACCACCTCGACACCGGGCGTCAGCGCGCAACCCTCGGGAACGCCGCCGCCGGAGGGCGTACAGAGCCGCGCCAGCCGATTCCGCGGCCCGCTCGTTCTGCTGATCGTAGTGCTGCTGTTTGCCGGGACGTATGCACTCGCCTGGTTCAACGCCAACCGGCTGGCCACGCGCTTTATCGCAGACGCAGACGCCTCCTATGCCGCGGGCGATTACCTCAAGGCTCTCTCCGGCGGCGAGCGCTACGATGAAGATGAGGCTCAATACATCACGGAGGGCGGCTACATCCAGGTGGAGCGCATCTTCGCGCACGCGTCTGCCTGGCCCAAGGGCGGCCAGCAGTCGCTCGCCCGCGACCGCATCCAGGAGATCATTACGCAACGGCTGACCATCGCGGACGCGGAGGATTATATCGTCTCCAACACGGGCAGGCGCGATGTGCCCTATTTCGGGGAAATCTACCTGCGCCTGGGTGAGCTGTACGAAGCCGACGGCGATGCGCGTTCGGCGCGCGATATCTACGAGGAGATGCCGCGACTCTTCCCGAACCGGCCCGACCTGATCGAGCAGGCGCAGGCACACCTGGCGCGGCTCGGGCCGGAGGATTAGCCGCGCCAGGTGTGCAACTCTGCCAGCAGCGAAGCTGAGAGACCTGGTTATGCAGAGAGGCGAAACGATGAACACGAAGCTGTATCGAAATCTGACCCTGTTGCTGATCGTAATGTTGCTCATGCCCGCGGCCGTGTATGCGGGCCAGACCGCGCCGCCTACCGCACCCGCGCTGGAACGTGCCGGTAATATCGGCGGCAACGGTCTGCTCTATCGCGTGGCCGCCAACACCTGGGAGTCATTTGAGGCGCTGGTCTATCCCAACGGTCTGCCTGCGGACAATATCCATGGGGAAACCCGCGAGCGCAGCGCCTACACTTCGCCCACGAACATCGGAACCTACCTGTGGAGCACCATCGCGGCCCGCGACTTGGGCATCATCACCGCGGATGAGGCGCTCGCACGCGTGGAGCAGACGCTGACGACTGTTGCCACGCTGGAACGGCACACGGAGAGCGGGCAGTTCTTCAACTGGTACGATCCCGCGACCGGCGCCCGGCTTACGACCTGGCCCGCGAACGGCGACCCGGTCTATCCCTTCCTGTCCAGCGTGGACAACGGCTGGCTGGCTGCCGCGCTCATCATGGTCGGGAATGCCATGCCGGAGCTGGCCGCGCAGGCCGACGCCATCCTGAGCACGATGGACTTCGGCTTCTACTACAACCCGACCGAGGGCCAACTGCGCGGCGGCTACTGGACGGAGCTGCCGCCGAACCAAGTGGCCGTGGCGGCTGTGGACAGCTACGATTGCCGGCCGGGCAGCGACCTGGGAATCACTGCCGGTTTCACGTGCCATCACTACGGCACGCTCAACACAGAGCCGCGCATCGCCAGCTATCTCGGTATCGACATGGGCGACGTCCCGCCGGAGCACTACTACCGGATGTTCCGCACCTTCCTGCCCACCTGTGACTGGAGCTGGGCGGAAACGCAGCCCGTCGGCGAGTTCCGCGAGTACCTGGGCGTACAGGTCTTCGAAGGCGCGTACCCCTATCGCGGGATGAACATCGTGCCGAGCTGGGGCGGGAGCATGTTCGAGGCGCTGATGCCCAACCTGCTCGTGCCTGAGGCGGAGTGGGGCCCGCTGAGCTGGGGCGTGAATCACCCGTTGTACGTCCAGGCGCAGATCGAGCATGGCCGGCACGAGGCGCAGTATGGTTACTGGGGCTTCTCTCCGGCCAACAATCCCTCCGGCGGATACGGTGTCTACGGGGTAGATGCGATCGGCATGGAGCCGAACGGTTACCCGTCCAACAATGACGGCACGCTGGTGGATTACGGCTTCGATGCCTGCCCCGGCCGCGAGACGCAGAACATCCCGCCGCCCGAGGCTTATACGAACGGCGTCGTGACACCCCACGCCTCCTTCCTCGCGCTCGAGTTCGCGCACGGCGAAGCGGTGGCGAACCTCGCGAAGCTCCGCGCCAGGTTTGACGTCTATGGCTGGGGTGGGTTCTATGATTCGGTGAACGTGGACACCGGCGAGGTCGCGAAGTACTACCTGGCGCTGGACCAGGGCATGGTCATGGCTGCCCTGGCCAACCATCTGACTGACGATGAGTTCCGCGACTATTTCGCGGACGAGGTTGAGGATACAATCCAGCCTCTGCTGGCCGCGGAGGAGTTCTCTGCCGGCCGGTAGGGGCGATCCTATGTGATCGCCCCGGGCGAAAGACGGTAGGGGCGATCCTGTGTGATCGCCCCGGACGCGATTGGGGCGATCGGCGGTCATTCGACCGCTTGGATCGCCCCTGGTGCGGTTGGGCGATCGGCGGTCATTCGACCGCTTGGATCGCCCCTACAACGTGGCACGGTCGCGTAGTTTGGAGGAGCCATGCGCCTGGCAAACACCTACGGCCACTTCACCGACGACGGCCGGGAGTACGTCATCACCCGGCCCGACACGCCCTATCCCTGGATCAACGTCCTGACCAACGGCGACTACGGTCTGACGCTCTCGCAGGCAGGGAGCGGCTATAGCTGGCTGACCCATGCCAGCCTCAACCGCATCACGCGCTGGGAGCAGGACCTCATCCGCGATGAAGCAGGCAAGTTCCTCTATCTGCGCGACAGCGCCACGGGCGAGTTCTGGTCGCCCACCTGGCAGCCGTGCGGCGCCTGTCTGCAAGACTACACCGTGCGCCACGGCCTGGGCTATTCGATCATCAGCGGGCAGTGCAACGACATCGCCACGACCGTGACCTACTTCGTGCCGGTTGCTGATCCCTCTGAGCTCTGGCTGCTGAAGATTGCCAATCGGAGCCAGACTGCGCGGCGGCTGCAGGTGTTCTCCTACCTGGAATGGCTGCTCGGCGCGGCCCCCGACTGGCATCGCGAGTTCCACTCGGTCTTCATTGAAACGCGTTTCAGTGCCGAGCACGGGGCACTGCTGGCCCGCAAGGTGCTGTGGGACCTCCCGGGGCAAAGCGGCCCCCACTGGAACCGGGACTGGCCCTACGTGGCATTTCACAGCGTCTCACCCCGGCCGGCCAGCTTCGAGGGCTACAAGCTGGCCTTCCTGGGGCGTCATGGCCGGCCGGGCGACCCGCAAGCCGTGCGCACGGGCCGGTTGCAGGGCACGTCGGGCCGCTGGGGCGACGCCATCGCCAGCCTCCAGGTCGAAGTCGAGGTGGGGCCGGACGCCGAAACCGAGCTGGTGTTTGCGTTGGGCGCGACGCATGATGAGGCACGCGCGCTGGACGTCGTGCAGAAATACCGGTCCGTGGAGGCTGCGCAGGAGGCGCTCGCGGAGACGCGGCGCTTTTGGCAGGGCATTACCGCCGGACTCACCCTCGAGACCCCTGATGACGCGCTCAACGTGATGGGCAACACCTGGCTGAAATACCAGGCCATCGCGGGGCGCATGTTCGGGCGCACGGCCTACTATCAGACCGGCGGCGCCTATGGCTTTCGCGACCAGCTCCAGGACAGCCTGACTTGGCTGCTCCTCGGCCAGCCGGAGAGGACGCTGGCCCAGATCCGCCTCCATGCGGCACACCAGTATCGCGACGGCATCGTCCTGCACTGGTGGCATCCGCTGGCAGAGTCGGGCCTGCGCTCGAACTACAGCGACGACCTGCTCTGGCTGCCCTATGTCGTCCACCGTTACATCGAGGAGACCGGCGACTTCACCTGTCTCGATGAGGAGATTGCCTTCTTTGACGACGGGTCGGCCTCCCTGCTGGCCCACTGTCTCGCGGCATTCGACGTCGCACTGGACCGGCTCAGTCCGCGCGGCCTCCCGCTCATCCTGGAGGGCGACTGGAACGACGGGCTCAACGCGGTGGGCGCGGGCCGCCGGGGCGAGAGCATCTGGATGGCCCACTTCCTCTACGCGCTCCTGACCGCCTGGGCCGGGCTGCCCCCGCTCGACGAAGCCGTGCGGGCGCGCTTCCGCCGCGAGGCGGATGCACTGGCCGGGGCGACCAACGCGCACGGTTGGGACGGCGCATGGTACTGGCGCGCCAGCACCGACGAAGGCGCGCCGATCGGGTCCGCGGAGAACAGGGAGGGCCGCATCTTCCTCAACGCGCAGACCTGGTCCGTGTTGAGCGGGCTGGCTCCGCGAGAACGCGCCCTGAGGGCGATGGCATCCGCACGCGAGCACCTGTACCAGCCGTACGGCGCGCTGCTCTTCGCCCCCGCCTTCTCGGTCCCGGACTCTGCCGTGGGCTATCTGACCCGTTACGCGCCGGGCGTGCGCGAGAACGGCGGCGTGTACGTCCATGCGGCATGCTGGGCCGTGCTGGCCGAACGCAAGCTGGGTGACGCGCACGGCGAGCGGGCCGTTGACCGCGCCTACCGCCTTTGGTCCAGCTTCAACCCCGCACGCCGCGGGGAGGAGCCGGACGTCTACATGGGCGAGCCGTACGTGATGCCCGGCAACGTCGAAGGCCCCGACTCCGAGCACGCCGGCCGCGGTGCGTGGACGTGGTACACAGGTTCATCCGGCTGGTATCTGCGCGCGCTCGTCGAGGGTGTCCTGGGCGTTGAAGCACGGCTGGATGGGCTGCACGTGGCGCGCGACCTGCCGGCCGGGTGGGATGGCTATCGCATCGTCCGGCCATTCCGCGGCGCGCGCTACGATATCCGCGTGCGCCGCGGAATGGCGGGCGAAGCGCCCGGCTGCACCGTCAACGGCGAACCGTGCGCGCGTGAAGCGCTGCCCATCCTGCCGGGCACCGTAGACGTGCAGATCATCGTCCCCTGAAATCGCCCCATCGACAGGAAGCGCGGGCACAGCGATGCGCGGCTCCTTCATATAGAATCACCACCACTCATGCGAGAAGGTGAAGATTCATATGAAGCGTTGGGGAATATACATAGGGCTGCTCCTGATGGCAGTGATGGCGGCCGGATGCAGCACCGGCGCGGCGGAGGCATTGCCGACGGTCGCACCGGTGGCGGCCGTCAGCGCCACGCCGGCCGCGACGGCCACATCGCAGCCGCCCACGGCGACGGCGAGCGTCACGCCTGCGCCGACGGAGACACCCAGCAGCACGCCGTCCGCCACGCCGTCGCCCACGGTGACCGCGACGCCCAGCCCGACCGCCACGCCGCTCAACCCGCTGATGATCGAAGTGATGCGGCAGGGGGAATACCCCGGCAGCGACATCGTCGTCGAGCAGGTGCTCCAGCCCGGCTCGAACTACCAGCGTTACCTGGCGTCGTACCTGTCCGAGGGGCTGAAGATCTACGCCTTACTGACGGTTCCGAACGGCGAGAAGCCCGCGACCGGCTGGCCCGCGGTCATCTTCAACCACGGCTACATCCCGCCCGCACAGTACCGGACAACGGAACGCTATATCGCATACGTGGATGCCTTTGCGCGCAGCGGTTACATCGTCTTCCGGCCCGATTACCGCGGGCACGGCAATTCTGAGGGCGAGGCGGAGGGCGGCTACGGCTCGCCCGGCTACACGATCGATGTGCTGAACGCGGTCGGGTCGGTGAAGCGCTATGCCGACGCAGACGCGAACCGCATCGGCATGTGGGGCCACTCGATGGGCGGCCACATCACGCTGCGCGCGATGGTGAGCACCCCGGACATCAAGGCTGGCGTCATCTGGGCGGGCGTGATTGCCTCTTATCCGGACATGATGAACAACTGGCGGCGGCCGAGCAGCGCACCGCCGCTCAACATCCCGGAGCGGCAGCGGCGCTGGCGGCAGGAATTGACCGAGATGTATGGCACGCCGGAGGAGAATCCGGCTTTCTGGGCGACCATCTCGCCTGCGAGCTACCTGGCGGACCTGTCCGGTCCCGTCCAGTTGCACCACGGGACGGGGGATGTCGAGGTGCCGGTCGAGTTCTCGCGCAATGTGTATCAGCAGGCGCAGGACGAAGGAATCAGCATGCCGGTCGAGTATTTCGAATACTCGGGCGACAACCACAACCTGTCGAACAACCTCGGCCTGGCCCTGCAGCGGTCGGTGGAGTTCTTTGACAGGTATGTGAAGAACGCGGGAGGGTAACGCGGGGGTGGTGGCGCGGCCATCGCGAATACGCGAATGGCGACACGAATACGCGAATTTCCGTGCCAGGAGAGGATTCGGTTATTCGTGGCGTGATTCGGTTATTCGAGATGGCCCCGCGCACCCCTTCCCTAACCGGCCGCTATGACGACGTCCACCTGATGCTCCGCGCCGTCGTCGTGCAGCTCGACGAGATTCCCGGCAACCGACCGGCCGTCCACGGTGATGGTCGGGCCGGCGGAACCCCCGTTCCGGCGCACACGGATGCGGTAGGTGGCCGTGCCGTGGCGGTAGGTGGCCTCGTAGCCGGGCCAGTCCGGCGGGATGCAGGGGTCGATCTGCAGGTCTCCCGCTATGCGGCGCAGACCGAGAATGCCCTCTACCCCTAAGCGATACATCCACGCCGCGGATCCGGTGTACCACGTCCAGCCGCCCCGGCCCGTATGGGGCGCGACGCTGTAGACATCGGCCGCAATCACATAGGGTTCCACCTTATACCGGTCGACTGCGGCTGCCGTGTCCGCATGGAGGACCGGGTTGAGCAGCCGGAAGAGCCTTTCGGCGGCGGCCGCGCGGCCAAGTTCGAGGCAGGCCCACGTCGTCCAGATGGCGGCGTGGGTGTACTGGCCCCCGTTCTCGCGCGTGCCGGGCACATAGCCCTTGATATAGCCGGGGTCGTGCGGCGTCTGGTCGAAGGGCGGGGTGAACAGCAGGAGCAGGCGGTCTTCCGCGCGGACCAGGCGCTGCAGCACGGCATCCATCGCCCGGTTCGCCCTGGCCGGGTCCCCGGCCTGAGACAGCACGGACCAGGACTGCGCGATGGCGTCGATCTGGCACTCGCTGTCCGAGCCCGAGCCCAGCGGCGTGCCGTCATCGTAGTAGGCCCGCAGGTACCAGTCACCATCCCAGCCGTGCGCTTCCAAAGCCTCCTGTACCGTGGCGGCCCGTTCCCGGTAGGCAGTGCCCTGCGCCCCATCGCCGCGTGCCTCGCACACGGCCGCAAAACGCACGAGCGTTGCGGACAGGAACCACCCGAGCCAGATGCTCTCGCCCCGGCCCTCGACGCCGACGCGGTTCATCCCATCGTTCCAGTCCCCGCTCCCCATCAGCGGCAGGCCATGGGGGCCGGCCGTGTGCCCGCGTTCGAGCGCGCGGCGGCAGTGGTCGTACAGCGTCCCCTGGAAGGTCGTGGACGCATACTCGCCATAACGATCGTCTTCGCCCTCTGCGAGCGGCGGCGCCTGCAGGAAGGGCATTCGTTCGTCCAGGATGGACAGGTCGCCGGTGGCCTCGATGTAGTGCGCTGTGACATAAGGCAGCCACAGCAGGTCATCCGAGCAGCGTGTCCGCACCCCGCGGCCTGAGGGCGGGTGCCACCAGTGCAGCACGTCGCCGGCCTCGAACTGGCGGCTCGCCGCGCTGATAATGTGCTCGCGGGCCAGGTGGGGCGCGGCATGGATCGTGCCCATGACGTCCTGCAACTGGTCGCGGAAGCCGAATGCGCCGCTCGACTGATAGAAGCCCGAGCGCCCCCAGATGCGGCAGGCGAGGCTCTGGTACAGCAGCCAGCGGTTCAGGAGCAGGTCCATGCTCCGTTCGGGTGTGCGAACCTGCACGACGTCCAGCAGGTCGTCCCAGAAACCGTGGACGGCCTGCCACGCCTGCTCGACTGCATCCCCGTCCTGGTAGCGGCACGCCAGGGTGATGGCTTCGGCGCGGTCTGCGCCCTGGCCGAGCAGGAACCACACTTCGTCGCTCCCGCCCGGCGGCAGGTCGATGTGCACCTGCAGGGCCGCGCAAGGGTCGAGGCCGGCCCGGATCGTCCCGCTCAGG